>JAGDWA010000003.1 GCA_023269735.1 Thermofilum sp.
GTACATGTACACCTTCTCGGGCGTGATGAGCGGCTGCGTCTTCGACTGCATCTGGGCCAGCGTGGGGTCGAGGGAGGGCTACGCCCGCGCGACGGGCAGGTGGGGGCTGGCGCCGAGGCCCCCCGAGGCCGTGGCGGAGGAGCTGGCGGAGCTGGCCCGGTGGGGCGTCAGGATAGCGAGGCTGACCCACGACCCCCAGGTGCTCGGCGAGGGCTGGTGGAGGCGCTTCCTGCGCGCGGTGCGGGAGAGGGGGCTGGACCTGAAGGCCTACTGGGAGAGCTTCAGGCTGCCCGCCGAGCCGCTGCTGAGGGAGGCTTCGAGGGCCTTCGCGGCGCTCGACATCGCGGTCTCCCCCGAGACCGCCAGCGAGGAGGTGCGGTTCAGGGCCAAGCGCTACTTCACCAACGCGATGCTCGAGCGGGCCCTCGACAGGGCCGAGGAGTACGCGGCGGTCGTGGAGCTCTTCTTCCTGATCGGGCTCCCCGGCGAGACGGAGGAGACCGCAAGGCTCGTGCCCAAGTTCGCCGCGAGGCTGCTGGAGGGCAGGAGGAGGGTCGCCGTGTACCCGCTGATCCCGTACACCATCGACCCGAACTCTCCGATGGCCCTGCACCCCGAGGAGCACGGCGTCAGGGTCCTCTTCAGGACGCTGGGCGACTACGCCCGCGCCGCGAGGAGCTCGAGGGCGGAGGACCAGATCGGCCACGAGACGAGGGAGCTGAGCCGCCGCAGGATGGCCTCCCTGATCGCGGAGATCAACGAGCGGCTCTCGGCGCTGCAGTGCAGCGAGGCGGTGGAGGCGAAGGTCCGCTTCGAGGAGAGGCCCTAGGTCCCCCCGAGCGCCCTCCACCCCCGGAGGAGGCCGCTGAGCCCCCTGGAGGGGGGCTTGCAGGGTCGTACGGGCCGCTCCCCGAGGTCTTCGGCCCTCGGGTCGAGCAGCAGCTCGCACGGAAGCGGCTTCCGGGGCGGAAGCTAAAAGGCCTGGGCGAGCCGGAGAAGCCTTTCAAGGGCTGGAGGCGGCAGGGGCCCGCGTGGCGAGGATCGAGTGCCTGGCGGTGGACCTGGACGGGACGCTCACGGACGAGCGGGGCGTGATCCACCACGAGGTCGTCGAGGTCCTCGAGCGCCTCAGGGAGAGGGGGGTGAAGGTGCTCATAGTGACCTGCGCCACCTACCCGGCGGCGGTCACGCTGGCCTACTACCTCCCGGTCACCAGGCTGGCGGTGGCGGAGTGCGGGGGGGTCGTCGGGTTCCGGGGCGACTACAGGCTCCTGGCGCCCCCCGAGGACAAGCAGGCGATCCTCGACGTGGCCCGGCGGGAGCTGAAGGGGGTCCTGGTCGAGAGCTGGCAGAACCTGTTCAGGTTCGTCGACGTGGCCTTCCACCCGGCGCCGGGCGTGGAGAGGGCCGACGCCCTGAGGGCCGCGGCGAGGGCCTTCGAGCCCCTGGGGTTCGAGGTGCTCGACAGCGGCTGGGCGATACACGTGCACAGGAGGGGCGTCGACAAGGCGAGGGGGCTCCGCGCGGCGTGCGAGATCCTCGGCGTCGACCCCCAGCGCGTGGCAGCCATCGGCGACAGCGAGGTCGACGGGCCCATGTTCGATGCGGCGGCGGTGAGTGTGGCGCTCGGCAACTCCCCTCCCCAGCTGAGGGCGAGGGCCACCTTCGCGGTGGGGAGCGGCTACTACCTGGGCTTCCTCGAGGCGGTAAAGATCCTTGAGGGAAAGGGGCTCCTATAGCGGGCACCCAAAGCCTGATAAGGCTCGAGGGTTGAACCCCTCCGATGAACCCGGCGTTCGCGCTCAAGGTCGCCCTGGTGAGCGCCTCGGGGGCCCTCGCCCCAGGCCCCCTCACCGCCGCCACGGCGGCGCTGGGGGCTAGGAGGGGGGGGAGGGCGGGGGTCGGCGTCGCCGCCGGCCACACCGTCGTCGAGCTGCCGCTGGTGCTCGCGATCGCGTACGGGCTGGCGGAGGTCCTGAGGAGCCCCCTCTCCCGCCTAGCCCTGGGGGTGGCGGGCGGCCTCTTCATGCTGCTCTTCGGCGCCCTCACCCTCGCCAGCGCCAGGGGCGCCAGGCTGGAGGCCCCTGGCCGAGGCCCCTCCCGGGGGGCGGTCGCGACGGGGGCGGCCCTCTCGCTCTTCAACCCCTTCTTCATCATGTGGTGGCTGGGGGTCGGCTCCCCCCTGGTGGCCGAGGCAGTCTCCGGGGGGCCGGCCGAGCTGCTGGCCTTCTACGCGGCCCACGTCTGGCTCGACTACGCGTGGCTCACGGCGGTAGCGGCTGCGGGCTCGCTCGCCAAGCTCAACACGAGGGCGTACAGGCTCGCGCTGGCCGCGCTGGGCCTCCTCGTGGCCTACTGGGGCGCCAGCATGCTGGCCTCCGTGGCGCTGCACCGGCTGGCTTAGCCTTTCTGACAACCCATTTAAAGGGGCCCAGGGGGGCGGGGACCCGTGGAGAAGGGAGGCAGCGTAATGGACCGCGTTTTCGAGAGAGCGAGGCGCTTCAGGTCGAGGATCGCCCTGCCCGAGCCGACTGACGAGCGGATCGCCAGGGCCGCCGTCGAGGCCCTCGAGCTCGGGGTGGCGCGGCCGGTCCTCGTGGGGAGGGGGGAGGAGATCAGGGCGACTTTCGGGAGGCTCGGCCTGAGCATGGAGGGTCTCGAGGTGGTTGAGGTCGAGCCGGGGAGGGTGGAGGAGTACGCCGAGGAGTACCTGGCCATCAGGGGCCTGGAGAGCGAGCGCATCGGGATGGCCAGGCAGCTGATGAGGAGGGAGCTCTTCTTCGCCGCCATGATGGTGCGCAGGGGCGAGGCGGACGGCATGGTGGCGGGGGCCATCAACACCACCGCGAACGTGATCAGGGCGTGCAGCCTCGTGATCGGGTTCCAGGAGGGGATCTCCACCCCCTCGAGCTTCTTCCTCATGGAGATACCAGGGTACAGGGGCGGCGAGGACGGGTGCCTGATCTTCGCGGACTGCGCGGTGAACGTGGACCCGACCCCCGAGCAGCTCGCAGACATCGCGGTGGCGACCGCTAGGAGCGCGCGCTGGCTGCTCGGCTGGGAGCCGAGGGTCGCGATGCTGTCCTTCTCGACGAAGGGCAGCGCCTCCCACCCGCTTGTCGACAAGGTCGTGAAGGCCGTCGAGCTGGCGAGAGCGAAGGACCCCACGCTCCTAATCGACGGGGAGCTCCAGGCGGACGCGGCCCTCGACCCGGAGGTGGCGAGGCGGAAGATCAAGGGCGGGAGCCCCGTTGCCGGCAGGGCGAACATTCTGATATTCCCGGACCTGAACTCCGGGAACATCGCCTACAAGCTCGTGCAGAGGATAGCCGGCGCCAACGCTTACGGCCCGATCCTCCAGGGCTTCGCGAAGCCCGCCAGCGACCTCTCGAGGGGGGCGACGGTCAGGGACATCGTCGGGGTCATAGCGATAGTCTCCGCGATAGCGGGGGCGGTGAAGGGGGCGTGAAGGTACTCGTAATAAACAGCGGGAGCTCCACGATAAAGTTCCGCGTCTACGAGGCCAGCGGCGCCCAGCTAACTGAGGTGGCGAGCGGGAGCGTCGAGAGGATAGGGGAGGAGATCTCGACGGTGAGCTACAGGGGCCCGAGGGGCTCCATCGAGTACAAGGTGCGGGTGAGGGACCACGAGGAGGGGATGCGGCACGTCCTGAGGGTCCTCTCGGACCCCGAGAGGGGGGTCATCAGCGATCCGAGCGAGATCAGGGGCGTGGGGCACAGGGTGGTGCACGGGGGCAGCGAGATCACGGGGGCCGTGGTCGTCGACGAGAGGGTGGAGGGGGTGATCGAGAAGTACGCGAAGATGGCCCCCCTCCACAACCCCGCGAACCTCATGGGGATCAGGGCCGCGAAGAGGGTCTTCAGCGGCGCCGTGCACGTGGCGGTCTTCGACACCGCGTTCCACGCCACGCTGCCGGAGCACGCCTACCTCTACGCGATACCGTACGAGTACTACCTCAAGCACGGCATCAGGAGGTACGGGTTCCACGGGATAAGCTACACCTACGTTTCCCGCAGGGCCTCCGAGATCCTCGGCGTGCCCCTCGAGAGGCTGAAGCTCATCATCTGCCACCTGGGCAGCGGGGCCAGCGTGGCGGCGGTCATGCACGGGAGGTGCGTCGACACGAGCATGGGGATGACGCCGCTCGAGGGCCTGGTGATGGGGACGAGGTGCGGCGACATAGACCCCTCGGTGTTCTACTTCCTGATGAAGTGGGAGGGGCTGAGCGCGGACGAGGTCTACGACTTGCTCAACTACAGGAGCGGGCTCCTGGGCCTCTCGGGCATCAGCAACGACGTGAGGGTCCTGCTCGAGGAGTACAGGAGGGGCAACCCGGCCGCCGCCAGGGCCCTCAGGGTCTTCGCCTACAGGGTGAAGAAGTACATCGGGGCCTACATGGCCGCCATGAACGGCGCCGACGCGATCGTGCTGACGGCGGGCATCGGCGAGAGGTCGCCGGTCGTGAGGAAGCTCATCCTCGAGAACATGGAGAACCTCGGGGTCAAGCTGGACGAGGCGAGGAACGAGGACCCCGCCTCGCACGGGTGGGTGATCAGCAGCGACGACTCGAGGGTGAAGGTCCTCGTGATCCCCACGAACGAGGAGCTGGTGATCGCGGAGGAGACGCTTAAAAAGGTGCGCGAGCTGGAAGGGCGGGGAGGGGCATGAAGCTCTGCCTCTTCGAGGACGAGAAGGCGGTGGACTTCTTCCCGCTCACGATGACTCGAGCCACCTACGAGCTCCGGTGCGGTAGGACGACCCTCATGGAGAAGCTGATCGACGCGTTCGGGAGGGGGAGGGAGGTGTGCCTCTCGGCGAGGGGCTACCTGGAGGAGGTGCTGAGGGAGAGGTACCCCGGCTACTCCGTGAACAGCCTGGGCCAGCCCGACGACACCCTCTTCGTGAACGGGCGCTGGCTCTACATGGGGGAGGAGGTGGACCTGGAGGACGAGTACGTGGGAGTCAGCGGTGGGCAGGTGGTTCTGATCAACGCGAGGAGGGAGACGATCAAGAGGGTGGGCGACCTGCCCATCCCCGAGCTGGTGAAGAAGCTGAGCGAGGAGCTGGGCAGGGACGAGGTCAAGGCGAAGCTCGCGCAGTGGCCCTGGGACCTCGTGTTCGCCAACCCCGAAATGATCAAGTACGACTTCAAGAGGCTGGGGAGGAGCGGCATCCACGGCAAGGTGCACGGTAGCCTCGAGATCGTGGGCGACAGGGACCTGGTCTACGTCGCACCGACGGCCAAGGTGTACCCGCACGTGGTGATCGAAACCGAGGGGGGACCCGTTATCATCGACGAGGGCTCGATCGTGTACCCCTTCGCGTTCATCCAGGGTCCCAGCAGCATAGGCGAGGGCACCTACGTGATGACGGGGGCCAAGGTGAGGGAGGGCTTCACCGCGGGCCCCGTGTGCAGGGTGGGGGGCGAGGTGGAGGAGTCGATAATCCACGGGTACAGCAACAAGTACCACGACGGCTTCCTGGGCCACGCCTACGTGGGCGAGTGGGTCAACCTGGGGGCCCTCACCACGAACAGCGACCTGAAGAACGACTACAGCGAGGTCGTGGTCTACATCAACGGGAGGCCGGTGCGGACCGGGTCCCTAAAGGTGGGGAGCATAATCGGCGACCACGTGAAGACCAGCATCGGGACCCTCCTCAACACGGGCGCTGTCATAGGCGTCATGTGCAACGTGCTCTCCACCGACCTCTCCCCGAAGTACATCCCCTCGTTCACGTGGTACGTCAACGGCAAGCTGAGCAAAGGCGCCGGCCTCCGCAGGATGCTGAGGACCGAGGAGGCGATGATGGCGAGGAGGGGGAGGCGCATGACCCAGGCGCAGGTGAGGCTGTTCGAGTACCTCTACGAGATGACGAGGGAGGAGAGGGAGTACTACATCGAGCTGTTCTACAGGAAGGGCGGGGCGCCCGCCGAGTAAAGGATTTCTGCCCGCGCCGCGGGGGATCCCCGTGAAGGCCTTCACGGCCGAGGAGGTCGAGAGGAAGTTCAAGGAGATGCTCGCGAGGATCTACAGGGTAGACCCCAGCAGGATCAAGCCCGAGACCAGGTTCATCGAGGACCTGGGCGCCGACTCCATCACCACGATCGAGCTAGTCGCGGAGGTGGAGGACACTTTCGGCATCCAGGTGCCCGACGAGGACGTGGAGAAGAACCAGACGGTGGGCCAGGCGATCCAGTACGTCATCGAGAGGCTGAGGGCGGAGGGCAGGCTGAGGTAGCTAGGCCTCCAGCACGACCACCGCCACGGCGTACTCGCTCGTGTGGGACAGGCTAACGTGCACGTTCTTTACCCCCTTCGCGGCCAGGAGCTCGGCCGCGACCCCCCTGGCCCTCAGCCTGGGCGGCCTCCCCACCACCTCCACGTCCCTGAACGGGACGCGCGCGGGGCGCTCCACGCCCAGGGCCTTCGCGAAGGCCTCCTTGGCGCAGAAGCGCGCTGCGACGTGCGGGTAGGGGTCGGGCCTGCTGAGGCAGTACGCGCGCTCCTCCTCCGTCAGCACCCTGGCCACCACGCGGGCGAAGACCTCGGGCCTCATCCTCCTGAACGAGGAGACCGACTCGATGTCCACCCCGAGCCCGACTATCACGCGCTGCCGGGGCCGGAGGGGTAATAAGCTGCGCCCGACCCACAAGGGTTTTAGACCAGCCCGCCCACGGCAGGGCGATGGAGAGGGGTGCGTTCATGGGCAGGGAGCTGCGCGAGGGGCCCGACGCCATCCTGAGGACGCTCAGGGAGGCCGCCGAGGAGGTGAGGGCGGCCGCCTCGCTCCTCGAGGGGCTCGAGGGGGCCATGGGCTTCGTCGTGGGGAGCGGGACCAGCTTCCACGCCAGCCTCTTCCTCCAGCACCTCCTCACCAAGCACACCAACCTCCGCGTGGCGGCCGTGCCGGCGTCGGAGTTCGCCGAGTGGAGGCCGAGGGGCAGGTACTTCGTCATTGGCTTCTCCCAGTCCGGGGAGAGCAGCGACGTGATCGAGGCCTTCCGGGCCGCCAAGGCGGCGGGGGCCAAGACCGTGGCCATCACGAACACGCCCGGCAGCACGCTGGCGCGCATGGCTGACGCGGCGGTGGTCACGAGGGCAGGGAGGGAGGAGGCGGTGACCGCGACGAAGACCTTCGACGCCCAGCTGGCGGCGTCGCTGATGCTGGCCTACGCGCTCGCCGGCAGGGGGTGGGGCGAGGTCGAGGCGGCGGCCGACGCGGCGAGGAAGGCCCTGGGGGCTGAGGGCAGCGTGAGGGGGCTCGCTGAGCGCCTGGCGGGGGCAGAGCACGCCTTCTGCCTCGGCAGGGGCGTGGGCTACCCGATCGCGCTCGAGGCGGCGCTGAAGCTCAAGGAGGCGGCGATGGTGCACGCGGAGGGCTTCGCGGTCAGGGAGTTCCTCCACGGTCCCCTCCAGCTCGTGGGCGAGTCTACGCCGGTGTTCGCTTACGCGGCCTCCGCGGAGGGCTTCGAGGCCTCGCGGAAGGCGCTCGAGAGGGTCGCGGGCTACAAGGCCCCCCTGGTGGCCGTCGGCCCCGGCGCCCGGCAGTTCAGCGAGGCCGCGGTCGAGACGCCGGACGTGGGCGGCGACGCGAACGCGATCCCGCTCGCCAAGGTCGCCCAGCTGCTGGCCTACCACCTCAGCCTGGCGAGGGGGCTCGACCCCGACAGGCCCAGCAAGCTCACCAAGGTCGTGAAGTACTAGGCCGAGCCCAACCCCCGCAATCGCTTTTATTTGGCGGTGCAAAGGGGGGTGCGGTGCCCATCGGGGGGTGCTCATCGAGATCGACGGCGAGCGCTGCGAGCTGGACTGGAGGGGGGTAGCCGTCCTGCTGGCCCTGCGCTGGACTAGGTTCAGGGCCCTCCCCCTCACCAGGCTGAAGAGGGTCGAGGCCGACCCGGGGAGGCTGGCCTCCCTCATAGACGACCTCGCCAGCAAGGGGCTCGTCGAGAGGGCGACCGTGGGCAGG
This sequence comes from Thermofilum sp., assembly GCA_023269735.1. Classification (GTDB taxonomy): domain Archaea; phylum Thermoproteota; class Thermoprotei; order Thermofilales; family Thermofilaceae; genus JANXEW01. The sequence goes on from JAGDWA010000003.1 coordinate 7,993, forward strand.
AGCGTGATAGTGCTCCTCACGGAGCGGGGGGAGAGGGCGGCGAGGGCCCTCGAGGAGATGGCGAGGAAGGCCGGGATCCTGCCGACGGGTTGAACTAAACTGGTTTTAAAGGGGGGCCCGAGCGCGGCCCGGGGTGAGGGATGGGACGGGAGCTCGAGGAGGTGAAGGGTGGCCGCGCGCTGCCCAGCGCAAGCTTATATACCCTTGAAGAAAGGTGGAGCGGAAGGATGGGGCCTTTAGGCGCGCCGGCGGAGTGGGTGAAGGAGCTGGAGAGGGGTGTGGAAGCCGCGCTAGAGGTTGTGAGGGGCAACCACCACCCCGACCCCTTCCTCGTCCTCCTCCTCCTGCAGCTGCGGGGCGGGGTGGGCAGGCGGGAGCCGGGCCCACGGCGCAGCAGGAATAAATAGCTTGGGCGGGAGAGGCCTTATAGAGCCGGGGGGCTGGAGCAGGGGTCCCGCTTGCACGTTGAGGTCGACGGTAAGCGGTACAAGCTGGAGTGGAGGGAGGCCGCGCTCCTCCTCCTCATGAGGCTAGTCGAGTGGGGCGCGCTCACGCTCTCCGACGTCGAGCTCGTCGCCTCCGGCCACATCGGCGCGCTGAGGGCGGTGAGGCGCCTGATGGAGCTGGGCCTCGTCGAGGGCTTCAACGTGAGGGGCACCAGGATCTTCGCGCTGACGGAGGAGGGCGCCAGGGTCGCGGACGCGATCAGGCGCAAGGCCGAGCTCGCCGGGCTCTGGAGGATCGTCGAGGAGGGGGTCGGGAGTGGAGGAGCTTGACGAGCTCCGAGAGCTCACGCTGGCCATCAGGCGCGTCGCAGAGGCGCTGGAGGCCGTCAGGAGGCGGGCCCAGCGCCACGTCATGGACGGGCCCCCGCCGAAGCGCCAGCACCCCCTGCCGCCGATCGAGGTGGAGGGGCGCACCATCGAGCTGACGGACAAGCAGGCCGCCGCGCTGCTGGTGCTGAAGGCGGCGGGGGGCGCGGAGGTGATCAGCGTGATCGCCAGGATGACCGGCCTCACTTCGAAGCTCAGCCTCGGCCTGGCCAAGCAGCTGGCCGAGAAGGGGCTCGTGAGGATCGTTGCGACGCCCCAGCGCAAGATCGTGGTCCTCACCCCCCTCGGTTGGAAGGTCGCCGAGGCCACCGAGAGGGAGTTGGAGAGGCGGCTGAGGTAGGCAGTGGGCGCCCAAGGCTGATTAAGGCGGCCCCTCCAATCAGGGGGCCCTCCCCAATCCTTCGGCGCTCGAGACCAATGGAGGGGTCTGCACTTATAGTACCGGAAAGCAAGGGGGACGCTAGCTGGTGCTTGCTTTCCGGTACTACAGCCTCGGCATGAGCCCGGCGACGATCGCGGGGCCGAGCACCATCGCGACGATGTTGGAGAGCGTCAGCAGCAGGGCGTGCACGAAGCCGGCCGAGACCCTCTCGCTGCTGAGCTTGCCCGCCGCCAGCCCCATCAGGTAGCTGTTGAGGATCACCGGCGGCAGGAACATGTTGAGCATCTCCGACTCCACCACTGCCTTCCCCGCGTACCTCATGAGCGAGACCATGAAGGCGATGATGACGATGACGACGACCGTGATTATGAGGGCTCCCACGTAGGGCATGAGGACCAGGGGCCTCAGCATCGACCGCTTCTCCCTCTCGATGTGCTCCAGGGTCTCGGCGTAGCTGGCCAGCGCCTCGAGGGTCTCGGGCATCCCGCCGCCCACCTCGATGCTCTCCACCAGCAGGTACATCGAGATGAGCGCGAACCAGTTCTTCATCCCCCGGGCGAAGGTCTCGAAGATCTTGCCGAGCGGGATGCCCCAGCCCACCTGCTTCGCCATGTTGCGCAGGTAGGGGGTGAACCGGCCGTAGTCCCTGTCCTTCAGCACGATGATGCACTTCTCGGGGCTCATCCCCGTCTTCCTCACCTCGACCAGGTCCCTGAGGAAGCGGGTGATGCCGAACTGAATGCCGCTGAACTTCGCCGAGGAGTGCGCCTCAGCCACGATGCCGGGGATGAGGCCGAGCGAGAGGGCGAGGCTGAGGCCCACCCCGCTCTCGTAGCCCCTGCCCAGCCCGAGGGCCCTCGTGAGCAGCAGGGTCAGCTGGGCCAGCGGCTGGGCGCGCAGCACCTGAGCGAGCGGGCCCCCCACCATGAACGGGAGCGCCATGAGGAGGAAGAGGGCGAGCGTGGTCGGGAGGCCGGCCGAGAAGAAGACGAGGTACGGCATCGTGTCGTAGACGGGGTACTTGGGCTGCATCAGGTCGGCCAGGTAGATGAAGACCCCGGAGAGCATGGGCATCAGGATGTAGGAGAAGAGCACGAACTGGAGCTCGCTCCCCGCGACGCCGAGGCCCGCCTGGGCCATCGCCATGCTGACGGCGTACATCACGTACATCGTCATCGCCGTGAGGAGCGAGGCGGCCATGTAGGCCTCGATCAGCATCGCCACCCTCTCGCCGGCGATCCTGACCCTGGTGACCCTCTCCCTCAGCATCATCTCGGTCTGCCTCTGCAGGTAGTGGACCACGTCGCCGCCCGCCCTCAGGGTCGCCGCGTAGCCCAGGAGGAGCTGCCTGTAGCCCTCGTGGGGCACCCTGCGCGCGCTCTCCTCGATGGCGGTCAGCGGGTCCTCGCCCATCGCCCTCACCCTCAGGAAGAAGCGCCTCGCCTCCCTCCTGATCTCCCTGAACAGCGTCTCCGGGGCCTTGGCCAGCCTCTCGAAGCTGGTGTAGGGCGAGATGCCGCCCGTCGCCATCACCGTCACGTACACCGAGAAGTACGCGGTCTCCAGGTCGAAGCTCGAGGCGCGGGAGCTGACCCTGACCTTCGGGTAGGCCAGGCCCAGGGCGAAGGTCGCGCCGGCGGCGGCGAGCGGCACGAGCGACGCGAGGGCGGCCGCCTGCAGGGGTTTGAGGAGCCCGGCCCTGGAGAGCAGGAGCGACGCGGGCGCGGCGAGCGCGAGGCCGGCGGCGAAGGCGATCAGCGAGAGCAGGAGGACCCTCGACGCGTAGGCGGCCGGGTACACGCGCATGTCCGCCGAGGCCACGTCGCCGCGAAGGGAGGGGATCAGCTTCCCCAGCCTCTCACCGAGCCCCCCGAAGACGCCGTAGGCGACGCCGTCCAGGCTGGCCACGGGATGCCTTGGCGCCGGTTTATTTACCCATCGCGGACCGACACGAATTTAATGGGGTGCCGCTCGGGAGGGGCGGTGGCTTTGGGCCAGCAGGCGGGAGC
>JAGDWA010000063.1:0-10499 GCA_023269735.1 Thermofilum sp.
TCCCCCGCCTCTCCCCCCTTACGAGCAGCTTCAGGCGCCCGTTGCCGTCGAGCCTCGACAGCTCCTCAAGGGCCGCGGGGTCGGGGTCGTCCACCACCACAACGACCTCGTGCGGAGGCTCGTTGCACCTCAGGACGTCCCTAACCAGCTCGACGAGCCCCCCACCGCCGCGGTAGGAGGGGATGACAACGCTGATCGAGAGGTTCGCTGTACGCTGCATCGGGGCCCCCTTTCTCTTCTGGCTAAAAATTGTTAGCGCGGGCCGCAGGGGCAAGGTGCGCTTTTTAACCACCGCTGCGCCCCAGCAACCGATGCCTAGCAGGGTGTTCAACCTAGGCAGGCTGACGGTGGAGCTGGTCGAGGGCGACATCACGGAGCTGGAGGCGGACGCGATCGTCAACGCGGCCAACTCTTACCTCAAGCACGGCGGGGGCGTCGCGGCCGCGATCGTGAGGAAGGGGGGCTACGTCATACAGGAGGAGAGCGACAGGTGGGTGAGGGAGCACGGGCCCGTCCCCGTCGGCGACGTCGCCGTGACCACCGCCGGGAGGCTGAAGGCGAGGTACGTGATCCACGCCGTGGGCCCCAGGTACGGCGAGGAGGGGGGCGACGAGAAGCTCGCCTCGGCCATCAGGCGCTCGCTCGAGAAGGCCGACGAGCTGGGCCTGAGCAGCATCGCCATGCCCGCCATCTCGACCGGCGCCTTCGGCTACCCCTACGAGCGCTGCGCGAGGGTGATGGCTGGCGTGCTCAGGGACTACGCGCTGCGCGCCCGGAGCCTCAAGAGGGTCATCGTGTGCCTCTACGGCCGGCAGGCGTACGAGGCGTTCGAGCGGGTGTTCGCTGAGGAGCTGGGGGGGTAAGGGTGTGCAGGCTGTTCGCCCTGGCGGCGCTTGAGGCGGTCAACGTCATGGAGTGGCTGAAGGCCCTGAAGTGGGCCGCCGAGCGCGACCCGCTCCTCGAGAAGCTGACTGGGAGCCCGCAGCACGGCGACGGGTGGGGCCTGGCGGCGCTGTCGGCCGACAGGCTCATCCACTACAGGTCCCCGGTGCCCATCTGGGCCGACCCGCTCCTAGAGGTCGTGGCGTCCACCCTCTCCTTCCCCGTGGCGGTCGTCGCCCACGCCCGCAAGGCCAGCGCCGGGATGCCGCTGGGGGCCGCCGCCGCCCACCCCTTCGCGGTGCCCCTCCGCGACGGCTCGGTGCTCTTCGTCTCCCAGAACGGCGCCCTGGACGTCGAGCGGCTCCTCAAGGCGGTGGGGCCGGTGGCCTCGCCCGACAACGTCGACTCGTTCATCTACTCGCTCGCGCTGGCGAGGTACGTCGAGGGCAAGGGGGACCTCGGGGCGGCGCTCGCTGAGCTGCACAGCGACCTGGAGGGGGCCGGGTGCGTGAAGGGGATGGCGAACACCGCGGCCCTCCTCGTGAGGAGGAGCGGGGGGGAGCTCCGCGCGGAAGTAGGCGCCGTCAGGCACGTGGTGAGCGACCGGTTGAGGGCCTACGGCGAGCTCTACGTCGTGGAGGGGGAGAGGTTCGTAGCCACCTTTTCGAGCACCCTCGCCCGGACGCTGCCCACCGACGTCTGGGGGGAGCCGCTGGGCGAGAACGTCGCCCTCTGCGCGGAGCTGGGGGCGTCGAGGTTCAGGCGCTACGAGATCCCGGCTAAGCGATGATCTCCAGCGCCCCGGCCTTGCGCAGCACGGCGTCGAGGGCGCCCAGGGATAGGGCCATCGCGGCGGCCGAGAGAGAGGCGACCATCAGCGCGGTCTCCGTACCCCCCTCGGTCCCCAGGATCGGCCTGACCTCGAAGTCGAAGTCGCCCTCCCCCGACGGGGTGCAGGCCCTGGCGGTGCACGAGAGGATCGTGGTCCTCATGCCCCCCTTGGCCCTGTCGAGGACGCCGCTCCTGTCGTACGTCGCGTCCATCCTCACGTCCACGGACACGGGCACCCCCATGACGCGCACCGTCTGCTTCACGTTGAGCTCCCTCGTCGTGCCGCCCCACGCCTTGTCGTAGATCACGCCCAGGGCCTCAAGCCTGTTGTACACGATCCTCACGCTGGTCGTGGTGATCTGGGCGGCGAGCCTGGGCCTGCCGTCCAGCGCCAGCACAACCGCGTCCTCCTCGAACCCCTGGTCGCAGAGGTCGCCCGTCGGTGGGCAGTACACCGAGTAGGCGACGCTGAAGCCGAGCACCTTGATGGGGCTCCTCAGAGTGGGCGCCGCCGCGATGCAGTAAGCGCCGCCCGCCACCAGGGAGAGTATCGCGGCAGCCAGGATGGCCTTGGAGAGCGGGCCCAGGCCCGCCGAGCCCAGGAAGACGTACTTGAAGGCCCTCTGGCTGGCCGTGAGCGCCCGCAGGAGCCTGTGCCTCTCCCTGTCGAGGATGAGCGGCAGCAGGGCCATCCCCGCGACGAAGCCCCCGGCGTGCGCGAAGACGGCGACGCCCATGCTCGCCTGCGCGTAGCCCTGCAGCACCTGCATGATGAACCAGAAGATGAGGTAGGCGGCCGCGCTCGCCGTGAAGCAGACCGGGAAGTAGAGGAAGAAGAAGCACATCGAGAGCCTGCTCCCCGGGAAGAGCAGTAGGTAGGCGCCTAGCACGCCGCTGATGGCGCCGGAGGCGCCGATTGCAGGGGTAGCGAGCGTCAGGGGGCCCTCGATCGGCACGAACGCCGCGTGGAACACCTCGGCGGCGAGGCCGGAGAGGAGGTACAGGGCCAGGTACCTCTTGCCGCCCAGGGCCTGCTCGACGAGCCTGCCGAAGTTGTACAGGTAGATCATGTTGAAGAAGATGTGCAGCAGGTTGGCGTGGAGGAACATCGAGGTGATCAGCCTGTAGGACTGCTTGAAGTTCGGCAGGTACGCTGGGATGAAGGCGCCCCACCAGAGCCACCGGTCAGCGATCTGCACGAGGCCGTTGTCGAGGGAGGTCAGCACGTAGATGACGGAGTTTGCTGCCACCAGCGCGATTGTCACCCACGCCCTGCGGGCGCCGACGCCTAGGGTGTCAGGGGTGTAGGGGATGCCCACTCCCGCTCCTGGCTGCGTGCGGGCTACGGCCTATAATCTTTACTCTGGGTAAGAGGGCTTTTATATGCCAGTGGCTAGGGGGGTGCATGGTCAGCAAGGTATACTTCGCCAGCGCCAGGTTCACCCCTCCCAGCGAGGGCGGGCGCGCGAGGGAGGGGAGCCTCCCCGTCAAGTTCAGGAAGGCGCTGGAGCAGTCGCCCCTCCCCAGCATCGTTGAGAAGGGAAACATCGTGGCGATAAAGGTCCACGTGGGCTCGATGGAGGTGGGTGGCTTCCGCTTCATCAGGCCCCTCTTCGTGCGCCTGCTCGTCGACTACGTCAAGGAGCTGGGGGGCGTGCCCTTCGTCACCGACACGTGGGGCATCAGGCACGTGTACTCCGGGATACAGAACGGCTTCGGCTTCGACGTGATTGGCGCCGTGCTGCTGCCCGTGAGCGGCATCAAAGAGAACTTCCTCTACGAGGTTGAGCTCCCGAACCCCTACCACCTGAAGAAGGTGCAGGTGGGTGGCAACATCTACGACGCAGACGTGCTCATCAACTTCTCCCACGTGAAGGGGCACTCGAGCCCCGGCGCCGGCGGCGCGATCAAGAACCTGGCGATGGGCTGCACCGGTCCCAGAACGAGGGGCGAGATCCACCAGCTAGAGCGGCGCGACAGCGTCGGCAGGGCCTTCCAGGAGGGCATGGTCGACGCGGCGAGGGCCGTCCTCATGAACAAGAGGGGCAAGGCTCTCCACATCAACTACGTCATGGACGTCCAGCCCATGTGCGACTGCGCCCCGTGGAGCGACATCCCGATCGTGCCCGACATCGGGATCCTGATCTCCGAGGACATCGTCGCTGTGGAGTACGCCTCCTTCAAGATGATCGACGAGGCCCCCAACACGCCCGGTTCGATCGCGGAGAAGCTCGGCGTGAAGCCCGGCGAGAACAAGTGGCTGAAGATCCACGGGAAGGACCCGTACATCCAGGTCGAGGCGGCCGAGAAGGTCGGCCTGGGGACGAGGCAGTACGAGATCATCGAGGTCCTGCCCAGCTGAGCCATGCCGCGCGTCACAGTTGACCACGAGAGGTGCATCGGCTGCGGCACGTGCTACAAGGTCTGCCCCAGCGGGGTCTTCATAATCAGGAGGGGGAAGGCGTACCCGGTCAACGAAGATAAGTGCGTCATGTGCAGGGCCTGCATCACCCACTGCCCGGTCAACGCGATAACGATCTCGCACAGGGAGGAGGAGCTGCTCAAGCGCCTCTACGGCGTCTAGCGGCCGCCCCTCCTGCTTAGCATCTCGTAATAGCTCCTCTCGTACTCCCCCCTTTCTATCGAGTCGGCGACCCTGCGGAGCAGGTCCCTGACGTCGGCGACGTACTCGACGTCGCTCGTCCTCAACCCCCTCTCCTCGATCTCCAGCGCCTTCTCCCTCAGCCTCAGCCCAGCGTCCAGGCTCAGCGCCGCCAGCACCGCCTGCCCGTACAGGGCCAGGGCGGCGAAGGTCTCGCTCCCCAGCTCCACCAGCACATCGGCCGCGCTGCGCAGGTGCGCCACGTCGCTCCCGCTCAAGAAGGCGTCGAGGAGGCTGACCGCGTGCGCCACGCGGGCCGCGTAGGCGGCGAGGAGCACCGCGAAGTCCACGCTCCTCTGTGGCGGCGAGCATATAATAGGGTAGCGCCAACCCACGGCCGTGCGGTTCGTCCTCTGCCCGAGGAGGGCGCCAGCCTCGGGGAGGAAGGTGGCGGTAGTGGGGGCCGGGCCGGCCGGCCTTGCGGCCGCCGGGGAGCTGGCGTGCAGGGGCCACGAGGTGCGCGTCTTCGACAGGCTCCCGGAGCCCGGCGGCATGCTGATGTTCGCGATCCCCGACTTCAGGTTCAGGAAGGACCTCGTGCGGGCCGGCGTCAGGGAGCTGGAGGGCCTGGGCGTGGTCTTCGAGAGAGCCGAGGTAGTCGGGCGGGCGGTCAGGGAGCTGCTCGGGAGGTACGACGCCGTGCTGATCGCGACCGGCGCGTGGAGGAGCGTTAAGCTCGGCGTGAAGGGGGAAGAGCTGCCCGGCGTCCACTACGGCGTCGACTGGATGTTCAGCTACATGCTCCACAGGCTCGGCTACGGGCCCCCCCCGCCGACCCCCGGCGAGCGCACGGTGGTCGTTGGGGCGGGCCTGACGGGGCTCGACGTCTGCGAGGTGCTGCACAGGAGCTACGGCATCAAGCCGATCCTGGTCTACAGGAGGCCGCTCAAGGTCGCGCCGGCCGCGGTGGCGCTCCAGAGGCTGGCAGAGAAGGGCGTCATAAGCGTCGTGGAGTCCGCCCTGCCGGTCGAGGTGGTGGGGTCGAGCAGGGTGGAGGGGCTGAAGGTCGTGAGCGTCGAGCCCACCCTCGAGAGGGGGGCCCCGCTCAAGCCCCTGCCGGGGACGGAGCGCGTCATCGAGGCCGACACGGTGATCGTGGCGGCTGGCATCCTGCCCAGCCCCCCGCCCTCGCTCGCCGAGCTCGGCGTGGCTCTGGGGCGCGACGGGAGGGTCGTGGTGGACGAGAACTACATGACTGGGGTCGAGGGGCTCTTCGCGGCCGGCGACGTGGCCAGCGGGGGCACGAACGTGGCGAAGGCGCTGGACAGCGGCCGCAGGGCCGCCGAAGCCATCGACAGGTTCCTCAGTAGACGGTGACGCTCTTGATCGCCGGGTGCTGCAGCGCGCGGGGGACGAAGTCGCCCGGCACCTCGCTCTCGATGATCACGTAGAGCTTCGGGTTGTCGACGATCAGAGGGTGCTCCGCGACCACCTGGAGGATGTTGATGCCCTTCTCCGCCAGCAGCCCCGCGATGTACGCCAGGATGCCCGGCTGGTCCTTGGCGGTCTCGACGACGATGCAGCGGTAGCCGAGCAGCTTCGTGACGCCCCGGAAGAAGGGGCCGGCGTTCTCGAGCCTAGCGAAGAACTCGCCCAGCTGGGGGTGCTCGGCGATCCGCCGCGCGGCCTCCCTCACGGTGCGCCAATCCACCCTGCAGGCGCGCGCCACGCTCCGGTAGGGCACCTGCAACTCGCCCAGGTAGATGCGGGGGGCCTGGGCCCCTGCCGCTTTTACGCTAAGCCCCCAGCGCAGCAGGAACATCGCGACGCGGGCCTGCCCCTCGCTGTGCGCGAAGTGGCGCTCGATCTCCTCCCGGATCCTCACGAACAAAAAGGTGCACCCAGGTATTAAAGGGTAACTGCAGCAGGGGCCTTTAAGGTAATGTATTTAAATGTTCAACAAATGCTCTTTTGCTGGCCCGTTGAACCCCTTTGCATGCCAGAGAAGAAAGTGATGCTGGGGGACGACGAGCTGCCGCGGTACTGGTACAACATCCTGCCCGACCTGCCGGCTCCGCTGCCGCCCCCGCTGAAGCCCGACGGGACGCCCGTCAAGCCGGAGGATCTCGAGCCCATCTTCCCAAAGGAGATCATAAGGCAGGAGGTGTCGACGGAGCGCTTCATCCCCATCCCCGACGAGGTCCTCGAGGCGTACAGGATCTGGAGGCCGACGCCGCTGATGAGGGCCTACAGGCTGGAGAGGGCGCTGAAGACGCCGGCCGAGATCTACTTCAAGTTCGAGGGCATCAGCCCGCCCGGCTCCCACAAGCCGAACACGGCGGTCGCGCAGGCGTACTACAACCTGAGGGAGGGCGTCGAGAGGCTCACCACCGAGACGGGAGCGGGGCAGTGGGGCAGCGCGCTCGCCTTCGCAACCAACCTGTTCGGGCTGAAGGCCACGATCTACATGGTGCGGGTGAGCTACGAGCAGAAGCCCTACAGGCGCGTCCTCATGCAGCTGTGGGGCGCCGAGGTCGTGCCGAGCCCCAGCACCCGCACCAACTTCGGCAGGAAGGTCCTCGAGCAGGACCCCGACAACCCGGGCAGCCTCGGCATCGCGATCAGCGAGGCCATCGAGGACGCCGTGACCCACGAGAGGACCAAGTACTCGCTGGGCAGCGTGCTGAACCACGTCCTCCTGCACCAGACGATCATCGGCCTCGAGGCGGCGAAGCAGCTGGAGGAGCTCGACCGCTTCCCCGACTACGTGGTCGGCTGCATCGGCGGTGGGAGCAACTTCGCCGGCATCGCCTACCCGTTCTACTACTACAAGAAGGCGGGGAAGGCGCCGAGTGACACGCAGTTCATCGCCGTCGAGCCCACCGCGGCCCCCTCGACTACGAAGGGCGTCTACACGTACGACCACGGCGACACTGCCAGGCTCACGCCGCTGCTGCCGATGTACACGCTGGGCCACGACTTCGTGCCCCCGCCCATCCACGCCGGGGGGCTGCGCTACCACGGCAAGGCACCCACCCTCTGCCTCCTGATCAAGCACAACGAGTTCAAGAGCGTCGCGTACAACCAGGTGGAGGTCTTTCAGGCCGCCGAGCTCTTCGCGAGGACCGAGGGCTTCGTGCCGGCGCCCGAAACGGCCCACGCGATCAAGGCGGTCGTCGACCTGGCCCTCGAGGCGAGGAAGGCGGGGGAGAGGAAGGTGATACTCTTCAACTTCAGCGGCCACGGCCTGCTGGACCTCAGGGCCTACGACGAGTACCTGAGCGGCGTCCTGAAGCCCTACGAGTACCCGCGCGAGGAGGTGGAGAAGAGCATCCAGAGGCTCTTCGAGATGTACCCGTGGCTCCGCAACGTCAGGCTGTAGCTGCCCGGGGCATTGCAAGGCATGCCCGAGGCATTTTTCCCTGCAGCCCTCCTGGGGCTTCCACCTAGGCCCTGGGCATGCTCGGCCATGCCCCCGGCATGGCTCAACCCCCCTCGGGGGCCGCGATCGTAAGGTTGTAGGGCGCGCCCGCCACCTTGTAGACCCTCCTCGTGAAGCTGAACACCTCCTCCGCCACGCCCCGGGACAGCGGCCTGGCAAGGGGGTCCAGCGGCGCCTCGATGGTGAGGGGCCTCGGGGCGACCATCGCAGCGACCTGGGGGATGTCGGCGTACCTAAGCAACCTGGGCGGGAAGAGCCAGGGGGGGTAGGCGAAGCCGGCGTCCGACTGGAGCGTGGAGGGCATCGAGACCGCGCGGGCTGACGCCACGCGCTCGTCGAGGGCGGCGGCGAAGAGCGCGACCACCGCCGCCTCCCGCTCGCCGTAGATGTGGACCTCGTCCGCTGCCCCCTCCCTGAATAGGAGGTCGGTGGCCCTCAGCACGTCGAACACGCGTGAGCCCAGGATGTGCCTCCCGACCACTATGGAGTTCTTCAGGGCCGCCTCCTCGTCCCCCGCGGTCTGGCCGCTGCCCCTGTACTCCACTGCCGCCACCGCGCCCCCCGCCTCCAGCCACTCCCTCACCGCGGGCGCCCGGAGGGCGCTGGAGGCTCCCTCGGGGGAGAGGTAGACCAGGTAGCGGCCGCCCTCCGCCCCCTCCCCCCGCACGACGGCGACGGGGACGACCACGTCGAGCTCCGTCCTAAGCGCGAGCCTCTCGACCTCCAGTCCGCCGACGCTCTCTCTGCCGAGGCGCTCGACGGCTGCGCGCTCCTCCGGCATCCCGCCGAAGACATCCTCGACCAGCGCCCGCCTCAGCTCGGGCAGAAGCTGCAGCCACTCCTCGGGCCCCAGGCTCCGGCCGGCCGCCAGCTGGCGCGCCCTCCTCGCGTAGATCGAGGCCACCGTCTCCCCCGCCGGCCCGGCCAGGCACCTGAGGGCCGGGGACTCGGGGGGCTCGAGCTCGAGGCCGTCCTCGCTCAGCTGCTCTTCGGCCCCCTTGAGCCACCTCGTCAGCCACCGGTACGCCGCCAGCCTCATCTCGTGGGTGTAGCCGTGGCCAGCGTAGACCTCGACGTAGGCGAGCCTGTCCGCCGCGCCCAGCATCTCGTAGACCTTCCTCACGCGCAGGAAGGCGCGCCTTGCCCTCAGCACGGGGAACACCTCGTCGTAGACCCCGCTGACGATCATCAGCGGCCGGGGGGCGATGAGGGCGAGCACGTCGCTGGCGTTCGCGAAGCGGAGCATGCCGGGCACGCACTCGCAGTAGCACCTCCCCGACACCACCTGGTCCTCGAAGACCTCGGCCGAGGCGACGGGCACCGCCACCCTGACCCTCTCGTCCAGCGCCGCGAGGTACATCGTCTGGTTGCCGCCGCCGGAGCTGCCGGTCACGCCGATGCGCTCGGCGTCGATGTCCTCCCTGCTGGTGAGGTAGTCGAGCGCCCGGACGTTGTCCCAGAGGATGAGGCCGGGCAGGCTCATGCCCACCGCGAGCAGCCAGGCGCCCTCGCGGTGACCCTGGAACCTGCGGTCGCCGTAGCCCACCGTGTCCACCGCGAGCACCGCGATGCCGGCCCTCGCCAGGGTGGCGGCCAGGGCCTGGACGTGGTGCTCGTACCTGCCGTGGGGGTAGTGGCCGTGGACCTGGAGGACCGCCGGGTGGGGGCCGCCGCCCTCGGGCAGGTAGAGGTTGCCCGCGACGAGGAGACCGGGCCGGCTCTCGAAGACCACGTTCTCGATGGTGTAGCCGCGCTTCCTCACGCGCGACACGACGCGGGCGCTGAGGTCGCCCCGCTCGGGCTCGACCATCATCGCCTCCCACAGCCTCCCCCTGACCTCCCGGGCCCACCTCTCGAACTCCCCCGGCGTCGAGGGCCTCCGCAGCGAGCGGTCCATCTCCTGGCAGAGCCTGGCGTAGTGGTCCTGCAGCATCGCGGGGTAGTCGCGCGGGAGGACCCTGATCACGGGGCTGCACCTAGAGCTCGCCGAGCAGAGAGAGGGCGGCCCGCACGAGCCTGCCGGCCGACCCCCTAGCCACCACGCAGGCGGGCGGCGTGACCTCGTAGCCCCCCTCGTCATAGGCCGCGTCCGTGGGCACGTAGCCGATAGCGTCGTTGGTGTAGCCGGCCACGAGCGTGGGCCGCAGCGGCGAGCCGGCCTTCACCTCGAGCCCCAGCTCGACGAGGGGCTCGCCCGGCAGACCCACGATCGCCGCGCCGCCCACCCTGATGGCCTGCACCTCCGTCGCGAGCCTCCCGGAGGGCGCGCGCCTCCTCAGCATCGCCGCCACCTCGGCCGCCCACCTGGCGACGCCCAGCTTCCATCGCAGCTGCTCGGCCGGCCTGCCCTCGGCGAGGGCCTTCCTCAGCTCCTCCTCCAGGGCGGCGACCTCCCCGGGCCGCACCTCCGGAATCCGCTGGAGCTCCAGCTCCACGGTCCGCCTGGCAGCGGCGAGCCTGTCGACCTCGCGGGGCCTCTGGCCCATCAGCGACTTGACGGCCTCGCAGGCGACGGCCGTCCCCATCTCCTCCGCGTCGACGAACGTGCCCACCGTCCGGTCGTAGACCCGCTCCATCAGCGTCCCAGGCGTCAGCGGGTTGATGTCGCCGCAGGCCCCAGTCAGGAAGAGCGCCTTCGCGCCCGTCAGCCTCTCGAAGGCCCTGGAGGCCGCCCCGGGGTAGTCGGCCGAGATCAGCAGGTTGTTGTGGCCGAGCACGACGGCGTGGCAGGCGAAGTTGATC
>JAGDWA010000063.1:10509-11188 GCA_023269735.1 Thermofilum sp.
CCGCCGCCACGGGGCCGCCGGCCCCCTCGAACAGCAGCGCTGGCACCTCGTTGTCCAGCGGGCCCCCCTGGGGCCTCCGCCTGTTCACCGTCCAGCCGTCGAGCCGGCCCGCGCCGGCCCGCACCCTGACCCCCGCCGCCCTCTCGCGGGCCTCGACGACGGCGCTGGCCACGAGCGCCGGGACCAGCCTCCAGTAGTCCTCGAGGGGGCCCCTGTCTAGCTCGGAGTCCAGGCCCAGCATCGAGGGGCCCGAGTGCGTGTGGACGGCAGACACCATGACGGCGTCCCCGGGGACGCCCAGCTCCCTCCGGGCGGCCCCCCTCACCGCCTCGACCAGCTCGGGCGCGGGGTAGAGGAGCTCCAGCGAGACCAGCACCGCGGCCTCGCCGCCCAGCTCCAGGTAGAGCGCCCTAGCGTGCAGGTCGTCGTGGACGCCCCTCGCGGGGCCCGGCCTGCCCGCGTAGCCCCCCATCGGGACGCCGAGGGGCGGCGTGATGACCCTCTCAGCGACCCCCGCTCGGAGCATGCTGGCCCGTGGCGCCGCCCGCTATTATGCCTGCGCCTGCAGCTGCCTCCTCAAGGCTCCCTCGAGGAGCGCTAGGAAGCCCTCGAAGCGGTCCGCGGGCACCCGGAAGCCCGCCGCCTGAGGATGGCCCCCTCCCGTCCCACCCACCTCCAC
>JAGDWA010000042.1:0-3260 GCA_023269735.1 Thermofilum sp.
GCCCAGCTCGGCGTCCGAGTCGAGCCTGCGGAGCAGCTCGGCCACCCACGTGAACCTGGTGGCGGGCCTCACCCCCACATCGACCACCAGGACGTAGGCCAGCAAGCTCTCGGGGGCGGGCAGCCGCCCCCGGAGCCGCTCGAAGTGGCGGTAGACCTCCGGCCTCAACCTGCTCGCCAAGTCGTAGTAGAAGAGGCCGCTGGGGGACCCCCTCGTCACGTAGTGGTGCCTCTCCACGAAGGCTGCGTACCTCCCGTACTCCCGCAGCGCGGCGAAGAGCGCGGGGTGGCTCCGCGCCCTGTGCTCCACGAGCTCCCAGAGCCTCCCCTCCCTGATGGCGTTCCTGATCCTCCTCAGCTCGGCCCTGAGCACGTGGAGGTTGTGGAGGGCCAGCTTGGCGACCCTCTCCTGCGCCGGCAGGCTCCTGAACTCCTCGGCGTCGAGCTTCGAGCAGACGGGGCACTCGCAGGGCAGGTCGCCCAGCTCCTCCAGCCTGAAGACCCCGTAGGGCGTCATGTACCTCCCGTCCCTCGCGTAGAGGGCGTAGGAGGCCGAGTCGAACAGGTCGGCCCCCATCGCCACGGCGAGCGCCAGCATGTGGGGGTTCCCCGCGCCGAAGAGGTGGAGCGGCTTGCCGGGCGGCAGGTTGAGCTTCGCCGTCATCACCAGCTTCACGAGGTCCCTGTAGCTGTAGTTGGACATGAGCTGGACCGGGCCCCCAACCGCGTACACGTCGAAGTCCATCTGCGCCAGGGCCCTCGCGGCCCTCGCCACCACGTCCAGGTAGAGCCCGCCCTGCACGGGGCCCACGAGCAGCATCCCGCCCCTCTCCACCTCCAGGGCCTCGCGGGCCCTCCTCAGGGTCTCCTCGACCTCCGCCACCACCGTCTCGCGCGAGACGCCCTGCCTCGTCGGGATGTCCAGAATGACCCCTATGTCGCTGCCGAGCCTCACCTGGTACTCCACGATCTCCCGGGGGCCGACCTCGACCTCCCCGTACTCCATCAGCTGGTAGGCGCCTGAGTCGGTCATGACGGGCGTCGAGACGCCCAGCAGCGCGTGCACCCCCATCTCGGCCGCCACTTCACCGTACCGCTTCTTGATGATGTAGGCGTTGGTGATCAGGAGCTTGAAGCCCAGCTCGACGATCTCGCCGGGCGGGACCACGTTCCTCCCGGGATCCACAACCGGGGCTAGCGTTGGCGTCTCGACCGTCCCGTGCCTCGTCCTGAGCCTCCCAACCCTCCCCAGCAGGTCGACCTCCTCGATCTCGAAGTGGTCAGCGCTCATGCCGCCCTGTGCTTCGCGCGCCACTCCTCGACGAACTTCTCGTAGATGCTCCTCACCCTCTCGGCCAGGGGGCCCGACCCCTCGACGCCCCGCTCGGTGACCCTGATCCTGTCCATGATCGTTATCACGCGGGCCTCCGGCGCGTACTTCACCATCTTCGGGAAGAGCTCCTCCAGCCTCTTCGCCAGCTCCTCCATGTCGAGCGGGGGCTCGGTGAGCCTGATCTCGGCTATCGCGTGCCCGTAGATGATGAGCCTCGGGAAGACCTCGCCGCTGGGGGTCCTCGCGTCCTTGAGCACGACGCTGTAGCTTGAAGTCTCGTAGCCCAGCAGGACGCCCTCGAAGCTCTGGCCGTTCGTGGTTCTGACGACGACGTGCTTATCGACGAGCGAGCTGAACTCCGCCGTGAACCTACGGGTGGCGCTATCAACGAACGCCAAGTCGGCTCACCGGGATCCCCGCCTCGGACGTTTTTAATAACCTTACTGAGGCGCGCCGGCCAAACGGTTATAAGCTCGCCGTCGACCCCCGGCACGTGAGGCTGAGGGTCTCGCAGGCGGAGAAGTACGACTACACCGACGTGGTGGCGCTGACGATGGTCGGGGAGGGCGTGGAGGCGCGCCTCGAGCTGCCGGTCAGGGTCATGGAGGAGGCGGGGTGGTACCCGCCCCCCGTGGGGGCCGAGGTGGAGGTGGAGCTCGCGCAGGAGCCGGGGGGTCTGGACGAGTGGGAGATAGCCCTGTCCGGCGTCCTGCTGAAGCGGGGGGAGGGGCTGGTGGCCTACACGTTCGGGGGCCTCCTCCTGACGCTGAGGGGGGCCGTCGGGGAGCCCCCGAGGAAGGTCTACTTGAAGCTGAGGCGCGCCAGGGAAGGTTGAAAGGGGGCCGGAGGGGTTAGCCCCGGATGTCGGTAACCCCCCGGGAGCTGGAGGAGCTGGTCGCCTGGGCGAGGGCTGGGCCGAGGAGGATAACGGTGAAGTTCAAGGGCTACCGCTTCATGGTGGCGATAGGGAGGTTCGTTGAGGCTCTCGACGCCAGCGGCAGGCGGGTGCCGTGGCAGGCGGCCTTCGGCTCGCGCCCGCCCCACGACGTGCTCTCCAGCCTCCCGATCGAGAGGATCACCGTGGAGGAGCGGGGCTCGGCCGAGACCTTCACCTCGATCGGCGAGCTCCTCAAGAAGGCTGGGGTGAGGCGCTAAGCGCCGGGCCTGAGGCCCCCCGCCCGCTCGATGAGCTCCCT
Organism: Thermofilum sp.; assembly: GCA_023269735.1. Lineage (GTDB taxonomy): Archaea > Thermoproteota > Thermoprotei > Thermofilales > Thermofilaceae > JANXEW01. The sequence goes on from JAGDWA010000042.1 coordinate 2,529, forward strand.
GTCGCAGTCCCTGAGCAGGCCCGCCAGCGCCGCCAGCCCCCCCTCGAGCCCCTCGGAGCCCATGCCCTCCAGGACGACCCTCACCATCCGCTCCAGCGTCACGCGGTTCGCCAGCCACGCGTAGGCCGCTGCCGCCTCGAAGAGGTCCTCCGGCCCGTAGTCAAGCCAGCCCCCGAGCCCCGACCTCGCGGCCGCCCGCCTCAGCAGCTTATCGGGGACCCTGACCCCCCGCGGCCTCCCCTCCCTCATCGTTAGGGCCGCCGAGGCGACGAAGTTGATGATGGCGTCGCCCAGCTCCGCGAGCTCCCTCAGCGACGCCTCGACCCTCATCCCCCGCCGACCGCCTTGCGCCACTGCTCGAGGATGCTCTCGAAGACCTCCCTGGCCCTCCCTGCGGCCTCCACCAGCGCCTGGAGGGGGGTCTTCGTGCCGTCGGTGACGATCGTCAGCGTGTACTCGCCGGTCAGCGGGTGCTCCTGCCTGTAGGCCGCGAAGGCGACGCTGCTGTCCCTGTTCAGCTCCTCGACGAGGAGGTTCAGGAGCGTGTGGTCCTCCCCCCTGATCCTCAGGGTCAGCCTGTTGGGCTCGCTTCGGACCACCACGACCTCCGGCCTCTCGCTCACGCCCGGCGCTGCGCCCGCGGGAGACAAAAAGCTAACGACCCGCTAGCTGGCGCAGCCTCCTGAGCGCCTCCTCGTACCTAGCGTAGGGATCCCCCGGCGGAGCCACCTC
>JAGDWA010000042.1:3270-9656 GCA_023269735.1 Thermofilum sp.
CCTGCCGCTCGCGTCGCGCTTGACCAGCCCGGCTCTCTCGAGCTCGCCGAAGGCCCCCTCTACGCCGCACCCCCTGACCGTGGCCCAGACCGCCGCCAGCCTCTTGGGGAGGGGGGCCGCGGGCACCCTGAGGGCCTCAGCGTACAGCCTCGAGAACCTCTCTGAGACCTCGACGGCCTTCTCGAAGCTCGCGCTGGTCACGAGGTAGCCCCCCTCCACCCGCGCTTCGTAGCCCATGAGCGAGAGGGCGTCGGCGATCGCGGCTGGGGGCACCGCCACCTCGAGCTTCGCCGAGGACAGCAGCAGGCTCACGCTGTGCCTGTAGGCGCCCCTCCTAGGGGCCCCCCTCGAGAGCCTCCACTGCCTCAGCAGCGCCATCAGCCTGCGGTAGTCCTCCTCGGCCGCCTCGGAGGGCGGGAGCGCCACTTTCACGTGGGCCCCGGACTGCTCCACCGCCGCGCCCCTGATGCGCGGCAGCGCGTGCTCAAGGAACTCGGCGGCCTCGCTCGAGGAGGAGAACCTGATCGCGACGACCCGCTTCTTGCCGGAGGCCCTCATTTCAGCGCGTAGTGGCGCGAGATCTTCCTCCTCCTATAAACCCTCCTGCAGTTCTGGCAGTAGAGCCAGAGGCCCCTCTTCCTCAGGGGGCTCAGGCAGCGGGGGCAGCGGGCCAGTATCAGGCCGAACTCGCCGCCCTTGGTCGACAGGTGGTACGGCGGCCTCTCGGAGAGGACGCGCGCCCTGATCACGTCGCCGTAGCCGAAGGCTTCGCCCAGGCCTCTCAGCCTCTCGTTGCTGACCTCGGACACGTGCAGCACCCCCCTGAAGGGCACGGGGTACAGCGCGTTGCGAGTCTCGTTGTAGAAGATGTCGACGTACGCCACCGCCTCCCGGAGCAGGGCGACCACTGCGTGGACGACGTCGCCGCCCCTGGGCACGGCGACGGGCCTGGCCTCGACGACCGCCACCTCGTGCTTCAGCGGGTCCGCCTTGGCCCACCCGACCACCTTCGTCCTGATGACGCCGTCGCGCTCGTACGCGTTCCTCAGCGGGACGTACTCCTCGATCACCCCCAGCGCGTCGCCGGGGACCGCGAAGTACTCGCCCATCGGGGCTCCGGGCTGGCCGCGTGGGAAAAAGGTGCCGCTCACCGCGGGGCCGCCCTGATCACCACGACCCTGACCCTGTGCTCCCTCTTGTAGTGGTGGGGCATCGTGGGGGGCAGCCTCACGACGTCCTCGAACAGCGGCTCCGCCTCGGCGCCGGCCTCGCGGCACCTGCGCAGCACGTAGCTGACGGTCTCGGCCTTGTGCACGCTGTAGACGCGCCTCGACAGGGATAGGGCCGCCTCGAGGAAGGCCACGTCGGCCCCCCTCCTGTGCACCCCGAACGGGGGGTTCTGGAGCGCGCAGTCCGCCCTCCTCGCCAGCGCCACCCTGGTCGCGTCGCCGCACACGGCCTCGACCCTGGCGTCGACGCCCAGCTCCCTCGAAGCCTCGAGCGCCACGCGCAGGGCCCCCCTGTCCACGTCCACCAGCACGACGTACTCGGACCCCACCACCGCGGCGCCGAGGCCGAGCCTCCCCGTCCCCGCCCCCAGGTCCAGCACCACGCCGGCCGGCAGGTCGCGGTACGTGTACGCGGCCACCCAAAGCATCCGCGCGGCCAGGTGGGCCGGCGTCGCGTACTGCTCGAGCTCGACCCTGGGCCTCGGGTGGGGCGGGATGCGCGAGAGGAGGATCTCCAGGTCCCTCTTCCTCACGCCTCCGCCAGCTTGTACCTCAGTATGGCGGCGACCCCGCCGAACACCCTCGCGAACTCCTTGCCCTCCCCCGTCTCCGTCGAGACGAGGACGACCTCGCTGCCCCCCTCCTCGGCTAGCTTGGCGAGCTCCTCGATCAGCGCGAGCCTCTCGAGCTCTTCCACGTCCTGGGACCCGCACTTGCGGCAGGAGGCGCGCTGGCCGGCTTCGACCGTGGCCCACCCCTCGTCGCCGCAGGCCCTGCACCTGTAGTGCACCCTGTCCTTCTTCAGGCTCTCGGAGAGGAGGAGCGTCCTGACGGCCCGCGCCTGCAGCGCCCTCCTCACCTCCTCCTCGCCGTAGAGGGCGAGGCCGGTCTCCCTGGCGACGTTGTAGAGCAGCTCGTTGACCGCCTCCCTCTCCCTGACGTACTGGACGTCCCTGAGCAGCTCCTGGGCCCTGTTGACCAGCTCGTAGATCCCCGCCTCGCCGCTGTAGCCCACGTCGAAGACGCCCAGCACCTTCTGCTTCAGCTGGTAGTGGAGGTAGTCGCCCTTCAGGAACTCCTCCTTGGCGGGGCCGGGGCCTCCGACGATGATGCCCTTCAGGTCGGGGACCTCAAGGAAGATCTTCTCGGCGTACTCGCCAACCCGCTTGTAGAACTCGTGGGTCAGCTGCTCGATTATCCTCTGGAACCTCCTCGCCGACTGCCCGCCCGCCCTGTGCTTGCGCGGGACGCCCGACTCGATCTCCTTGACCACCTCCAGCGTCTTGCCGCGCAGGATCCCGAACGCGGCCTCGCCGGCGTCGAGGACGAGCAGGCCGTAGGCCCCCTTCACGGCCACCATGTCCTCCAGTATCTCGGTGTAGAACCTGGAGTCGCACCGGTACAGCCACACGTTCAGCCTCTGCGGCGGCTCCAGCACGTAGACCTCGAGCTTCTCGTTGCCCGGCACGTCCCCCGCGACGTAGCCGGCGAAGACCACCAGCCCGTTGGGCGGGGTTGTCCTGAACAGCTTCAACCGCTGCATGACGGCCGTCAGCGCGTCCAGCACGTGGTGCCTGGTGGTCCTGTCCTTGATGTTGGAGGCGGCGGAGTACTCGCTCCTGAGGACCTCCATCACCTCGCTGAGGGGCCTGCCCGCCGGTATGTACAGCGAGATGAGCTCCGTGCCCCTGCCCTGCTTGCCCCTGAGCTCCTTCAGGAACTCCTGCAGCTTGAACCTCTCTAACTCGGACATGCGCGCCTCCGGCCGCCCACGCTTTTAAAGCGTTAACGTGAGCGCTATCAGACCGTCATAACCTTACGGGGCCTGCCCGAAAGTGACGCCGCTGGGCGCTTCAGCTTAAAATGCCGCCCCCCTCGCTGAGGCCCGGGATGATCCTCCTGGGCAAGGTAGTCAAGGTGACGCGGGACGGCAAGCTCGTCGTGAGGGCGGAGGCGGTGCCCAAGCTGGGGGCCCAGGTGTACGACTCCTCCGCCAACGCCGTGGGGGTCGTCCACGACGTCATCGGGCCCGTGAGCTCGCCCTACGTGGTCGTGAAGGTGACGTCGCCGAGGATCCGCGACCCCGCGTACCTCCTCGACAGGCTGCTCTACGCGACCGAGGCGGCGAAGAAGAGGGGTGGGAGGAGGTGAAGTGCCCCGCGTGCGGCTCCGAGAGGCTCGTCCACGACCACTGCACCGGCGAGGTGAAGTGCGAGAACTGCGGGCTGGTCGTCGAGACCATCGTGGACACGGGCCAGGAGTGGCGCGCCTACGACGAGGAGCAGAGGCTGGCCCGCGCCCGCGCGGAGCCCGTCAAGCCGGCGGGCAGGCTGGTGACGCTCCTCGGCCCCCCTCCGCCCTCGGGCGCTGGCAGGCGCTACGAGTTCGCGCGGCTCGCGGCGCTCCACGCGTCGGTCGTGGAGGAGGCGCGGAGCGTGGAGGCGGGGGCCAGAGAGATCTCGCGCCTCACCGCAGCGCTCCAGCTGCCCCACGGGGTGAGGGAGGAGGCGCAGAGGCTCTTCAGGCTGGCCCAGAAGAACGGGCTGCTGCGCGGCAGCACGGTGGCCGCGGTGGCGGCCGCCTGCGTCCTGCTGGCCTGCCGCGAGTTCGGCCTGCCCAGCCCGCTGGCGAGGCTCCTCCAGTACACGAGCGCGGACGTGAGGAAGGTTCGCAGGAGCTACATGGAGCTGCGCACGCTGCTCGGCGGCAGGGTGGTGGTGAAGGCGGACTCGCCGCTCAAGTACGTCCCGATGATCGCCAGCAAGCTGGGCCTCGGCATGGAGGTGCAGAAGATGGCGGCCGACATCATAAGGACGGCCGAGGAGGGGCGCCTGCTCCTGGGTAAGCCGCCTAGGAGCTGCGCCGCTGCGGCCCTCTACATCGCCACCGTGATCCACGGGAGGCGGCCCAGCAGGCACGAGATCGCGCAGGCGGCCGGGATCACCGAGACGACGCTGAGGAAGAGGGTGAAGGATCTGCTGAGGAAGCTCGACTTCGAGGCGCACGTCTAGCCGCCGGCCGGGAGAAGCTTTTTTAGCTCGGCGCCCGCCCTCTTGCCAAGGTCTCCCCGCGAGGGGCCCCTATGCGTAACGACAGCAGGGAGCTCAAGCTTAGCGAGGGGGGCGGCAGCCAGCTCGAGTGGCGCGTGCTCGAGGCGGTCGCGGCGGCCGGCGAAGCCGGGATACTGCAGAAGGACATCTGGCGGCTGCTCAACATCGACAGCAGGAAGGGCAGCCGGATCATCAAGCGGCTCGAGAGGATGGGGCTGGTGGCGCGCGAGGAGGTGGTCCACAGGGGCAGGAAGATGTACCTCCTCAAGCCCACGCCGAAGCTGAAGGGGATGCCCAAGATCCCCGACGAGCTGGACAGGATCCCCTGCTTCTACTGCCCCCTCCTCATCTCCTGCGGGGAGCTGACGAAGATCCTCAGCTGCGAGAGGATGGAGAGGTGGCTCCTCGACTCCGGCTCGCTGGAGGGCTAGCGGTGAGCCTTTAAGCCGAGGGGGCACGCAGGCGCGTGAGCCTCGTCAGGTGCTTCGTAGCGGTGGACGTGGAGGACCCCCAGATCGTCGCGAGGGTGGCGAGCCTGCAGGAGCAGCTGGTCGCGACGGGGGCCAAGCTGAAGCTCGTGGAGCCCCAGAACCTCCACCTGACCCTGAGGTTCATAGGCGAGGTCCACCAGGACGTCGTCGAGAGGATAGTCAGGGCCCTGGAGGGGGTCGAGTTCGGCCCCTTCAGGGTGCGCTTCGCGGGCCTCGGCGCCTTCCCCGACGCCCGGAGGCCGCGCGTCGTGTGGGTGGGCGTGGAGGAGGGGGCGGAGGAGCTGGCGGAGCTCAGCGCCAAGGTCAACGGGGCCCTCTCCAAGCTCAAGCTCCCGAAGCCCGAGGAGGAGTTCGTGCCCCACCTCACGCTCGCCAGGGTGAAGGGGGGCGTGGGGGACCTGCCGAGGCTCCTGCAGGAGGCGGCGCACGTGGAGGTCGGCTCGATGGTCGTCGATAGGATCAGGCTGAAGAAGAGCGTCCTCACGCCCCGGGGCCCCGTCTACTCGACGCTCTACGAGCGGCCGGCGAAGGGGGATGAGCGGGCTGGAGGAGGTGCTCCGTGAGGCGCTCCGCAGGGTCACCCCCTCGCCCGAGGAGGGGGAGAGGGTAGCGCGGGCCGTCGAGGCGGTGCGGGGGGCCCTGAGGTCGGCCCTCGAGGAGCTGTCGGTGGAGGCAGCCGTCGAGGTCGAGGGGTCGTTCGCCAAGGGCACGTGGCTGCCCGGCGACGTGGACGTGGACGTCTTCCTGCTCTTCGACCCGAGCGTAAGCCTGGAGGACGTGAGGGCTTGGGCTCTCGCAGCGGCGGAGGCTGCCGCGCGCAGGCTTGGCGTCGGGTGGGTCAAGAGGTACGCCTCCCACCCCTACCTCACGCTCAAGCTCGACGCGTGCGACGTTGACGTCGTCCCCGCCTACAGGGTCCCCGACCCCTCGCAGATAAAGTCGCCAGTCGACAGGACGCCCTTCCACACCCGCTACGTGGTGAAGAGGCTGGGGGAGAGGCCGGGCCTGGCCGGCGAGGCGCGCCTCCTGAAGCGCTTCATGAAGGGCGTGGGCGTCTACGGCGCCGAGATCAGGGTGGAGGGCTTCTCGGGCTACCTGATCGAGCTCCTCGCGATCCACTACGGATCCTTCTTGGACACCATCAGGGCGGCGGCCCGCTGGAGGCCCTACAGGGTCGCCATCGACATCGAGGGTCACTACGCGAGCGCGAGGGAGGCCCTTCAGCGCTTCAGGGAGCCGCTGGTGGTGGTGGACCCCGTGGACCCCCGGAGGAACGTGGCCAGCCCGGTCTCGCTGGAGAGCCTCTCGAGGTTCATCGCCGCCTCGAGGGAGTTCCTGAGGAGGCCGTCGCTCGCCTTCTTCTTCCCGCCCGAGCCCGAGCCGAGCGGGCTGGAGGAGCTGCTGGAGGGCAGGGGGGTGGTGGCGGTGAAGATGGGCGTCCCGGAGCTGCCCGAGGACATCCTCTGGGGCCAGGCGAAGCGGGCGCTGAGGGCCCTCGCCACGCTGCGGTCCCTCGCCGACCGGAGGGGCTACCCGAGGCCGCTTAGCTACGTCCACCACATCGCCGTCCTGAACCCCGAGATGGTGCGGCTGCTCGCCGACGAGCTCTACAGGAG
>JAGDWA010000042.1:9666-10958 GCA_023269735.1 Thermofilum sp.
CTTCAGCACGTCGGCGCGGTCCGACGGCAGCGAGCTCGTGCTGCTCTTCGAGCTGGAGCAGCTGACGCTGCCGCCGCTGGAGAAGCACGAGGGGCCCCCCGTCCACTCGGACCACGACGAGAGGTTCCTCTCGAAGTACGCGGGAGGGGCCTGCGTCGCCGGCCCCTACGTGGAGGGGGACAGGTGGGTCGTGATCAGGCCCCGGACGATCCGCAGCGCGCCCGAGGCCCTGGAGAAGCTGCTCAGGACGTACAACGTGGGCGGGCACATCGCCGAGGGCGTCAAAAGGGGCTTCGCGGTGCTCGTGGGGCGCGAGGTGGCCCGGGCGAGCGGCAGCGGGGACTTCAGGCTGCACCTGTACGAGTGGCTCGTGAGGAGGCCGCGCTGGCTCCAGCGCGAGCAGGCCCCGGGTGGCGGCAGTGAGCACGCCGCTGTGGCGGCTGTCTGAGAGGCAGCTGGGCGTTCTGACGTACCCGGCCTTCTCGAGGGGGGAGGCTCTCCGGAGGGTCGTGGAGCTCTCGCTCCTCGGGGTGGAGGGGCTGGCGTTCGAGGGGAGGGCGGAGGTCGCCGGCGTCAGGGTGGTGGCCAAGGGCACGGTCGGCATCGTGGTGAAGGGTGTGTGGGCTGGGAGGACGGTGGCGGTGAAGGTCAGGAGGCTCGACGCGAACCGGCCCTCCCTGCTGCAGGAGGCCGAGGGGCTGCGCCTGGCCAACAGCGTCGGCGTCGGCCCCCGCCTGCTGGCCGCCTCGAGGAACTTCCTGGTGTGGGAGTACGTGGAGGGCAGGCCGGTGGAGGAGTGGGGGCTGTCGGCGCCGCTCGAGGAGCTGGGGGCGGTCGTGAAGGAGCTGCTGAGGCAGGCCCTGGCCCTCGACAGGGTCGGGTTGGCCCACATGGAGCTGAGCAGGCTCGGCGACCACGTGCTCGTCACGCCCCAGCTGAGGGTCGTGATCTTCGACTTCGAGACCGCCAGCACGTCCAGCAGGAAGAGCAACGTCACGCAGGTCGCGCAGGGCCTGCTCATCAGGGACACGCCCCTCGCGGCGCGCGTGAGGCAGGCGCTGGGCGTCACGAAGGAGGAGGCGCTGGAGATCCTGAGGGAGTACAAGGCGACGAGGAGGGGGGAGGCGCTGGCGCCCCTCCTCCAGTGAGGGCCGGCGGCGCACCCCCAGGGGCGAGCCCCGCGCGCCCGCCACCTTCGCGCGGAGGGCGGGGGGCCGTTTTTAGGCGGGACGGGAGGCTGAGAGGCTGGCCCGAGGCCTGCCCCTTGAGGGGGCGGCCGAGTGGCAACCGGA
>JAGDWA010000039.1:0-21590 GCA_023269735.1 Thermofilum sp.
GGCCGTCCCTCAGGCCCTGTAAGCGGTGACCCCCCTGCCCCTCACGAGCCCGGCCGGGATGAGGACTTGAAGCCCGTGGCATACCGCCGCGATGATCTCCCCCGCGGTGTGGCGCGCCTAACGAACTCGAGGGCCCCCTCCTCGCTGAGCCCTAAGAACGGGTGGAGGAGCTCCACGTCCTCGAACTCGTGTGAAAATAAAGGCCGCCCTCCTGCCCCTCAGGCGCGTACCGGGGCCGGCCCTCACACCTCGAGGGGCTCCCGCAACCCAACATCCCTGCTGCCGCGAGTGGGGGTAAAGTATTCAAGCCCCCGTGCGAGGGGCCCGCGTGTCGGAGTATAAGATCACGGATGGGGCCCTCGAGTTCCTGAAGAGGGTCTGCGAGGCCGTGGGCCCCTCGGGCTTCGAGGACGAGGTTCTGAGGATGTTCCACGACTACGGCAGGCCCTTCGCCGACGAGGTCGTCCGCGACAACCTCGGCTCCCTCATCTTCGTCAAGAGGGGGTCGAGGGAGAGGCCGCGGGTACTCGTGGCGGGGCACGTGGATGAGGTGGGCTTCGTGGTGACCAGCATCACGAAGGAGGGCTACGTCACCTTCGCGCCCGTCGGCGGCTGGTTCGACCAGGTGCTGCTCTCGCAGAGGGTCGTGATCAGGACGAGGAAGGGCCCCGTGGTGGGGGTCATCGCCTCGAAGCCCCCGCACCTCCTCACGCCGGAGGAGAGGCAGAGGGTGGTCACGATCGACAAGATGTTCATCGACGTGGGAGCCACGAGTGAGGAGGAGGCCAAGGCCCTTGGGATCAGGGTCGGCGACCCCGTGGCGCCCTACTCGCCCTTCACCGTGTCCGCCACGGGCAAGACGATCATGAGCAAGGCCCTCGACGACAGGCTGGGCGCCTTCATCGCAGTGGAGGCGATGCGGTACATCAGGGAGAGCGGCATCGAGCACCCCAACACCCTGTACGCGGCGGCGACCGTGCAGGAGGAGGTGGGCCTGCGGGGGGCGACGACCGTCGGCTGGGCCGTCGACCACGACCTAGCCATAGTCACCGAGGTGGACATCGCGGGGGACGTGCCGGGCATCGACCCCCGGGACGCGCAGGCCAAGCTGGGGAAGGGCCCCACGATCGTCACTTACGACGCGAGCATGATACCCAACCAGAGGCTCAAGGAGCTGGTGATCGAGGTCGCCGAGGAGGCGAAGATCCCGTACCAGCTCACTGTTGTGGCGAAGGGCGGCACGGACGCCGGCCGCCTCCATCTGTACAAGACGGGGAGGCCGAGCATCGTGATCGGCGTGCCCACGAGGCACATCCACAGCCACGTCAGCATAGCGCACCTGGACGACATAGCCAACGCCGTAAAGCTGGTCGTCGAGCTCGTGAAGAGGCTGGACGAGGCTACCGTGGGGGCCCTATCCTCCTTCTGATCACCTCCTCCAGCAGCACCTCTATCTCCCTCTGCACCTCCCCCACCTCGTCGTCGGTCTTGACGATGTAGACGTTGCTGAACTCCCTCGCGATCCTGAGGTAGGCGGACCTGACGCGCTCCAGCTTCTCCACCTCCTCGAAGAGCTCCACCGCGAAGCGGTCCCCCCGGATCCTCTCTATCGCCACGGACGGGTCGATGTCGAGGATGAAGGTCACGTCGGGGAGGGGGAACTTCGAGTTCACCACTTTGAGCCACTCGTAGTCCAGGTCGAGCGACCCGTAGGCGAGGCTCGAGAAGACGTAGCGGTCCGTGACGACGGCTCTCCCAGCCCTCAGGGCCGGGAGTATCACGGTGTTGACGTGGTGGCACCTGTCCGCCGCGAAGAGCAGCTGGAGCGTCATGGGGTCCGTCCTCCACTCGCCCCGGAGGCAGGCCCTGATGAGCCCCCCTATCAGCCCGTCCGTCGGCTCCTTCGTGAGGACCACCCGGAAGCCCCTGCTCTCCAGGAACTTCTCTGTCAAGCGGGCGTGGGTGGTCAAGCCCGCGCCGTCTATGCCCTCGAAGGCTACGAACAGCATCGGTGTCCCGCGGGGGGAGCGGTAATTAACCGAACGCTCAGCACGTAAGGTGAAACGCCGCGATGACGCGGCGGCCGGCCTTGACCAGCTCGTTGTAAACCCTCACGGCCTCGCGTGTGCCGGCCACGTAGACCTCGACGCCGCGCCCCCTGAAGTACTCCACCACCTCGTCCAGCACGTCCATTGCCCCGCTGTAGCCTGTCCCTATCACGAGGCAGTCGGCCTCCACCTCCAGCACCTCCCTCAGGTCGTCGAGCGCGAGGAGGTGCCCCTCCCTCCTCCACCACGGGTGGATCACACCCGAGGGGGTCACTACGAGGTCCCTCCCGTACACCCTCCCTCCCAGCTTGATCCGGCCGAACGTGTACTCCTCGACCAGGGGCTGGGCCACGCTAGAGCGGCGGTGGGGGCTGGCTATAACCCTTCACGGCCCCCCTCGCCCTCTCTATGAGCGTGCGGAGCAGGGAGTACGCCTCCACCGCCCTCTCGCGCTGGACTATGAAGAGGGTGTCCGTGTACGTGGAGATCACCTGCGTCAGGTTGATCCCGTGGAGCGCGAGCAGCAGCGTCATGTGGGCCATCACGCCCGGCGTCGAGATGATGCTCCTGGGGCTCTCGACGACCACCGCCGCCTGCCCCGTGTAGACCTCCTCGACCCTGGACCTCTCGATCCTCGCGAGCAGCCTCTCGAGGGCGCTCGAGTCGACGACTATCGTGACCGTCCTGAGCCCCTGCGTGATCTGGATCAGCCTCGCGCTCAGCCCGGAGAGGGGCTCGAAGAGCTCCGAGATGCTGCCGAGCCTCAGGGTCACCAGGCCCACGTCGTCTATCAGCGACGTCGTGCTCCCGGCCAGGACCTCCAGCACCGGCTCGCTCGCCACGGCGCGCGCGACGTGGTCGCGGAGCCTTATCAGCGCCACCTTGATGCTGTCCTCCCTCACCCTCCTACCCAGCCTCCTCTCGACTTCGTCCCTCAGCAGCCTAGCTAGTGCCGAGTAGTTCACAAAACCCGAGCTGAGGGCCGATAGGAGCTGGGGCCTGAGCGCAAGGATCTCCTCCACGGCCCTGCTGATGCTGGCGCCCCTCCGCTCGGCGCGCACACCCACAGGGGTGCCGGGCTGGATATGTGGTTTTCTACCGTTACAAGTGGTACAAAAGAAGCGTTATTAATCACTGATTGTGGCGTAAAGGATTTTTAGAGCACGAGGTCGCACCCCTGATGGACAAGAAGACGATAATACTGCTAGTAGTAGCTTTCGCGGCGGGGGCTGCAGCAGGGTACGTAGCTTCGATACCCACCGTCTCCGCGCTGCAGAGCAAGGTGAATGACCTCCAGTCGAAGCTCAACCCCAACTACGTGCAGAAGATCAAGGAGAAGGGGGTGCTGGTAATGGGCACCTCGGCCGACTGGCCTCCCTTCGAGTACGTCGACAGCAAGGGGAACATCGTCGGGATCGATGTCGAGATCGCCAAGAAGATCGCGCAGGAGCTGGGGGTTAAGCTCGAGATCAAGGACATGAAGTTCGCTGCGCTCATCGAGGCGCTCAAGAACGGCCAGGTCGACATCGTGCTCGCCGACATGACTCCGACCGCCGAGAGGGGGAAGGTCGTGGACTTCTCCATACCCTACTACTTCAGCAAGGGCAACGCCATCGTCACGCTGAAGGAGAAGGCCGACCAGATCAAGAGCGTGGACGACTTGGTCGGCAAGAAGATCGGAGTGCAGCTGGGCACGATCCAGGAGGAGTGGGCGAAGAACGCTCTGGGCGGTAAGGCCCAGATCATCTCCTACGACAGGGTCTACCCCGAGATGGTGATGGCCCTCAAGAGGGGCGACATCGACGTCATGGTGCTGGGCGACACAATAGCCAGTGCGCTGACAAAGAAGATGCCAGAGCTCGTGATCGTCTTCTACGCTGGGGGGAGCCGCATCGGGGCCGCCGTGGCCCTGCCCCAGGGCGCGTGGGACCTCAAGTACGTGGTGAACAAGGTCATCGAGCAGCTCCTCGAGTCCGGGGAGATGAGCAAGATCTTCGAGAACGAGACCCTCAAGTGGCTCGAGTCGGGAGGCTAAGGGTGGAGGTCCTTGAGCGACAGCTTTTCTTTCGTTTTGGACATACTACCTGACCTTGCGAAGGGCCTCTGGGCGACCCTCCAGATCAGCTTGAGCTCGTACGCTCTCGGGATGGCGCTCGCGATAATCCTACTGCCCATCCGGGCCTTCGCGCCGCCACCTCTCTCCCTGTTCGCTAGGGGCTACGTTGAATTGTTCAGGGGGACCCCCCTCCTCGTCCAGCTCCTCCTGATATACTTCGGCCTCCCCTCGCTGGGGCTGAGGCTCGACGCCTACACGGCCTGCGTCGTCGCGATAGGCCTCAACAGCGCGGCCTACCAGTGCGAGATCCTGAGGAGCGCACTGAAGGGGATCCCCGAGGTTCAGTTCCTCTCCGCTGAATCCCTCGGCTTCAGCACGCTCCAGATCTACCGGTACGTCGTCCTGCCCCAGGCCCTCCGGATCGCTATACCGGCGCTGGTGAACGAGCTCGTCACCCTGATCAAGGAGAGCTCGCTCGCCTCCGTGATCGGCGTCGTCGAGCTGACCAGGAGGGGCGAGTACCTCGTCGCGTACACCTTCAGGGCGCTCGAGGTCTACGCGGCGGTCGCGCTCGTATACCTGGCCGTCTGCACCGTCGCGTCCCAGGCGGCAAGGGTCCTGGAAGCCAAGCTGCGGATCCCCGGGTACGAGAGGGAGGTGAGCGGGCTGATATGAGCACGGTGCTGGAGGTCGAGGGGCTGAGGGCCGGCTACAGGGGCGTCGAGGTGCTGCGGGGCGTAGACCTAGAGGTGGGCAAGGGGGAGAAGGTGGTCGTGATGGGGCCCAGCGGCTCGGGCAAGAGCACGCTGCTCAAGTGTATCGTGATGCTCGTGAAGCCCACCGCGGGCAGGATAGTCCTGGACGGGGAGGAGATCACCAACCACGGCGTGGACCTGAAGAGGGTCAGGGCGAAGACCGGGTTCGTGTTCCAGCAGTACAACCTCTTCCCCCACATGACGGTCCTCAGGAACCTCACGCTGCCCCTCGAGGTCGTTAAGAAGGTCCCGAGGAAGGAGGCGGAGAGGAGGGCGATGGAGATGCTGCGGAGGTTCGGCCTAGAGGACTACGCCAAGAGGTACCCGCTCCAGTTGAGCGGCGGGCAGCAGCAGAGGGTGGCGATCGCCAGGGCCCTCCTGATGGACCCGGTGCTCCTCCTGCTGGACGAGCCAACCTCCGCGCTGGACCCGGAGCTCAGGAGGGAGGTCCTCGAGATGCTCTTCGAGGTGGCGAAGGAGGGCAGGTCGATGTTGATCGTGACCCACGAGCTCGACTTCGCCGAGGCGGCCGCGGACAGGATCGTCCTGATGGAGGGCGGGCGCATCATCGAGGAGGGGACTCCCGACGAGGTCTTCAACAGCCCGAAGAGCGAGCTCGCGCGGAGGTTCCTGGTCGAGCTCGGGAGGGGATCACCGGGAGCTAGCGGACGAGCTGGCCCAGCCAGTCCCTCAGCTCCACCAGCAACCGCTTGAACTCCTCGTCCGAGCTCGCGCTTATTGAGGTCACCACTCTGCTCATCTCGCTCCTGAGTGAGGGGGGCACCGCCTCGCCCCTGTCGAGGATCAGCGTGAGCAGCTTCTTGGCCACCTCGTCCGCCACCGCTCTGGCGGCCGACATCATCCTGTCCCTCCAGTCGTCCCACGACCTGACCCTGCCCTCCCTCAGGTTGACGGCGACCAGGGAGTTGGCCTCCGCCGCGACGACCAGCTCCTCCCCCAGGACGTAGACGCGGAGCGGGTTGGCGTGGCTGCTGGTGAGCTTCCTCAGCGCGTCCAGGAGCGTCTGCTCGCCGCAGGCTTCGACGAGCGCGATCGCCTCGTCGAGCCTCGCCCTCAGCCCCTCGTAGCTGGCACGGCTGGGCTCCACGCCCGCGCCCTCTGGGGTTCGCTAATCAACCTTTCCCCCGCCCAGGGGGGCGCCCCTAGCCCTGTAGCCGCGGGCCCCCAGCGACGCGAGGCCCCTCAGCAGGGCCTGCCTCAGCTCCGCCGCTTTCTCCTCCGGCAGCGAGTCGTAGGTGAAGGTCCAGGCGCCCCACTCGATGCCCGCTGCGTACTTGAGCTTGTCCCTCTCCCTGTGCACCGGGTAGAACTCAACGTGGAAGTGGAAGTACTCGGCCTCAACCCTGCAGGGGCGCTGGTGGAAGACCATCATGTAGGGGAGGCTGAAGTCGAAGAGGCTGTTGTACATCGCCGTGATGACCTTCAGCGCGTCGGCCAGGTCCTCGACCTCCTGGGCGCTCATCTCGCACAGCGACCCGAAGTGCCTCCTCGGGTACACGTGGACCTCGTAGGGCCACATCGCGAAGAAAGGCAGGAAGGAGACGAAGCTGCCGTTCCCGTAGAGCAGCCTCTCCCCCTCCTCGAGCTCCAGCCTCAGGATCGAGCAGAGCAGGCACTCCCCCCGCTCCTCCCAGTGCCTCCTCATGCTCTCCATCTCCCTCGCGACCCGGGGCGGGACGAAGGGCAGGGCGTACACCTGGCTGTGGGGGTGCGTCAGGGAGACGCCGATCACCTCGCCCTTGTTCCTGAACGGGATCACGTGCTGGACGTTGGGGTCGGCGCACAGCTCCCTGGTGACCCTGATGAGCTCTCCGACGTACAGCTTCAGGTCGTCGAAGGGTAGGTCGCTGAGGTCACCCTCGTGCTGGGGGGACTCGACGATGACCTTGCAGTAGCCGTACCCGGGCTTCACCTCGTAGAGGCCCCTGCTGGCGCGAGAGGTCCTCGCGTCGGGCCTGAGGGCCGGGTACCTGTTGTCGAGGGTCAGCACGCGCCAGCCGAAGCCGGTCTCGGGGGCCCCGGGGCAGAAGGGGCACTCCCCGCTCCTCCACGGCCTGCCCCTCCTCTTGCTCGACACGATGACCCACGCCCCGAGCAGTGGGTTCCACCTCAGCTCGTTGAAGCCCTCCGCCACACTGCCCCCCAGCCACCCTGAGCGGCGGCCTTAACAACCTGCTCCCTCAGTAGCGGGCAAAGCTCATAAACCTCCCATGCCCCGACAATTAACCGGGCCACCGAACCGTAGCTCCCCCCTCCGACGCCCCCCAGTACGGTTCGGCGGCCCCCGCAACCTTACGGCTGGGGGGCGCTCTGCTGACCCCCACCCCCTGCACAGGCCACGAGACCCCGGCCACGTAGAGGTACACCGTGTGGACGTGGATGGCCCCCGACGGGAGGGTCAGCGTCTCAACCGGCTCGGCTGTAGGCAGGGGGTGGTCGTGGACGACAACGCGGCACCCCCGCCTACACTCAGCCCTGAGCTTGAGCTCGAGCCTCCGCGTCACGCTGGGGGACGGGTAGCAGTACACCACGTCGAAGGGCTCGACGCTGAACGTGAAGAGGTCGCCGTGGACGACCGACACCCTCTCGTAGACCCCTGCGAGGCGCGCCTCCCTCAGGGCCAGCCTGGCCAGAAGGGGGTTCAGCTCGACGCCGACGGCGTGGGCCCCGTAGTCCCTCGCCGCTATCACCAGGACCCTCCCGTCGCCGCAGCCCAGATCGACGAGGAGCTCAGAGGGCCTGAGCCCCGCCAAGTCGAGCGCAGCCCTCACCACGGACTCGGGGCTGGGCAAGAACGGCAGCTCGGCGAGGGCCCTGAGCACGGTTCACCTCCGGGCGGGGGTGATTTATGTTAGGTACGCCAGCGCCAGCACCGAAGCCGCGAGGGCGAGGGCCGCGGCCAGCGACGGCTTGTCGCGCAGGATCACCTCGTGGGGGTGCTCGCCGACGCCCCTCTCCACCGCCAGGGTGTAGCGGAGCAGGAAGAACGCCATGATGGGGATCGTTGGGACCAGCTTCCGCCCGAGCGGGACTTCAGCGCAGTAGACCGCGTACGTCACGATGGTCATCGCCGCCGTCATCGCGAGCGCCTGGTTGAGCCACTCCCTGCTGTACACCCTCAGCACGCTCCTCGCGGTGGCGCCGGCCACCACGAGCTCCGCCTTCCGCTTGCTCAGCGCGAGGAAGAGGGCGAGGAAGAAGAAGCCCGAGACGAGCCAGGGGGAGGCCTCGACCCCCACTAGGGCGGCCCCCGACACGACGCGGATGAGGTAGTTGAGCGCGATCGCGGTGACGTCGACGACCGCGATCCGCTTGAGGAGCAGGCTGTAGAGCGCCGAGAGCAGGATGAAGGCCAGGACCATCAGGGCGAAGGTAAGGCTGAGGGCGAGCGCGACGGCGAGGGCCGAGAACGCCAGGAGCAGGGCCAGGAGCGCCGCTTCGCCCACCGAGACCTGCCCCGAGGGCAGCGGCCTGTGCCTCTTCACCGGGTGCGCCCTGTCCTCCTCCAGGTCCCTGATGTCGTTGAAGACGTAGATGGAGCTGGAGGCCAGCGACAGGGCTAAGAAGCCGAGGGCGAGCGGCGGGTACACCCTGGCGCTGGTCAGCTTGAGGGCGAAGGTGGCGGGGATCGCGATGAGCGCGTTCTTGTACCACTGCTCCACCCTGAGCAGCCTGCGGTACGCCCGTAGCTTGCGCACGGCGACGGCTCGCTGCCGCGCCTCACTACTGCGTCTCAACGATGATCGCCGGCCTGCCCGGCAGGGGCAGCTTGCCGCTCGCGTACTCCTCCTCCGCCAGCACGGCGACCTCGACCCCCAGCTCCCTCCTGTAGAAGTCCTCGGCCGCCCTGAGGGCCTCGAGCTCCAGCCCGCGGTCGATGGCGAGCTGGAGCAGCGAGGGGCTCTTGGCGTAGGCCTCGGCCAGCTTGGCGGCCTGGGCCCTCAGCTCAGCCCCCACCTCGCTCACGGCGGATCGCAGGGCCTCCCTCAGGCTCGCCCCCTTCGACAGCGCCTCGCCGACCCTCCTCGCGAACCCGTACTTCCACTCTGCCGCCACCACGATGCGGACGAGCCTCGGAGCCCCCCTCACGAGGCTCAGCACCTCCCTGGCGTCCTCCAGGACCCTCCGCACCTCCTCCTCCGCCGCCTCGACATCGGGCCTCACGCGTGAGGGGTCCGGCGTGGGCCAGGGCGCCAGGCTGACGAAGCCGCCCTTCCCCAGCCTCTCCCAGATCTCCTCGCAGATGTGCGGGGTTACGGGGGCTAGGATCAGGGTCTGCCACTCGATGAACTTCTTCAGAAGCTCCCTGTTCGGCTCCCCACACCTCCTGAGGTACCAGCGGAAGTGGTTCTGGAGGTTGAAGAAGCCCTCGACCAGCGCGTCCTTGAAGTCGCCCCGCTCCATCGCCTCCTCGACCCTCATCAGCGTCCGGTTGAGCACGCTGTCGAACCAGCTGTCGATCGGCAGCCAGCTGTCCCTCCCCCTCCCGTAGTTCTCGATGGCGAAGGCGTACCACTCGTACAGTAGGTCGACGGCCCTGTCCGCTACCTCGGGCTCAAAGTTGGCGTCGTCGAGCCCGGAGTTCCCAGCGTACGCTTCAGCGAACCTTGTGGCGTCGGCGCCCCACCACTCGAGGGCCTCGCGCAGCAGTATGAAGTTGCCCTTGGACTTCGACATCTTCTCGCCGGCTACGTTGACCCACCCGTTCACCCCGATGCCCCGCGGCCAGTGCTCGGGCGGGAACACGGCGACGTGGTGCATGATGAAGAAGACCAGGTGGTTCGGCATCAGGTCCTTCCCAGAGATCCTCATGTCCACCGGGTACCAGTACAGGAACTCCCTCCTGATCTCCTCGACGAGGTCGACGCTCACGCCCAGCCTCTCGGCCACGCGCGCGGGATCGCCCCTGCCCAGCAGCACGTAGTCGAAGAACTCGTCGTCGAGCCTGCCCCAATCGATCCCGTAGCGCTCGGGGTGCTGCAGGTACTTGGCCAGGACGTAGTAGGCCATGTAGATCGTCGAGTCGCTGAGCGACTCCAGCACCCACTCGGGGTCCCAGGGCAGTGGGGTCCCCAGCTCGCCCTTATGCGTGCAGGCCCAGTCGTTGTACCAGTCCACCTGCTTGTGGAAGTACTCCCTGATGCTCTCGGGCAGGAACCTCATCGAGTCGATGCACTTGTGGGCCAGCCTCTTCCACTCCGGGTCGCTGTACTTCAGGAACCACTGGTTCTCCACTATCTTCACGTGCGTGCGGGCCCCGCACCTACAGAAGACGGGCCTCGGCAGCGTGTAGTGCCTCAGGGCGGCGCCCCGAGCGATGAGCTCCCTCAGCACCTCCCCCCTCGCCTCGGCGACCGTGCGGCCGGCCCACTTGCCGAAGGCCTCGCCCAGCACGCCGCTGTAGAACTCTTTCGAGTAGACCTCGCGCGTCGCCTCGTCCAGCTTCTCCCTGTCCAGCTGGCTCGCCACGCCCATGCGCTTGACGACGGTCTCCGCTGGCAGGAGGCCGTAGCCCTCCAGCTTGATTATGGGGACGGGCTTCACCCGCTCGACCATCTCGCGGTCGACGCCGTACTTCTCGCCGAGCCCCCTTCTCAGGTCCTCGAGGGCCACGTAGTCGTACGGCGCGTGGGCGGGCACGGACATCACCACGCCGGTCCCCTGTTCGGGGTCGACGAAGAGCGCCGGCAGGACGGGCACCCGCCAGCCGGACACGGGGTTGACCGCGAGGCGGCCGACGAGCTCCGAGCCCCTGACCCTGCCGACCACCTCGACCCTGTGCCCCTGGTCCGCCAGCTCCGCGGCCCCGTACTCGCCCACGACCCAGCGCTCGCCGTCCACCTCCGCGATGAGGTACTCGTGGTCGGGGTGGACCCAGACGTTCACGGCCCCGTAGACGGTCTCGGGCCTGTAGGTGAGGCAGGGGTAGACCAGCCCGTCCTCGCCCCTGAACTTGATAATGGCGACCTCCTCGGGCCCTATCCCCGCGTACTCGTCGGGGCGGTCGTGGTCCCCCACGACCTTCTGCTCCTTCGGGCACCACACGACGGGGTGCGTGCCCCTGACGATGAGCCCCCTCTCCAGCAGCTTCCTGTACTGCCACTGGACGAACTTGTTGTACGGCGGGTTCAGGTGGGTGGTGATGAACTCCCTCCTCCAGTCGATCGAGAGCCCGAGGCGCTGGAAGTCCCTCTTCCACTCCTTCGAGAAGAAGCGCACCCAGTGCTCCGGGTCCTTGAACCTCGGTATCTCCTCGTCCGGTATCCCCATCGACTTGAGGATCGATATTTGCTTTGGGTCGCCCTCCCTCACCCGCAGGGCGGCCGCTACTATCGGGCTCCCCGTGGCGTGCCAGCCCTGCGGGAACAGCACGTTGAAGCCCTTCATCCTCTTGTAGCGGGCCATGATGTCGTTCCTCAGCGCCGTGAACGCGCTGCCCACGTGCGGGTAGGCGTTGACGTAGGGGTACGGGAAGGTGATGAAGAACTTCGGCCTCCCCTCAGCCGGCTCGGCCTCGAAGACCCTCGCCTCGGCCCAGCGCCTCTGCCACTTCTCTTCTACCTGCTTGAGGAACCTGACCCTCTCCTCGTTGGCCCTGGGCTTGATCGCGCGAGCAATAGGCACCGCCTCGGGCCCGCTACTCCGATCCTTTTAGCCTTTGCTCCGCCTCGGGCGACCTGTAGCGCTCCACCTCCTCCAGCAGCCTCCAGGGCCCCTCGGCCATCGCGACCACCCTCCTGCCCCCCTGGAGCGCCCAGTAGACGCTCGTGCCGCCCCACTCCCACACGGGGCGGGAGGCGAGCCTCACGCCCAGCTGCTCGAGGAGCTCGATCTGCCGCTCCAGCTTCGAGCCCTCGGGGACCCGGGCCCCAGCCGCGTGAAGCAGGGATCCCACGTAGTTGTTGAGCCCCACCCGCGCCCTGTAGAGGACGTACCTCCTAGCGTCCTCGACCCCCTCCAGGGGGACGACTCGCGAGTCGAAGATCAGGCACCTGCCCAGCAGCAGCGACACGCGCGCCGAGAGCAGGGCCGCCGAGACGCTGACGAGCTTCTCAACCCTTCCGCCGTAGGGGAGGTGGGGGCCCAGCAGCAGGAGGTTCACCTCGTCGCTCACTACGTAGGCGCAGCTCGCGGAGAGGCGGTGGAGCAGCTCGGCGGCCCCCTCGAGGAGGGCCCTGTGCACCGCGGCATCCCGGGGCCTCGAGTACCCGCTCAGCGCCCCCCCGAAGCCGACGCCGTCCAGCCTCAGCGCTAGGGGCAGCCGGACGCGCGCCTCGACCGCGGCGCTCCTCGCCCTGTAGAGCTCGTCGAGCTCGGAGACCCTGAGCCTCACCAGCTCCTCGAGCGACATCCGAGCCCACGAGCCGCGACTCAGCTTTTACCCTTCGTGCCGCTGGGGTGCAGCGGTAAGCCATTTTTACCTCGTGCGGGGCGCAGCCCCGATGGGGGAGCTGGGGGTCGCTCTGATCGGCTGCGGCTTCATAGGCGGGGTGCACGCTAGGGCTTGGAGCAAGGTCAGGGGGGCTAAGCTCGTCGCCGCCGTCGATATCATAGGGGGCAGGGCGAAGAAGCTAGCGGCGGACTACCGAGTCCCGCACTGGCTCACCGACTACACCAAGGCGCTGGACATGGAGGAGGTCGACATCGTCGACGTGTGCACGCCCACGTACACGCACGCGGAGATCGCGATCGCGGCTGCGAAGAGCGGCAAGCACGTCCTCGTCGAGAAGCCGATCGCCCTCCGCCTCAGGGACGCCGACGAGATGGTCGCGGCGGCGAGGAGGGCGGGCGTGAAGTTCATGGTCGCGCACTGCCTCAGGTTCTGGCCTGAGTACGTGGAGGCCAAGCGCCTGGTCGAGAGCGGGGCGATCGGCGAGCCGAGGATCGCCCGCGCCTACAGGCTCTCCCCCTTCCCAGAGTGGGCGCTGTGGCACAAGGACCGCAGGCTGAGCGGCGGAGTCTTCGTCGACATGTCGATACACGACGTCGACTTCCTCCGCTGGGCGCTCGGTGAGGTCGAGGAGGTGTTCGCCAGGGGCGGCACGCTGAGGACGCCAGACGCGACCACCCACGACTACACCCACGCCATCCTGAAGTTCAGAAGCGGTGCGATAGCCTACGTGGAGGGCTCCTGGATCCAGCCGCCGGGCTTCCCCTTCACCACCTACCTCGAGATCGTCGGGACCAGGGGGATGCTGACGGTCGACAACCGCTCGCCAGCCGCCCTGCTCGCCTTCAGGCCCAGCGCGCCGCCCGCCGTGTACACGCCCTTCGAGGAGGACGCGTACGACAGGGAGATCAGGCACTTCTACGAGTGTGTCGCCAAGGACCTCGAGCCGGCAGTGCCCGGAGAGGAGGCGAGGAGGACGCTGGAGGTCGCGCTCGCCGCCCTGAAGTCCGTGGACGAGGGCAAGCCGGTGAGGCTGCCCCTCGCGGGTGAGGTGCTATGAGGAGGCTCAGGTTCGCGATCCTCTCGTTCGCCCACGTCCACGCCTGGAGCTACGCGAGGGTCCTCAGGAGCCTGGAGGAGGCCGAGCTCGTGGCGATATACGACGACGACCCTGAGAGGCTGAGGAGGGCCGCTGAGCTCTACGGCGTCAGGGACGCGTACACCGACTACCGGCAGCTGCTGAGGAGGGACGACGTGGACGCGGTCGTGATAGCGTCGGAGAACGCGAAGCACGCCGAGCTCGCCGTGGCGGCTGCGGAGGCGGGGAAGCACATGATCGTCGAGAAGCCGCTCGCCACCACCCTCGAGGACGCGGAGAGGATGATCAGAGCGGCCGAGAGGGCTGGGGTGAAGCTGCAGCAGGCCTTCGTGATGAGGTACCACGACGTCACAGTCGAGGTGAAGAGGATGCTGGAGGCCGGCGCCGTGGGCAGGGTCCTCGCGATCACGACGACCAACCACGGGAAGTTCCCCGGGCTGTGGTTCGACGATCCCAAGCTCGCCGGAGGGGGAGCTGTGATGGACCACACGGTGCACACAGCCGACCTAATGCGCTGGTACACGGGCGACGAGGTCGAGGAGGTCTACGCTGTGATCGGCAGGAACATCAGGCCGCACCTGAGGTCGGAGGACTGCGCGCTCATCTCGCTGCGGTTCAGGGGCGGCGTGCTGGGGAGCATCGACTGCAGCTGGTCACGTCACGAGGGGTGGCCCATCTGGGGCGACGTCTTCCTGGCGGTCTACGGGACGGAGGGCTTCATCGCCGTGGACGCCTTCAGGCCCTGCATCAACCTCGTCACCGACGAGGGCAGGAGGTTCACCTGGCACTACTTCGGCCCCGACGCCGACTTCAACATGATCAGGGACTTCGTCCACGCCGTCCTGGAGGACCGCCCGCCGAGGGCGACGGGGTACGACGGCTACAAGGCGCTCGAGGTGGCGCTGGCAGCCTACGAGTCCGCCAAGGCGGGCTCCCCAGTGAAGCTGCCCCTACGCTAGGGTCTCGACGCCAGCCCCTCCATCTTTTCCCCGCCCTGGCCCCCTGCTTGGAGCGGCAGCCCTCCCAGGCCTAGAGCGGTTCGACCATGTCCACCGCGAACCAGAATGCCGAAAGCGCCAGAAGGCCCAGGAGTAGGAGGGGCGGGGCGGATCCCATGGTGATGATCGACCTGGCGACTTCGATGCTCAGCGCGTAGGGGTTCAGTACCGCGACCGCGAAGCCAAGCGCCGGGTGCAGCGCCCTGAGCGAGTAGTAAATCGGGGTCAGAGTGCCGAGGAGGACCCCGTGCACGAGCCGCATCCACAAAGCCTCGAAGATGAGGAGCGCTGCCTCCCTCAGGGTTGACGGGTGCCCCCACGACGGAATGAAGGGCGCACGCATCCAGCGCAGCATCAACGCACGTAGCCGCATCATGAGCGAGTTGATGCCGCTCCGGAGCAGGAGCGGAGGTACGGCGAGCGCGGCGAGGTTCAGCGGCTCCAGAGCCCTCCAGTGTACGATGCCCAGGGCCGCCGACACAGCCGTGAGCGCGAAGGTTATCGGGGGGTTCACAACCGCGTCCAGCGCCAGCCTGACGAGGCGCTCGATGCGCCTCAGCTCGCGCGGGGACAGCGAAGCCTCGGCAGCTAGGTTTGCACCTATCGGGCTGAACCAGAGCCCTGTGCCGCCGGCTCCAGCGATTATCATGGCTACCAGCACGCTGGACGCGTAGTCGAAGCCCAGCATGCCCCTCAGCGCCACCGTCACTACTGCTATCTCCACGGCGGAGCCCACGATGTCCGCTAGCTTCGAGAGCGGGCTGCTCAGGGCCAGCGGGACGATCTCCCTAGCTATCCTAACGTACTGCCTCATGGCTCGAACAGCGGGCTGATCTCATCGTACTCCACCCTGTGGATCCTCGCGCCCGACCCCATCAGGGCGCTGAGGACCTCGTTGATGGCCGCGACGCGGCAGCGGGCCCTGACGACGTACCTCGGGCCCCCCGAGACCTCGGCCCCCTCGACGCCCCTCACCCTCAGCACCGCCCCCGGGTCCCCTCCCTCGGCGACGACGGTCACCTCGTAGAGGGTCCCCTCGAGGTACCGCTTGAGCTGGTGGGGCTCGAGGAGCCTCAGCACCCTCCCTCCCCTGAGGACGGCGACGCGGCCGCTGAGGAGCTGGAGGTGCCTCGGGTCGTGGGTGACGACGACCGCGCACGCCCCCTCCCTCACCCTCGAGGAGAGGTAGTCGAGGGCGGCCCTGACTGCCGGGGGGTCGAGGCCGATCAGCTCGTCGAGCAGGTAGACGCGGGCGCTGGGGCTCAGCATCAGCTTCGCCACCTCCAGCTTCCTCCTCGTGCCGAAGGAGAGCATCGGGACCTTGATCGAGGGGGACATGTAGGGGGTGAGGCCCAGCTTCGCCGCGACCTCGTCGACCAGGCCGGGGTCCTCGCCCTTCATCAGCGCGTAGAACCTGAGGGCCTCCCTCACGGTGCAGGGGGCGTAGCCGAAGCTCACCGGCTCCTGCCTCGCCAGCGCGATGTAGCGCTTGACCCAGTGGTCCCTGTACGGGTCCGCGCCGAGCACCGAGACCCTCCCCTCCAGCCTCCCGACCGCGACGCCGGCGATCAGGTGGAGGAGCGTCGTCTTCCCCGCCCCGTTCGGGCCGACGACCACCGTGAAGCCCTCGCCCGCCTCGAAGCGGCCCTCGAAGGCCGGCCTGCCGGGCACGTACTCGAACCGCGCCTCCACCTCGACGAGGGGCATGGCCGCTAGGCGAGGGCCTGCCCCAGGGCCCGCTCGAGCCCCGGCCCCA
The DNA here is from genome assembly GCA_023269735.1 of Thermofilum sp. GTDB lineage: Archaea > Thermoproteota > Thermoprotei > Thermofilales > Thermofilaceae > JANXEW01. Next base: position 16,124 of record JAGDWA010000039.1, read on the forward strand.
CCGCCCCGTCCCAGTCGTACCTCGCCGCGTTCCCCAGCCCCCTCCTCGAGTACTCCCTCCAGGCCCCCTCGTCCTCGAGGAGCCACCCCACCTTGCTCGCCGCGTCCTCGACGGAGGCCAGCGGCATGGTGCCGAAGGGCAGGTGGAAGGAGCCCTCCCGCGCCACGCGGACGTAGCTGTCCCCGTACACGCTCCTCAGCGAGGGGAGGTCCTGAGCCACCACCGGCACGCCGCAGGCCTGCGCCTCCAGCATCGGCAGGCACACGCCCTCCGACCCCGAGAGCGTGATGAAGACCCTCGCGGACCGGTAGAGCTCCGGCATCCTCTCCTCCTCCACGAACTCCTCCACGAAGGCTACGCTATCTGCCACGCCCATGCTGCGGGTTGCCGCCTGCAGGTCGAAGGTTCCGTACGGCCAGAAGCCGCAGGGGTTCGTCACCATCACCAGCCTGGCGTTCAGCCCCCTCCTCCTGAGCTTCGCCAGCACCGCCATCAAGCGGGCGGGGTCCTTCTCCACGCTGTTCCTCCCGACGTACAGGAGCACGGGCTCCTCCGCAGGCCGCCCGGGGGTGTAGAGCTTGGTGTCCACCCCAGGCGTCACGACGAAAACGGGAGGGGCCTGGGCGCCCGCGGCCTTTAGGTGCTCGCCAAACACCCTCGCGTCGGCATCGTTGAAGAACACCACGGCGTCGAACCGCTTGGCCAGGTACTCCAGCGTCAGGGCGGGGACGTCCTCGTAGAGGTCGAGGGAGGTGTAGGCCACCACCCTTCTCACGGAGGTCCTCACGGCCGCCAGGACCCTGTCGAAGGCCTCGAAGGCCCTGTGCCTCGCGGAGCACTCGTAGGGGGCGCAGAGGTGGGCCGCGAAGGTCACCAGCGCGAGGTCACAGCCGTAGTCCTTCAGGTCGCCAGCCTCGACCATCGGGCACTCGCGCCCGTCGATCCTCACGTAGACGCCGGTGACCTTCGCCGCGTCGAAGGCCGGAGAGAAGACGACCTCGTGGCCCCGCCTCAGGAGGGTCCTGGCGACGTAGTAGGTGAGCTTGCTCCAGGAGCGCGAGGCCCCCCGGCCTATGAGCGGCGTGTAACCTAGTATCCCGATTATCATGGCGCCAAATCAGCTTGATGGGAGGCGGCAGTCATAGGTGCAAGGGCCGCGAATTCTGGGTGAGTAGCAGTACTGACAGTCATATGCAACCGTTGGTAGTAATGGTATGTCGCGCAGCATACGATTCTTGTGTTGTAGCATATCCTCTCATCGCCACAACCGGGAGGACGTTGGGGGCACTCGCTCACGTGTCACTAACATTGGGCGCATATTAAAAAAATTGTCGCCCTCGGCACATAGGCTGGGCTAGCCGCCAACACAGGTTCACCACTGATCGACCGGCCACACGTGGAAGGGCCTGGGCCTGAAGAGCGCCTCCAGCGCCTCGAGGACCCTCCCCAGCCGCACCCCGCTGCGCACGGTCGAGTTGAGCAGGAGCTCGACTGGCTCCGCGTGGCCGAAGAGCAGCCGGTTGAAGGTTGTGGGGTCCAGGTCGACGGTTGCGTGGGGCTCGCCGTCGGCGAGGGAGCAGCCCTCGCCGCTCAGCCGCAGGGTGGCGCGCTGGCCCCTGTAGGCGAACTCGACCGCGAGCGGCTCGCCGGCCCACCTGACGCCCCTCGCGGCCTCGGCGAGCAGCCCCCTCAGGTCGAGCACCTCGCTCATGAAGACGCCGCCGCTGCTGGGCTGGAAGGCCCTGAAGGCCCTCCTGTACTCCGCGGTCGGCGGTGCGTAGGTCCGCACGACCCTCGCGCCGAGAGCGGCTGCCCTGCTGACGGCGTAGGAGTAGAGGGCCAGCATGGCGTCCCCCCTCCCCGGCTCAGCCACGATTTCCGCGATGCCCACTGCCTCGGGCTCCCACGGGATCCTGAGGAGGACTGCGTAGCCCAGCGGCTCGCCCCCCTCCTCGGCCACCACGAAGTTCCCGGGCTCCCTCCCGACGTAGAAGAAGCCGTGGTAAGCCGTGCGCCTGACGAGCTTCTCGACCCACTCGCCCCGCGCCCTCACGGGCCAGCCGGTGTAGCGGTCTCCGACCGCCTCGTAGAGCCTCGAGACCCCGTCGACGTCGCGCTCCTCCGCCTCCCGCACCTCGACCCACGGCACGCGCTGGGCGCGCTGCAGGGCGTCGTCGATGGGCGCGCTCCAGTATATGTGCACGCAGACGTCCACGTAGCCCAGCCGCCTGTAGATCCTCTGGGGGCCGCTGGCGAAGCCGGTGAAGAGCGCGGTGAGCGGGAAGCCCCTCGCCCTGTAGTCCTCCATGGCCCTCGCGAGGAGCCTCGTGGCGTAGCCGCGCCCCCGGAAGTCGGGGTGCGTGGCCACGTTGGCTATCCCAGCTACGGCGAGGGTGCCGGCCGCGGTGCGCAGCCGCTTCTCGACGACCTGCACGTGGGAGACCAGCCTCCCCCCGACCTCCAGCAGGTAGGCCCCCTCGAGCCTGAAGCCGGCGTTGAGGCGCGTGTACTCCAGCCACTTGCTGCCGTCCAGCCCGTAGTTCCTGTAGGTCCCGAAGCACTCGCGCAGGAGGTCCGCTACTCTCTCTTCGTCGCCCGGTGCGTAGGTCCTGATGACCTCGCCCACGGGGCCCGCGCCCCCTCCCCGGAGAAATGCGTTGCTGCCGGCGCCTGGAACCGGAAGGTTGAAAAAGCCGAGCGGCCCCCACAGGAGCGGCGGTGAGGAAAAAGCGCCTGCCGACCAGTGACGAGCGGAAGTACCTCTGAGCCTCAGACCGCGCCGAGGATCCTCCTCAGGGCCTCGAGGTTGTCCCGGGCCGCCCTGATCCCGTCCTCGGGGTACCTCGGCCGCTCCAGGTCGGGGTAGAACTCCGGCGGGCACTCGACGTTGAGGAAGCCGTCGTAGCCGGCTGCCCTCAGCAGCCTGACGACCTTGGGCCAGTCGATGCTCCCCCTGCCCACGTGCCGGAAGCCCCTGATGTTGCCGACGCCGGCGTCGAAGTCCTTGACGTGAACCATCGCTATCCTGCCCCTGAGCAGCCCGATCCAGTGCTCGTGGTAGCCGAAGTTGACCAGGTTGCCGACGTCCAGGTACGCTCTGACGTAGTCCGAGTTGATTTCGTCCAGGAACCTCCTGAACTCGAGGGGGCTGTAGAGGAACCTGTTCCACACGTTCTCCACGCCTATCACGACCCCCAGGTCCTCGGCCACCCTGGCTGCCTCCCTCAGCGAGAGCTTTGCGTAGTCGTAGGTGACCTCGTAGGGCACCTCTGGCCTCGCGACGGCTGGCACGACGAGCAGCACCCTGGCGCCCAGGTCCCTGGCGAGCTCGAGGCCGAGCCTGACGTACTCGAGCCCCCTCCTCCTCTCCCCCTCGTCGGGGGAGCCCAAGTTGTACTTCCAGAAGACGCCGGTCGCGACGCTGGGGATCTCGAGGCCGACGCCCCTGATCTTCGCTCTCTCCTCCCCGCTGAACGTCCGGGGGTCGAGGAGCCCGTCGTCGTAGACCACCTCGGCGCCGTCGTAGCCGAGCTCCTTCGCGACCCCGACGGCCCAGGCGACGTCGGGGCGCCTCTCGTAGCTCCACCCCAGCAGCGTCCAGAGGTTGAGGCCAACCTTCACGGTCGAGCGTGCGGCTCGGGGGTAAAAATGGGTTGTGAGGGGCCTACCCGACCTGCAGGCCGGCGAGGGCCCTCAGGGCGCCCCTGGCCGCCCTCAGCTCGAGCCTCCTCCGCTCCTCGGCGCCCGCGCCCATGAACTCCCCAGTCGCCAGGTTGTCGATCACCAGGAGGGCTGCGCCTGTCCTCAACCCCCGCATCCTGGCCACCGAGAAGATCGCAGCGCACTCCATCTCTACGGCGATGATCCCCAGCGAGCTCCACAGGCCGAGGTTCGACTCCTCGGCGTGGAACGCATCGCTCGAGGCCACGAGGCCCCGGTGGACGCGGAACCCCTCCCCCCTCAGCGCCCCCTCGAGCGCGAGGACCACCTCTGGGTCCGCGACGGCCGGGTAGCAGACGCCGGGCGCGTACATGCCGAGCGTCCCGCCCGGCTGGTAGGTTGCCCCCAGCGCGACGACAGCGTCGCCGACCCTCACCGCCTCCGTGAGCCCGCCGCACGTCCCCAGCCTGACGATCAGCCTGGCGCCCAGCATGCGCAGCTCCTCGACGACGAGGGCCGCCGAGGGCCCTCCAACCCCGTGCGTGGCGACGGTCACGCGGACGCCCTCAAAGGTGCCCGTGTACGTGTTGAAGCCCCTGTTCCTGTTGACCAGCGTAGCCCCCTCCAGCAGCTCCCCCGCGATGGCGTCGGCCCTGCCGGGGTCGCCGACCGCGAGCACGCGCTCGGCGATGTCGCCGGGCTTCGCCAGGATGTGGTAGGGCTTCGTCGCCAGGACGTGCTTCGACACCTTGAACACAGGCCGCGGCGGCCTCGGCGGTATAAGAGCCTTCCCTAGGCAGTGACCCTCACGGCGGCGTGCACCGTGAGCCCCCTCACCCGCAGCTCGAGGACGCCACCGGAGTACCCGTACTCAACCTCGAGGCCCGGGGGCACTGCCTCCACGCGCCTCGGCTCCCGCTCTAGCCTCAGAAGGGCCTCCACCTCCACCGCCGGTAGCTCCTCGGCGTGGGCGGGGAGCACGTGGCTCCTGGGCGCTAGCCAGTTGACGAAGTGGATCAGGTAGGACCCGTCGGCCCCCCTCCTCAGCGAGGCCTCCACCGACTGGGGCCTGACGCGAATGAACCTCTTGCGCGGCGCGAGCATGTCGATGAGCCTCTGCACTAACAGCCGGGCCAGCCAGTCGGGGTACCGGTAGTAGGCGCGGAAGACCTCCGCCGCCACGTAGGCGGCCCTGCCGCCCCGCCCGAGGAAGCAGACCGCCGGCTCCCCGGTGGGGAGGGCGACCCGTAGCCCGCTCCCAGCCAGTCCTCGTAGGGGAGGCCCTCGAGGGCCGGCGGGGAGTAGGGGTCCGCGCGCTCGCCCAGAACCTCGGCGCCGCTGACCCTCACCCTGGCGAAGCGTCCCCTCACGAACACGGGCGCCGGCAGCTGGAGGGCGGGGGAGGGCAGGACGTAGCCCACGCTGTGGGCCGCGTAGCCCGCCAGCTCGAGGCCCAGCGCCTCGGCCAGCCTCCGATCCTCGGCGGCGCTGAAGGTCGCCAGGACCGCTCCCCCGCTCGAGAGGTACTCGCGCAGCAGCTCCGCCAGCTCGGGGCTGGGCCTCTGCTCGGGCAGCACGACGAGCTCGTACTCGAGGAGCCTGCTGCCGGCCAGCTCGCCGAGCACGATGTCGTGGTGCAGGCCGAGCTCGACGAGGGCCCTGTGCGCCCCCCTCAGCGGCGCGTCGTCGACGAACAGCGAGGAGCTCCTCCGCCGCTCCTCCAGCGACTGCACCACCGCTACGCAGGGCACCGACGCGGCCTCGAGCACCCCCTCGCGCTCGCGGATGAACCTGAAGGCCTCCGCCG
>JAGDWA010000039.1:21600-47906 GCA_023269735.1 Thermofilum sp.
CCGCCGCGCCCAGCGCGTCGGGCTCCCAGCTGCCGTCGACGTACAGGTGGTCGCCCACGATGACCGAGGCCCCGTTCGCGATCGCCGTCGCACACTCCGCCAGGAGCTCGGCGAGGGGCTTCAGGCCGTAGTCCCCCCACCACCTCAGGAACCTCGTGACGTACACATCGAATGGCTTGCCCAGCCAGCCCCAGTACCTCGCGTGGTAGCTGATGTTCAGGACGGGGCAGTCGGTCTCGTGGGGGTCGAGCACGAGGGAGCGCAGCTCGTGCGGAGGGATCCCGGGCTGCCTAGGCGTGTAGGCCCAGTTCACGCTGACCGCCACGTCCGGCCTCCGAGCCCCCACGAAGCTCAGGGTGCGCTCGAGGACCTCCTCCCCCACGCCCCTCCACCACTCGAGGTACTCAGCCCAGCCGGGCTCCGAGGGTCCCCGCGGCAGCTTCAGGCCCCTCTCCCTCTCGTACCGCGCCTCGCACCAGTCGCAGAAGCACGGCTGGTGGACGTAGAGGAAGTCGAAGAAGAGGCCGGAGATCCCGTAGCGGAGCAGCTCCTCGAGCTCGGGGAGGAAGACCCTCTCCAGCCAGGGGCTGTTGAAGCAGACGTAGAAGCCCTCGGAGCCGGGGGCCTCGGGGGAGCCCCTGTGCCTCCACTCGGGGTGCCTCTTCGCGTTGATGAGGTCCATCGCATTGTAGTACGCGACGACCTCGAGGCCGCGAGCCCGCGCCGCCTCGACGACCTCGCCCAGCAGGTCCCTGCTGAGGTGGGGGTGCTTGAAGCCGACCCTTGTGTCCCAGTAGCAGTTGCCGAAGACGTCCTTCGCGAAGAAGTAGACGACTTGGCAGCCCAGTTTCGCCAGCTCGCTGGCGAAGCGGTCGGCGTCGAAGCCCCTCGCCACCACGTCGGCGTGGGGCGGCGTGTGGTAATCGAAGTGGATCTTGAGGGGGGCCACGCTGGAGCGGCGCCCCCGGGCCGTATATTCTATTCGTGGGCCAGCGCTGGCTATTTAAGAGCCCCGGGCGCGGGGAACGCATGAGGGAGGTCAAGAGGTTCTACCTGCTGCTCCACCCGAGGCCTGCGTACCTCATCGGCAGCGGGCGCCTGGGCGAGCGGGCGAACTTCATGGCTGCCTCCTGGGTCACGCCGATCGCTGAGGAGCCGCCCCTCGTCGGGGTGGCCATCGGCGCCGACAGCTACACTCGCGAGCTCATCGACGCATACGGCGAGTTCACCATCAACGTCCTGCCCATGGACAAGCTCGACGTCATTTACTACGCCGGGAGTAGGAGCGGGCGCGAGGAGGACAAGACGGCCGTGATCAGGGCTAGGAGGGGCGAGGCCGTCCAGGCGCCGGTGGCGGAGGACGCAATCGGGGTCATCGAGTGCAGGGTCCGCACGAAGGTTGAGGCGCAGGACGTGGTCTTCTACGTGGGCGAGGTGGTCGCTGCGAGGGCCCGCGAGGACGTCTTCGACGAGAGGAGAGGCTGGGCCTCCTCGAAGGTGGACATACCGCTCCACAACTGGGGGCGCGGCTTCTACGGGCTGGGGCGCCTGCGCCTAGCGAAGGCAGCAGGTGGGGAGGAGTAGGCGCACGCCCCCGCTGCGCGGGGGGCGCTCACTCCTCTTCCTCCTCCCCCTCCCCCTCTTCCTCCTCCCACTCGCCCCACTCGAAGCGCGCGCCCGGCCCTTCCTCTTCCTCCTCGGGGTGGTTGCGGAGGTGCAGCTCCAGCGCCGCCTTGCTCTCCATCTTCTTCCCGCACTTGGGGCAGACGAGGTAGTAGGGCCCGCCCGGCTTGTGCCACGCCTCGAGGTGGGCGTTCATGTCCTCCTCGCTCACGAAGAGCGCGCCGCACTCGGGGCACCTCAGCATCCCCCTCACGGCGCCGCTGAGGTTTTAGCGGTGACGCTGAGGCTTCGCGGCCCCTGCGCTCCCTCCTCCAGCGAGAGGTCCACCGCCGCCTCCAGGATGTCCATGGAGTAGTCGCAGATCCTCTTCAGGCTGTCGGCGATGAGCCTGGCCACCATGTGCCTCCTCGCGTCGCAAGGCTCCTCCATAATCTTCTCGACGAACCTGCGCTCCGCCTCCGCCAGCCTCGGCGGGTACTCGTCCAGCAGCGCCAGTGCGCACTCCCTGTCCCTGTGCATGAAGCAGCGGATCGAGCTCTGGAAGACCTCCTTGGCCAGCTTCGTCATCGCCCTGAGCTCCTCCTCGAGGGCGCTGATGGGGATCTTCATCTCCAGCAGCTGCCTGGCGTTGGTGGCGATCTTCTGGGCGTGGTCCGCGATCCTCTCGATGCTCTTGCCCACGACGGCGTACTCGATCACCTCCTCGAGGCTCCTCAGCCCGATCTCCTCGATTCCGACGAAGCCCCTCACGCCGGCGTTCAGCTGGCGGAGGAGGTACAGGTAGAGCTTGTCGACGAAGTCGTCGCGGAGTATCACGTCGTCGAGGAGACCCGGGTTGCGCGCGTAGAGCCCCTCCATGGAGTCGTCGATCATCCCGGCCGTCACCTGCCCCATGCGCTGGATGACGGAGTTCACCGGGAGCTCCTCGACGTTGACGAGTACCTGAAGGACGATGCTGCGCTCGCTGTCCTCCAGCAGCTCCACCCCAATCATCTTCCGCGCGATCACCCTCTTTATCACCTCCTTCAGCCTCCTCGCGTCGGTCGGCAGCTCCACCCTGATGACCTTGTAGCCGTAGAGGTACCGGGACATGAGCTCGCGTACGAGCGTCCCCTCGCTCATGCCCTCGTGAGCGGTCAGCTTGCACTCGGGCCTCCTGGAGTCCCGCATCCGCGGGGGGATGATTCGGAGCGAGCCGTCGGCCTCGAGGAGTATCGTGAGGGGGGCCCCCCTATCGAGCCCCATCCTCCTGGCCCAGCTCTTGGGCAGGGACACCACGTAGGTGGACCTGCCTATCAGCTGCACGCGCCTCACGACCTCCCTCGCCTCCACACCACCCACCACGTAGCGGTAATTACGGTGGGTAGCGCTTTGTGCTCTTTTAAGGCCTTTTGGCCCCGTCGAATCCCACTAGGAGGGTGCCGCAGCCGGCGCAGTCGAGCGAGAGCAGCCGGAGCAGGTAGGAGTGGGCGGGCGGCGAGGGGGACGCGGCGCAGGGGTTCTCGAGGACCTCCTCCAGCTCGGGGATCCTCAGCGGGAGCACGACGACCTCGTGCCCCCCTCTGGAGCCGGCCAGCAGGGCGCGATCGATCCTGACGCCACCCTCGTCGACGGCTCCCACCACCCTGCCCCCCACGATGACCACCGCGTAGGGGCCCGAGGGCCACTTGAAGCCCGCGCCAGTCGCCACTGCCACGACGAAGCGCCGCCCCAAGCACTCGAGCGCCCCCCGGTTGATCACCCGCCCCCACGGCGTCACCCTCTCCGAGTGCTCGCGCTCGAGCCTCCGCACTTCCTCGACCTCGCCCCCGCTCAGCAGGCGGGCGGCAAGGGCCCCCCGGGGCCTGAGGGCGCCCAGCACGAGGTCCTCGAGCCTCATGGGGCGACGGGGCGCCCCTCGGAGCAGGACCTCGCTATGGCCTCGAGGATCTTGACGTTTTCAACGCCGTCCTCGGCGCTTACGACGGGCTCCGCGCGGCCCTGGACGCAGGCGATGAAGTGCCGGACGGCCTCGCGGAGGAAGCCGGCGACAAGCCCGTGGACCCTCGCGTGCTTCGCCAGGTGGGGGTAGCGGAGGCCGGTGGCGTCCACGACCTCTATCGACTCCCTCTCCGTGTCCACGCGGGCGACCCCCTTGGTGCAGACCAGCTCCAGCTTGAAGTCGAAGATGGAGGGCGAGGCCTCGGGCAGCACCCAGCTGCTCTCGAGCAGCGCGAAGCCGCTCTCGAACCTGAGCACGGCGGCGCAGGCGTCGGGCACGCCCAGGTCCCTCAGGAGCCTCGAGGCCGAGGCCGCGTACACCTCCCTCACGGGCTCGCCGAAGTACCAGCGGGCCAGGTCGGCCGTGTGGCTCATCAGGAAGAAGATCACGCTCGTCTCGCGAGCCCAGCTCAGCATCCTCCTCGGCACGTAGACGGTGTCGCTCAGCCTGATGTAGGCGTGTATCGGGTCCCCGAGGACCCCCCTCTCCAGCAGCTCCCTGACGTGGGCGAAGGGCGGGTTGAAGCGGTTCTCGAAGTTGACGGTGAGGATCACCCCCCTCCTCCTCGCCTCCTCAGCCATCGCCGTGGCCTCGCTGAGGCGGGTCGCCATCGGCTTCTCGACCATCACGTGCTTGCCCGCCCTCAGCGCGGCCATGACCGGCTCGTAGTGGAGGTGGTCCGGCGTCGCGACGATCACGGCGTCGACGCCGGCGTCCTCGCAGAGCTCCCTCGCGCTGCCGTAGTACCTGCCCACCCCGTAGGCCTCCGCCACGCTCCTGGCCCTACCGACGTCGACGTCGGCAACTGCCACCAGCTCGGCCTCGGGCAGCTGCTTGACCGCCTCAACGTGGAGGAGGCCCTGGTTCCCCAGCCCCACCACCCCGACCCCAACCCTGCCCACGCCGCCGCGCACCGCCCCCCGCAGAAGTAGTTAACGCCGGTGGCGCCCGAGGCGCGGTCGGCGGCTCAGATTTCCTGGCCCTCATCAGGCGTCAGGAGTTCCGGCGCACATCACGGCCAGCGTCGATGCCCCCGCGCGGATAAAACCTTTATCCCGCGGGGCTACGGCCGCGGGTGGGCAGGCTCGAGGGCAAGGTAGCGATCGTGACGGGGGGCGCCCGCGGGATCGGGGCCGCTATCGCGCACAGGTTGGGGGCCGAGGGCGCCAGCGTCGTGGTTTTCGACATCGACGCCGAGGCGGGTCGCGAGAGGCTCAGGCTCTTGAAGGAGCAGGGCGCCAGCGCGATCTTCGTCCACGGCGACGTGGCGAGCGAGGGCGACGTCATCAGGTGCGTGAGGTCCGCCACCGAGGCCTTCGGCGGGGTGGACGTCCTGGTCAACAACGCCGGCATCGGAGCGCCGCCGAAGCCGATCTTCGAGCAGACGCTCGAGGAGTGGAACAGGGTGATAGCAGTCAACCTAACGGGCCCCTACCTCTTCGCTAAGCACGCGGCGCGGGTGATGGCGAGGAGGGGAGGGGGCGTGATCGTCAACATCGCGAGCACGAGGGCGCTGCAGTCCGAGCCCAACACCGAGCCCTACTCAGCGTCCAAGGGGGGTCTGCTCGCCCTCACGCACGCCCTGGCGATCAGCCTGGCCCCCCACAGGATCAGGGTCGTGGCGGTGTCACCGGGATGGATCGAGACGAGCGAGTGGCAGCTGCCGCCGAGGAAGCCGCAGCTCACTAGGCTCGACCACGAGCAGCACCCGGCCGGGAGGGTGGGCAGGCCCGAGGACGTGGCGGCGCTCGTCGCCTTCCTGGCGTCGGACGAGGCGGGCTTCATCACGGGCGTCAACTTCGTCATCGATGGCGGGATGACGGTCAAGATGCTGTACCTCGACGACGCCGTCATCGCCGGAGCCCTCACGCTGCTGACGGGGGACCCCGAGTTCGCCGAGCTGGTCCGCGAGGCGGTGGCGTCGGGTGCGCTCGGGGAGGTAAAGGCGGCCCTGAGGGCGGCGCTGCGCAAAGGCGGCTGACCCGGGCTACGGCCGCACCCTCCTCACCCTGTTCGCCGCCTCGTAGAGGACGATTATGTTCTCCACGGGCGTGCCAGGCAGTATCGTGTGGCTCGGCCTCAGCGTGTAGCCCGTGGGCCCCAGCGTCCTCACCAGCCACCTGACCTCCTCAGCCACCTCGAGAGGCGTTTTGAAGGGCAGCCTCTGGACGCCGACGCCGCCCTCGAAGCTCAGCTTGTCGCCGTAGAGCTCCTTCAGCCTCCTGACGTCCATCGCCTCCGGCTGCAGCGGCTCCAGCACGTCGACCCCCACCTCGATCAGGTCCGGGACTATCGGCTCGATCCACCCGTCGCTGTGGAAGTGGAAGAGGGCGCCGCGCTTGTGCACGGCGTCGGCCAGCCTCCTGTACCTGGGCTTCAGGAAGCGCCGCCAGAGCTCGGGGGAGATCAGCATGGTCGTCTGGGCGCCCACGTCGTCCCCGCTGTAGACCTGGTCGACGCCCGCCTCCGCGAGCAGCTTCGCCTGCTCCTCGGCTATGCCGAAGAGCCTGTCGAGGACGTACTCCACCTTCCACGGCTCCCGCAGCATCAGCCTGTAGATCAGGTTGTAGCCGAAGAGAGCGCAGGCGGTCTCGAAGGGCTGCAACGCGTACCCCACCACGCAGTAGTCCTCGTGCTGCCTCCTGAACCTCTCGACCACGCCGAAGTCCTCCTCCCTCACCTCGGGGAACGCGTACTCCCTGACGTCCACCCTCTGGAGCGGGTGCTCCACGTACATCGAGGTGCGACCGTCGCTCGAGACCGCCGAGACAACGCCGAAGATGTTTCTGTACAGCCTCCTGCCCCTCTCGTCCGTGAACCAGCCCTCCTCGTAGCCGCCCTTGAGCCCGATGCCGAGGAAGCTGATGTTGGGCAGGAAGCCCCTGTACTCGACGCCGAGCCTCCTCAGCAGCCTCTCGACGCTGTCTGCGCCCACGGCGTCCATCAGCGAGCGCGCCGGCTCGGGGCTCTCGATCCATATGCTGATGGGCAGCATGTCTACGTCTTCACGCAAAACGGCTCTCTGAACCCGCTCACGGGCTGAAACCATTGGGGTCACTACGGTGACCCGTTATATATATATGTTGTTCTTGTACTTCCTGAGAGGTTGAGGACCCTTGCGTTAGCTAACACATTAGATCTTTAGATCTTTTCTTAGATCTTTTCATATGCTTTAAGATCACGATTAACGCTACTGCTGCAACCGCGGCGAGAGGCAACGCCCATCGTGTGCCATGATCCGCCTGGTTGGTGCGGGGGAGCGGCAGGCCCAGCGAGAGGGCCACCATCGCTACGGCGATGCTGATCTTCTCCTCCAAAGGTCGGGCGGTCAGCCCGCCCCAGCAGAGTATCCCCTTGCCAGCCCTCATGCAAACGCCCGCGTACAGAGTAGCGTTCTCGAGCTCAAGCTCGTAGAGGTACCACTCTGGCTGGTCGGCGGTAAGGAGGGGCCACTCGATGTCCACTTCCTCGGGCATCGAGAGCCTTAAGGCGCTGAACACTTGCCTGCCCATCATGCTCAACCTGCTCTTGCGTAATACCATGAACCTATCGCCTGTCCAGGCATACTGCTGGTAAGGCAGGAAAGGTCTGCCGAGTGCGACACTGAGGTATACGGGGCCATCAAGACCCACTGCATATCTGTCGCCAACCCCCTCGACTCTCGCGTTCCCTACGAAGTAGAAACCGCAGCCCACAGGGTTAACGAAGATCCACCCCCTCTCCCTGATCAATTCCGCTAGCCTGCTGTAGAATGCTCTCCAGTCCTTGCCGTACTCCATCGGTATTGGAACGAGCTCGCCGTGCGTATTTACCACCACGAGGCCCTCCGGCCCCACTCTGATCAGGCTGCCCCACTCGTCAATGCTCCTGATAATGACCACGCTGACGCTGTCCCTGAAGAGGGAGCTGAGCACACGCTCCAGCTCAAGAGCCATTAGCGTCCTCAAGCCAACCCAGCTTTCACCAGCTTCATCGACGCTCAGAATGTAGACAACGTATCGGGTGCACAAAGGGCATTCTGAAGGGTCAGGATGGACGAGCACGGGGTGTAGGGCCAACGTCAGCAGAGCCACCAATGACGCTGAGGCAAGCAGAAGGCGCCTGCGCGAGGCAGGCAGGTGAGGCCACCAGATGTGCTGCTCTACTGAAAAAATAAGTTTTTCGCTATATAAAGGCTCCCAAATGATAATCACAGGTGAACAATGCAAATGTGTAAAACTCAAAACAAAAAGCTCTAATTGTTACAAATTTTCTACCTCCAGAACGCCGCGATCGTGGGTATACTCATTGCGAAGAAGACGTAGGCTCCGAGTACAAGGTACAATAGCCCGAAGCCGAACGCCAACCCAGAGACGACCTCGACGATCACGTCGTAGGCCCTCTTCGCCCCGTATATCCTCACGAGGAGGTACTTGGCGATCAAGCCGATGATCGGGTTAATCCAGCCGGCCCAGAGGGTCGCTATACCGGCCGTAGCCACTCCGACGGGGTTGAGGAAGTAGCCGAGCATTGGGAAGCGGGCCGTGATGAAGTGGCAGAGCAGGATGAAGATCGCCCAGCCCAGCTGCCAGGCCGCGCAGTGGCCTAACGGTATGCCGGGCGCAGACCAGGTGATGGAGCGGACTCCCAGGTTGACCGCCGCGGACGCGGGGTTCCACGAGTGCATGTCCATGCCGCCCTGCGAGGTGTTTGAGATCCCAACGTGGGAGTTGAACCAGGCGTCGAAGGAGAGGGCGAAGGGCGCCAGGAAGACGAGCACGATGAGCACGTAGTAGAACAGCCTCCTCATGTCACTCTCCGTCCCAGCGCCCAGCGAGTAGGTGCTCACGAGGATCGACGGGTTGTACATGCTGTTACTCTCGAAGGGCCCAACGCACGTGCCCATCGTAGCCACGTACCAGCCAAAGACGGCAGCATTACGGTGCCCAGGAGTCGGAGCAGCGGGCAGCAACCCCATAGCGGAGCTAACAGAGTAGACAGGCCTCCACAGGGTGTAGCCGGAGCAGTGGGCGCCGTACCAGAGGAGCTGCGCATAGTAGTAGGCTCCGCCGATTGATGTGAGCGTGAAGAGGAGCCAGACGAGGAAGTTGGTGAAGGGGTCGAGGCCCGCTGCGCTCCAGATCCCGAGGAAGACGAGGATCCCGAGCAGCAGGAGGGCGAGCAGGACGCGAGCCGGGATCCCGTTAACCTCACCGCCCACCCTCACGCTGCTGATGAACTCGCGGATCCTCCTCCTCAGCAGGAAGAGGACGATCAAGCCGAGGCCCAGGTTCGCCGAAGTTGGGTTGAGGGTTGCAAGGGGTATCGGCCCCCGCCACCACGGCCCAGCCCCCGCCGGTATCAAGCCGAGCCACGTAGCGATGGCAGGGTAGATCCAGCCGAGGCCTATGATCCATACTAGTACGGTTGTCGCGACTTCGAAGGGCGCCAGCATGAACACGAGAATGTTAACCAGCCCTACCCTACACACGATCCACACCGCGTTGGGGAACACCGATTGAACGATACCAACGATGTTTGGTACCCACATCTCGATGGCTATCATACCGTAGGGTCCGAACACCCCCCACGGGACGGGTAGTATTTGCGAGATCACGTACGGGAGGTTGATCAGGAAGCCGACGATCGCGCTGATCCAGAAGATCCTGTACTTGCGCGCGTTGAAGAAGAGGTCCCCGAAGAGGCTGGGGTCCTTGGTGTAGACGCCATTAACCACAAACCTGCTAGGTATAGTTATTGGGAATGGTAGCCTCTCCACCTCCCAGAACTCTGGGCCGAGGAGGGCCCACGTCAGGACCATGCCCTGGAGGGCGAGGGTGATGAAGATTAGCGACCAGGTGACGATTGGCGCCACCATCGGGCCCCAGATCGGGTCCCCACCACCCCTGTAGTACCTGACAGCCGCGGCTGTGTCCCAGACGACCATCCACGACGGGATCAGATCCCTTACGAACTGGGAGGCGGCGGGGGGCCAGACACCTATCGAGAGGGCGGCGGAGACGCTACCGGCGAGATTGCTGATGAAGTTTACCTCGCTCGTCCCACAGAAGAAGTACCATTTCGCCGCGACGATGCCCAGCGCAAACATCATCGCTACGAGGAGCGTCTTGTCGATGACCTTCCCCCTCTTGCCTAGCAGCGCCGCGATGAGCAGCAGGTACTGCCATGGTAGCCAGGCCCCCGTGATGACCCAGTACTTCGTTCCGCTGCCCACCCTCGTCACGTAGCCCCAGACGAAGGCCGCCCACGTGAACAGGATCAGGATCACAACGTGCAGCGGCGGGATGCGCTTCCTCACTTCAACCTCCTTAGCCTGCATCAGAGCTCTGTCTCAACCAGATATAAAAGCCTTATGGGCGAAAGGCATAATAAGCTTGCCGCAAGCCGTGCGCCGTGGAAGAAATGCTTGCGAAAGCGGCGTCGGGGCTGACCTGGCGCGTGCTGCTCATACTCGTGGGCGTCATCCTACTATTCGTGCCGGTCAACATATACTCCACTTTCCTGTTGGGAGTGAACTTGGGAACGGTGGCTGTGTTCTTCACAACGCTGCTAGCTGCCGAGTTGGTGAGGATGTCCGGCGAAAGCTTAACGAGGCAGGAGGCCCTCTTCCTTTACTACGCCGCCGGCTGGGGGGCTGCCTCCCTGCCCATCTACTTCTTGGTAGTCTACCGATCCTACTTCGTCCACTCTCCGCTTGCTTGGGCCGTGAAAGTCAATGGCGTGCCCATTGCCGAGCTCGTCCCCACGTGGATGTCACCGAAGTACTACTCGCCCGCGCATGCACTTAGAACCCTTTTCCAGAGCGAATTCCTTCCACCTTTGTTAGTTTACACTTTATATATTTTGATTAGCTTAATCATCGATATTGGCCTCTCATCATTTGCCGCTCACATTTTTGTAGAAAGGCTTGAGTACCCCTACCCCTTTGCCGACGTGGACGTCTCAATATCTCTTTTCCTCTCCGAAAGGGATCCGAACGTTATGAAGTATTTCATGCTGCTAATGGCAGTGGGGGTGCTATATGGGGCACTAGCGTATGTTCCATCCATGGGTGGAAGAGGGTTCATCCCTATACCTTTCGTTGACTTGACCCCTACTATTCAAGAATGGTTACCCGGGGCAGCATTTGCCTTGCCAACTGTATTATCGTCATACTTTAGTGGGATGTTTTTCCCACTAAACGCTGCAGTGTGGGCGTTTATAACGTCCTGCGCCATTTGGCTTGGGCTGAACTCCCTCTTCGTGACCCGCTTCAGGCAGTACGCCCCCGAGTGGGCGGAGGAGTACATCAGGGGGATGGGTCTGATAGCTGTGCAGAACAGGAGTATGCTGAGGTTGTGGTTCGGACCCATGCTGGGTTTCTCCCTAGCTGCGATAACGTACACAGTCTTCCTTCTAAGAAGAGAGCTGAAGAATGTATTCTTAGAGGTTTTGAAACCGAGTACGCAAGCTCGCAGTGCCATTGTTAACCCTAAAGTAGCCATGCTGCTGTTTTTCGGCGGGTCAGCCTCCTCGGTAGCGCTCTTCCACGCGCTGGTGCCTCAGGTGCCCCTTTGGATCCCCGTACTTTATGTCTTCGTTTTCAGCAGCCTGCTAGGCATGATTAGCGCAGCCTCAGCGGGACGGATAGCATTCGGGCTTCCCTCCTTCCCCTACATTTGGCACAGCTTCATGTACCTGACGTACTCGGGGAGGGTCTACGAAGCATTCGCGTTTGACCCGCCTAGGGGGGGAGGCGGTACAGCGTCGTTCTGCCAGCAGGTTCGGGCGTGTCTGAGGGTGGGAGCCAGGCCTAGGGATCTGCTGGTGATATGGATCATAGGCAGTCTTCTCGCAAATGCCGTCGGCCTAGTCGCACTGGACTTCTTCTGGAGGATCGCCCCCATACCCTCCTCTGCCTACCCGATGACGGTCTACATGATGATGGGAAATGCGTACATCGACACCATGCTCACCGGAGGTCTGCTGAGAGTAAATGTTTACAACGTCGGCATACCCTATCTGACCCTCCTCCTGCTACTCTTCATAGGAGGCTTCATAGAAGGAAGGGGCATGTTCTTCTCGACATTCGGTCTAATATACGGTCTGTTCACGACCCCCCTGTGGCGCTCGCAATGCTCATAGGTTCCGTACTGGCTTCGACGGTAATGGTTAAGCTCTTGGGGAGAGATAACTGGCTAAAGCTGCGAGGCTACCTCGTAGCGGGGGAGATGTGCGGTGAGGGCCTAACGCTGCTGATAGGTGCGGCGGTGAGCTTGATCTTCAAGTCGGGGTAGCTCTGGCCGTGGTGAACTCAGCTAAGCTCTCCACGGCAATAGCTCTCGTGCTCCTCATCGCAGCCGTAAGCCCCTCAGTAGTTGCGGAGTGGACGGCGAGCTCTCAGAAAGCGGAACTGCAGTTAAGGGATTACCATGATCTCATATCGATTCTGAACCGAATCGATCTGGAGACAATAAGGAATCACGTGTCGTACTTCTCCTCTCTTGGAAGCCGCGTGCTAGGGTACCCCGGCTGCGATGCCGCGGCACGGTACATCATCAACTATTTCAACAGGACGCTGGGCCTAAAGGTGCTCTTGAATGAATACGTAACGGCCGTGCCGATCGACGAGGGATCTTCGATCATCGTCCCCAGCTTGAACACGAGTATCGAGGCCTACGCGCTATGGCCTAGGGGCGGGGTACAGGAGCAGGTGGGAAACGTCGCTGGGCAGTTGTACTACATAAGAAATGGAGAATGGGAAGATATTGAAGGTATTGACTTATCGAACGCAATAGTTGTAATGGAATTTAACTCGGGCAAGAATTGGCTAAGAGCGGTGTCGCTTGGGGCCAAGGGGGTCGTGTTCCTCGGGACCGACGCCACCGACAAGTTCGAAGCCTTAGCCAAGGGGACTAGCGTGCCGCTCAACGTGCCTTTGCTGTATGTCGATCGGAAGCATCGGGATCTCATACTTAAATTGGCAGCGAAGCATGAGAAGGTCATTCTCTCATCGAGGTTAAGGTGGCATAAGGTCACTGGGAGGAACATCGTTGCCATCCTCCCAGGGGAAAGCACCGACGATGTGATCATCGTGTCGGCCCACTACGACTCGTGGAGCATCGTGCCTGCGAAATCTCCGGCTGCTGAGGAGTCGCTATCAATTTCGATCCTCCTAGAAATCGCGCGAGCGTTCTCTGAATCTAAAAATAAGTTTAGGAGAACGATATGGTTTGTTGCATACTCAGGCATCTGGGAAGGGTTGATAGGTCCCGTCGAATTTGTAGAGAACGTGATTTTCAACACGAGCGCTAGGGTCTGGCTCCAGATAGACCTCGACATATCGACTGAGACGCCGTTCCTCGATGCGATGTTCTTCAACATAATCCCGTATACCACGGCCAATGCCCTGCCCTACTTCTCCTCGCTGGCGGCTAGGTTCGCGTGGATCCAAACTATCGCTACCCAGGAACTCTCTAGGTTGAGAGTGGAAGCGCTGGGATTGCCGGTGCTTGGTAACAGGACTACGTTGAGCGAATTCGTAAGGTTCAACTTCTTTGGGTACTACTGGGGGACGCAACCCGACTTGAATTACATGCTTGCCTGCATACCTTTCATGCAGACTTCTGGTATGGCGTTCACCGTTAGGACGCAGTACGCTAGGAGGAACCATTGGTTTACGCCCGTAAACGACCTGGGCCTCATAAGGTGGGAGAACGTAAAACCCCAGGCGTACGTGGTTGCCGCGCTTGCTTACGTGTTTGCGAACTACGACGACTACGGCGTGAGCTACGACACCATCCGGCCTCGACGGCTCGCTATCGCGGGGCAGGCCGCACTAGGCTATGCTACCCTTTACGGGAAGACCGTCGAGTTCAGCTACGAGACCGGCTGGTACAAGCCTGTCCCCAACGTGCTGGTGAGGCTTCGCGTGATACCGTACGACTCGGAGCTGACGTGGCCCTTTGCGTACAGGTATGCGTTCTCTGACGCTAACGGCTCGTTCGTATTCCACGGCTTGGGGCCGTTGACCCCTTGGAGCGTTGATGCATGGAAGCTGGACGAGAGCGGCAACATCATATACTTCGTCGACTTCGGTTACATGGGCACGTCTCAGGGCATCGCGGGCGGCATCTCGACCAGCGTATACGTGCTCACCACGACTGCGAACATCCTCGTCCCGTTGTTCAGGGGCGGATCGCTGACGATATTTGACGTTTGGGACGCGGAGCGGATGCTCAGGGCCCAGGTCCCTGACATCAGGAGCCCTAATAGGGCGTACGTCAGCTTGCCGCTGCGGGTGAGCGTGTTCGACGCTGCGACGAGGGCTGTGCCGATGCACTACTTCTACGCGAGCGACCCCATCAACGGGCTGGTGGTCGTTGCGGCGAGCGAACAATCGAAGATCCTCGTAACGATCGATGTGGGCTCCCACGCGTGGCCCACGTTCCTCTTCGTGAACTCTACAAGGGACAACCCTGAGGGCGGCGGTATCCTGGTTGCGGGTAACAGGATCCTTTACCGCTCGATGGAAGAGGCGGTGCGTAACCTCCTGCGCATAGTCGACAGCAGGTACCGCGTTTTCAGGAGGTACGATATCAGGAGCCCATATTTAGAGTACGTATTGGAAAATGCTAATAAGTCCTATATATCAGCCGTGGAACTAGCCAAAAGATATCATTGGGCTAGCTACTTTGCTAACCTAACGTATGCATTAAATCTGCTGTATAAAGGCTACGCTTACTCGCTCATGCCCCTGTACAATGAGGCAGCGATCTCCATGGTGATACTTGCGTTCTTCATAATCCCAGTGTCGATGCTCTTCGAGAGGGTGCTCATTCGCCAGAGCTCCTGGAAGAGGATACTTTCGATAATTGGTCTGGCAATCCTAATTTTTACTGTATTCGGCTTAGTGCACCCGGCGCTTTCTCTCATGGCCAATTCAGCAATGGCCGTCTTCGGCATAGGGATCGCCCTCCTTGCCCTGCTTGCCATGTTGATCCTCTCCAGGGAGGCGGAGGAGCTGATAAGGAGGATGAAAACAGAGAGAATAGGTTTCCACGAGTATCGCACGGAGGCCGTCGCAGCTGCGCTGTACACCGTGGAGACAGCGGCGGAAAACATGCGCTATCGTCCGCTTCGCACCGCACTGGCTATAGCGACGATAACCATAATCACCGCGGGCCTTACATCGCTCACGTCCACCACCTATACCTACTCACCTATCTACAGCGTTAGCAGAGCTCAGCCGCTGTTTGAGGGCCTCCTGCTCAGGATCATATACGGCTTCCCGCACCCAACTACGGGAAGCGACGTACTCGACTTACCCAGGTTAGAATTTCTGAGGGCAGCCTACTCGGGCAGTTACGTGGTGTCCCCGAGGGTCTGGTGCTACCCAACGTACGTTTACCCCACCGGCGATGCCATCATCATCTCGAGAGAGGGCGACTACGGACGAGCGTTCATACTGACGCCTGCAGCTATAATGGGCCTTGCTGAGGAGGAGATTCGGGCGGTACTTTCGAAGTACTTCGTTACTGGGCTTGCCAACTTCGGCGAGAACAGTATCATAGTTCCTGAGCAGGTAGCTAAAGCGCTGAACCTGACCGTGGGGGACACCGTGTTTGTGTGGGGCTTTGGCCGCTTCAGGGTCGCGGGCGTTGTTGCAATTAGGGAGACGATCTTCGATAACAACGGCTACCCGTGGCTCCCCATAGACCCCGGCTTCTCTACCGCCCTCACCCTCGCCGGCTTCACGTACCCCGCTGGTATGGACGTTCAACCCCTCCTACCTTCAAACGT
This sequence comes from Thermofilum sp., assembly GCA_023269735.1. Taxonomy (GTDB): domain Archaea; phylum Thermoproteota; class Thermoprotei; order Thermofilales; family Thermofilaceae; genus JANXEW01. The sequence continues at coordinate 36,986 of JAGDWA010000039.1, forward strand.
AATTTTCGTGCACTGGAGGGCAGCATTGAAGTTCGGGGGCTTCGTATCCAGCATCGCGCTATTACCTAAGGCTGCGAGTGACGCCAACAGGCTGCAAGCGGTAGCTATCCAGCTCGCCGATACACTGCCGCTGGGCGGGCAAGCAGGAATTAGTGTTGCTCTACAGAACGAGGTTCACTTCATCCAGTGGATCTTCAGCGTAATGTTCACAGGAGGAATGTATCTCTTCGTGGATATAATTGCTATACTGACAGTACTGAACTTCATGATGGGGATCGTGCAGGAGAGGAAAAGGGAAATCTCCACTTACCAGGCGCTGGGGTTATCCCCGCGTGGGGCTATCATCCTGTTCTCTACAGAGGCGGCAGTAATAGCGTTGTCCGGCGTCTTGATGGGCTACTTACTCGGTTTAGCTATGAACAGAGCCTTCATCCGCGTGGGTGTGCTCCCACCCGACTTCTCCTTCAACTTCGTCTCACTAGCGTTGTTCATCACCCTCATTCTTATCGTCGGGTCGGTAATCGCAGCATCGCTCTACCCTGCTTACCTCGCTTCGAGGCTTGTTACGCCTTCGTACGAACGGAAGTGGAGGCCCGACACTAGGCCCCAGGGTGGTCAGTGGACCGTCAACCTCCCGCTCTCACTACCAAGGGATGAGGCAGCAGCTCTCCTACGATACTTGAGGGAATTCTTCTCGGAGGAGGGCTTTGCGGGCCCCGGATATAAGGTGCTTGAGATAGGCGAATTTGACGAGCAAAGGGCGATATTCACCCTAAGAGTCATGCTTACTCCTGAAGAAACTGGGGTCGTGCAGGATGTGACGCTGTACGCGAGGCCACTAACAGAGGGTCGGTACGGGTTAGTAGTTCACCTTAAGCACGTGATAGGGGATCTAAGCTACTTCGAAGCCCGGAATTACAGGTTCCTGAACGTCATTAGGAAGCAGCTGCTTCTATGGACATCTCTACCGAGGAGAGAGAAGCAGAGGTACTTCTACAGCAGCTACTCATAAGGGAGGACGGGCTAATTACCGTCCTCTTCTTCCCAGGAATCTTTGATTCATCTACAGCAAAGGGGTCAATTCCGCGAAGCGGAGGTGGGGATGCGACGGTGAGTTGACCGTCGAAGGAGGTGCAGTGTAGCGCATTAAGTGAGGTGTATGAGGGCTGCATCGACGTTCCAATGTTTTCAGCCATGTTCTCTCAGCCTCACGCCTATCTGCCTCCGTATCCTGCAGAACTGGCAGACGGGCGACCGGCTGGGCTCCCCGCATACGGTGCACTTGTCCAGCTGCTCCGCGCTCGGCCGCGCCCCGGCGAGCGCCGGCTGCAGGCGGTCGAGGAAGGACCTCAGCATCTGGAACTTGATGCCGGGGTGCTCGCGCTCGAGGAGGTCGAGGGCCGCCTTGTACGTGTAGCTCGTGGCCCCCCGCGAGTACGGGCACTTCACCCTCACGTACTCGATCCCGGCGTACTCGGCGTACAGCCTCACGTCGCCCTCCGGGGTCTCGATGAGGGGCTTGACACGCGCCACGAAGCCTCCGCCGGGCGGCAGCGCGGGCCCCAGCTTGGACAGCGCCCCCACGTCCCCCCTCACGTAGGCCTGGAGCACGGCGGCGAGGGTGTCGTCCAGGTTGTGGCCGGTCGCCAGCGCGTAGCCTCCCGCCCTGCGGGCCTCCCTGTTCAGCACGTAGCGCTTGATGGTGCCGCAAGCGGAGCACACGGCCCTCCTCACCCTCCGAGCCACGTCATCCACGGTGAAGCCGTACTCCGACTCGAGGCTCACGACCCTCAGGGGGACGCCCAGCCTCGCGCAGAGGGCTCTGGCCGCTCCAACGTACAGCTCGCTGTAACCCCCGATCCCCAGGTCGACTGTCAGGGCCTCGACCTCGACGCCTAGCGCGCTCCTCAGCCTCCAGAGGACGTGGAGCAGGGCGCTGCTGTCCTTGCCCCCCGAGAGCGCCACGACCACCTTCGCGCCCCTCGGCAGCATCCTGTAGCGCTTGATAGTGCGCGCCACCCTCCTCTCGAAGAACCTGAGGAAGTCCTCCCTGCACAGCTGCAGGTTGGCGTACTCCAGGCGCACTGCAGCCTCGCCGCCGCACGCCCTGCACTTCACGGCCCAAGCTGCGGGGCAGACCTTTTCAGCCTAGCGGAAGAAAAGCTTATGTGTAGGACAAATGTCCCATATCGCGTGAGCACCCAAGTGCGCCAGGGTCGGAGGGTGGCGCTCAAGGACGCGCTGCTGCTCGCGCTCCTGGCCTGGGCCGTTGCCGCCAGCGCGGCCGCCGCCGTCCAGTACACGAGGGCTGAGGGGCTGGCGTCGGAGCTCTCCGCCCTCCATGCCGCCCTCTCGGCGAGGGAGTCCGAGCTGCGGAGCCTGAGGGCCAAAGTGATCCTCGTCAACGTGGCGCTGGACTACGGCAACGGCACGGTCAAGTGGTTCAACTCGACGCCCTTGCCGGTGGGCTCGACGGTCCTGAAGGCGCTCCTAGCGGTGGCGGGGAGGGTCGAGTACACCTACGGCAAGTGGGGCGCCTATGTCACGTCGATCGACGGAGTCTCGGAGAAGATCCTGTCCAAGAGCGAGGGCTACTCGTGGCTCTGGCACATCTACGACGCGAGCCAGCGCAAGTGGGTCCTGGGGCCCGTGGCGGCCGACCAGTACGTGCTCAAGGACGGCGACACGGTAATGTGGAGGTACGAGCACTGGAAGTTCTAGATGAGGGAGCCTGACAGGGGGGCGAGGGAGATAGCCCTCCTTTTAGCCCTGACCAAAGGCGTCAGGGGAAGGTACTCGCTGAGCGAGCAGCTGGGGCTGGGGCAGGGGGTGCTCAGGGGCGTCTACAGGTCCCTGAGGGAGCGCGGGCTCATAGCTGTGGGCAGGGGCGGAGCCCGCCTGACCGCTGAGGGGTTTCGCGAGCTGGAGAGGCTCCTCAGGGAGCGCGGCATAGCGCGCGCTGAGGTGCTGGAGGACGTCGAGGCGTGGGGGAGGAGGTACTGGGGTGTGGTGGCAGCGCTGGAGGGCGGCATCGACAGCGTGGTGGAGGCGCGCGACGCCGCGGTGAGGGCTGGCGCGCGGATGGCCCTCATAGTCAGGAGGGAGGGAGGCCGCCTCTACCTGCCGGGCGTTGAGGACTACGACCTGAGCTCGGGAGCCCCCTCGATCTACGGGGCTCTGGCCTCCATGCCGCCGGTCGAATTCTGCGCGGTCGTCCTGGGCGACAAGCTGTACCCCTGCGTGAAGGGTCTGCTCGAAATCGCCAGCCTGGCGCGCGCTAGCTTTAAGGGTGGGAGCGCGCAGCCTCACGCGTGAGGCTTCCCGCCCTGCTGCTCGCAGCCGCCCTAGCCCACCTAGCGCTGGCTGGCCCCGTGCTCTTGGCCGCCGGCTCGAGCGCGCCCCTCGCTGGTGCGGAGGTGGAGGTGGAGAAGCTGGACGGCACGCGGCTGAGGCTCAGGGTGGGGCCCGACGGCACGATAGTCGTGAGCGAGGTGCCGCTCGGCGTACTGAAGCTGAGGGTCCTGAGCTGGAAGGGGGTCCCCGTGAACTACGAGTGCACCGTCACCCCCAGCAACGCCAGCGTGAGGGTGCCGAACATCTACCGGCTTGTGGTCAGGGTGGTGGGCTCGCGGGGGCAGGGCCTGCCGAACGCCGCCGTGAGGGTGCTGTACGGCGGGGCCGAGGTCGAGCGGGGGTCCACGGACGAGTCGGGGACGTACAAGACCCTTCTGCCGGCTGCGAGCTTCACAGTGGTGGCGGAGTACGGCGGCAGGGAGGCCCGGCAGCCCATCGAGCTGAGGGGGCCCTCGACGGAGGTCACGCTGCAGCTGGACGTCTTCGCGGTGATCGGCGGGACCCCAATCTCCCCGGGCGAGTTCATGCTGCTGATTCTGGTGGCGGCGCTCATCCCCCTGGCCCTCTTCGTTGCGGCCTACGAGTACTCTCAGTGGAGGAGGAAGAGGGCCCTGCGGGTGATCGCGCCGCCCGAGCGGCCGGGCGGCTAGCGGGCTCAGCCCAGCAGGGTCAGCCTGCCCGCGGAGTGCGGGGGCGGGCGGACCGAATCCCGGTAGGGGTGGGAGGCCTTCTCGATCCTCACCCCGCCCGGCTCCTCGAAAGTGTTCCCGTCGTCCACCGACTCGCCCGCGGCCCACCTGTGCTCCACGGCCCTGGGCTCGAAGCCCCTGACGCGCAGGCGGAGGTTGCCTGTTGACGACGTAGGGGTGAAGCCCCCGGTCCCCCGGGACTACCGATGCGTCGACGTAGGGCACCTCGGTCCCCCACCTCGCTGGAGGTGTAGGCCGGCGAGAGCGCCGCCACCCGCACGACGCTGCTCCGCTGGGCCTCCGCATAGAGCTTGAAGGCGGGTTACTGCGGCGTGAGCACCACCCTGCCCTCGTCGTCCGCCAGGATCAGGGGCAGGACGTTGACGGTCTGCGCGAAGCAGGCTACCGGGACGGCCCTGCAGAGCCTCCGGAGCGCGTTTAAGACGAGGCCCGCGAGGACGGCGTCCCTGGCGCGCGTCGGCTGGCTGAAGAGAGGCGGCTGGGCCTCGGGGTGCCGCACGCTCCACTCGTCGAAGGCGAGCTCTATCCAGTGCTTCGCGCCGTACCTCCGCCTGGCTGCCTCCGCCGTCCTGTAGATGGCCCGCAGGTTCCACTCGATCGCCACCGGCCAGGCCACGGGTTCCTCGTAGGCCCTGCCCCAGCGCTCGGTGAAGGCGCACGTGTGGATGGGGAGGCAATCGATGTACTCCCCCGCGACCCTCACCATGTTGAAGTTCCACTCGGGGTCGAAGTCGCAGCCCACCGCCACGATCTCGATCGAGGGGTCAATGCGCTCCACCCCGTTGACGAACTCGACCGTCCTCCTGCCGCACCCCTCGCCGCCCCAGCAGAAGCCCACCTGGAACCTGCCCCAGAGCTCGTTGCCGACCCCTCACAGCCTCACGTTGAAGGGCTGCGGGGTAGCCCAGCCTCCTCTTGGGTTCGCGTAGTGAGCGCTCCGAGTCGGGTTGCAGAACTCCACCCAGCGTGCCTCCTCTGGCGCCCCGTTCGCGGCGTTCACAGTGATGAACGGCTCCGCCCCACCACCCCGGCCCGCTCGACGAACTCGTATGTCCCGCTCGTTGGGCCCCTCGGCCCTCCACGCGAGGTCGAACCTCGGGGGGCGCTGCTCGCGGAGCCCGATGCCGTCCTCCCAGCGGTAGGCGGATGCGAAGTTCCCCCGGGCCACCGGACGAGGGGTGGCCTGATCTCCCGCACGGTGCTCAACGCGTGGAGCCTGAACCCGTTGACGTTGGGGGTGCGGAGCCCGGCCCCACTCAGACCCCGCCGTAGATGCAGCGGCCGAGGTGCTCGATGAACTGCCCGTAGATGCCCCCTCGAGCGGCGGCAGCCTGGACAGCGCATCGACGTAGCGGCGCCCGCGGGAGCCGCGCCGACGCAGCGCTAAAATAGGTTGGGTGAGGAGCTCGCAGCGGTGATGAGCGAGGGCGAAGCCCCGAGCCGTGAGGAAAAGGCCGGGGTTTGCTGAGTCTAAAGCTTCAGGGCCCTCCTGACCCTCCTCGCCACGATGGCGGAGGGCACGACGGAGATGGCCGTGTGGAGGGCGTTGAAGACTGCTACGAGGGCGAGCGTGAGGGCGAGCGCCTCCCCCTCCCCCCGCACGCTGAAGCCGGCCGCCCTGAGCAGCCTCTCGCTGTAGGCCAGCCAGGCGGGGAAGAGGTAACCCAGGACCAGGAGGTTCGCGAGGCTCATGACCGCGACCCTCACCGCGGCGGCCGAGAGGATCGCCAGCCTCCACCGCCCGGCGGCGTGCAGCCCGGCGAGCATCGACGCGACCGCGAGGAACTTCATCGCGGCCCCCAGCGGGTCGCTGCCCCTCGCGAGGAGGCCGAGCATGTGCATCAGGGCGCAGAAGTAGCTCCACCAGGGGCCGGCCAGCATGAGCGTGAGCACCGAGGGCAGCTCCGCGAAGTCGAACTTCAGGAAGGTGAGGATCGGGAAGGGCAGCTCCAGCCTGAGCAGCGAGGCCACCACGGCCAGCGCCGACATCGTGGCAGTGACCGCGATGCTCACGGACCTGCGCGCCACGGGGCCGCCGTCGGGCTCCTCCTTAAATTCGCGGCGGCCTGCGCCTCACTCCTTCCTCAGCTTCGCCACGAAGAAGCCCACCGTGCGGTGGAGGTGGGGGTAGAGCCTCTGAGCAGCGGTCACGCCGAGGAGGCCCGGCAGCCCGATCCTGGGGCTCACCTCGACGGGCTCGAGCCCGAGGACCTCCTGGGCCCAGCGCACGTTCTCTTCGTCCTCCTCGAGGGTGAACGTGCAGGTGGAGTACACGAGCTCGCCCCCCCTCGCCAGCAGCTCGCCGGCGGCCCTCAGCAGCCTCCTCTGCTCAGCCGAGTACGTCCGCACGTGCTCCGGCTTCACCCACAGCCTGATCTCGGGGCTGTGGCCCAGCCTTCCGAGGCTCGTGCAGTCCGGGTCGAGCAGGATCCTCCTGAACTGGCCGCGCAGCGGGGGCCTGGTGGAGTCGGCGTTGACCGCGTAGACCCCCCAGGCCCCCAGCCTCCCGAGGAGCCTCCTCATGACCCCCAGCCTCGGCCGGCGGAGGTCGACGGCGACGACCTCGGCCAAGTGGAGCTGGTGCAGCAGGCTGGCCTTGCCCCCGGGGGCCGCGGTCAGGTCGGCCACCACCCCCTCACCCCCCAGCGCGTAGGCCGCCAGCACGGAGGCCTTGTCCTGCACGTAGAAGAGGCCGCGGTCGTGCTCGGGCACCTGGGTGGGGCTCACGCTGCCCTTGACCACGCGCAGCAGGAAGGGGAAGTCCCCGTCGGGCTCCACGAGGAGCCCCCTCCTCGCGAGCCTGGAGGCGAGCTCCCCGGCGCTGATCCTGAGCGTGTTGACGCGCAGCCACACCGTGGGGTTCCGGTTGAATGCCTTCAGGAGCTCTTCCGCCTCCCTCCTCCCGAGGAGCTTCAGGAGATACTCGACCACCCAGTCGGGCTGCGAGTACTTGAGGGCCAGCGCCGCCACCTCCCCCCTGCCCCTCGCCAGGTCCTCGGCCTCCACCTCCCTGGCGAGGTGAACGTCGCGCTCCCCCAGAGGGAGCCCGTACCTCCTGGCGACGCCGGCGACTCTGCCGGGGCTCACGGGCCTGAACTTGGCCTCGTAAAGGAGCGCGCGGAGCAGGTTCCTCTCGAAGGCCCCCATCCTGCGCGGCTCCAGGCCGAGCACCTGCCGGGCGATCTCGTCCAAGAGCCTGAAGGAGCGGAGGACGCCGGCTGCGTAGGCCCTAGCCAGCCCCTTCGCGCCCAGGAGGTGCGGGTTCCTCCTGAAGTAGGACTCCATGACGGCCCTGAGGCTCATCCGCCTAGCCTCGCATCTGGCTATGATCTCCGCGACCACGGCCTCGATGGGGTAGGGCCCGCCCACCTCCCCCATACCGTCACGCATCCGGTGGCCCGCAGCGCGCGCCATGGGTAATAAGCCCTCCATCCAGCGACGCAAGGGCGGACCGGCACACCTCTAGGCCCCACTCTTGCGCTGCCAGTTTGGGGGCGCCTCCCACCGCTTAAGGGGTTGGAGGCCTCGCAGCTCCCGGGAGAGCCTGACGGAGTAGAGCCGCACGTCGTACTAGCGCCGACCCCCTCTTAGCAAGGCTTTGCGCAACGGCCTCGGCCACGCTCTCCGGAGTGGGCCCTTCCGCACGGAGGATTCGTGCCAGCCGCTGGAGCTGAGTGGGTACGAAGCCCCCTCTTGAGGAACTCCGCGTCACCGAGAACTCCCTCGGCCGGCCCGTCGCGCGCCGCCGCCCCTCAGCACGACGAGGCGCGAGGCGTAGCGCGAGAAGGTCGGTGTCGTGAGTTGCAACGACGATCGCTCGCCCTGCTCGATGAAGCCGCGAGAGGCTCTCAAGCAGTACGTAGTTCCTGAGTGGTCTGGGCCGGTAGTGGGCTCGTCGAGCAAGAGTACCTCGGGCTCCATCGCTAGGACGCAAGCTACCGCCAGCCTCCGCCTCTCCCCGAGGCTCAGCGCGTGCGGCGAGTGGCCAAGCGGCTCCGAGGGATGCCAGGGCTACATCGAGGATACCCCAGCTCCCGAGGCCCACGCGAGCACGTTTTAGACCGCGCGTGGTAAGCGCGAACCCAGCTAGCTCGAGCGCGACTGGGCACTCACGCTACCGCGCCTACCCCGTACACCACGCGGTGGTAACCAAGCGGAGAGTTGAGAAATGATGGAGGCTTCCCACGGGCTCCCCGGGTTCTGCCTCACCGCCGGCCAGAACGTGTAGAGGATCGCGGCCGCGAGACCCAGGCCGATTGGGGCGGCGAGGACTGGCAGGCCCCTTGCGCCGCCCACAGCTTTCTTCTCGCTACCCAGAGTTCCCTGCGCACCGGGCCTCATTTTATTATTCTTGGTATCAATCCGCGCACTTGGCCCGCAGCTGGCAGACCTCGCAGAGGGTGTCGAGGCCGAAGCTTAGGGGGCACCTAGGCTTGGGTCGCAAGCATCGCCGAGTGCCTCTCGCTGACGTGCCAACCCGGTGGGCCTTACGCAAAATCGGCTAGCGCGGACGCGTGCTCAAATGTACGGGTAGGTCGGGGTTGTCGAGCACAATAGTGGACGTCGCGGGCTCGTAGTGGATCGCGATCGCCCTCAGCTCCACGCCCACGCGGGCTGCGGCCTCCAGCAGGCGCGCGACCTCTGGGTCACCCCTCTCGTAGGGCCTGAAGGCGGAGACGCCGGGGAGGGCCGCGACGAACACGATCAAGCCCCTGCCGCCGGCTCTGACGTGCTCGATCAGATCGGCTACGTGGCGCCTTCCCCTGAGCGTCGGGCAGTCGGGGTAGGCCGCGTAGGCCCCGTCCCTCAGCACGGCGCTCTTCAGCTCCACGTACACCGGCTCGCCCCCGCAGCTCAGGAGGTAGTCGAGGACGGAGCGCCCCAGCCTCGGGCTCCTCGCCGCCACCGAGCAGGGGGCCCACGGCAGCAGCCCCCGCTCGAGGGCCGCCTCGAAGGCCTTCATCTGGAGGGCCGTGTCGATCAGGGCGGCGCCGTGCGGGTCCTCGACGGCGATCAGCCGCAGCCCGGTCGCCCCCCTCCCCTTCCTCAGGCAGTAGCAGAGCCTGCCCCCTGACAGGTACTCGGCCAGCCGCCCCGTGTTGTTGAGGTACGCCCTCTCGACCCTGCCCCCCACCGAGACCTCGGCGACGAATCTGTTCACCCTCCTGACGACCTCGCCGACGACCGGCTCGGGAAGCCCCAGCAGCTCCACTCAGGAGCCTGCCGCCGCCGTCTTATAACGCCTGCGCTTCGCCTACCGCGGGCAAAGCGCAGGCGGGGGGCTAGCGGGTGCCAACCCCCAGCGGATCCGACGACGGAGGCTGGCTCGACCCTCGGCACCTTCAGCCCGTCGAAGTGCCCGTCGAAGGGCACGACGGCCTTCGCGCCCAGCGCGAGGGCCACCGCGTACCGCAGAGCGTCGTCCACCAGCCCCTCGCCCTCCGCCAGCTCCGCCGCCCTGACCTCCTCGGCGAGAGAGGTGCAGCGCCCGCACAGGCTCCCGTGGCCCGAAAGGCTGGCGAAGAACGCCTTCAGCTTGTCGCGCCTCCCGAGGCTGTCCAGCAGCACCATGGTGGAGCGCGCTGAGAGGCCTCTCTACACGCTCCTCACCCTGCCGTCCCTGAGCAGCTGGAGGGGGTGCTCCCACTCCTCGCCCCTCCCCCGTAACGGCACGACCTCGAGGAACACGTCCGTGTCGATCAGGTGCGACCCCCAGCACCCGGGAGGCCCAGAGCCGCTTTAGCTCGTGCCGGAGCTCAAGGGGGTCAGCGCCGAAGTCGGCCAGGATGCCGTCGACGGCGCTGACGGGGTCGCCCTCGAAGCGGACGCCCTCGACTCAGGCGACCCGCGTGGCGATGGCCTCCTCCACCGCCCTCCGCAGGTAGCCCTTGGCGTAGCCGAACCTCCTCATGGCCAGCTCCCGAACCCCCTCTCCAACCCCTCGTCCACCCTCGCCCTGATCAACCCCTTCGCCGAGGGGCTCTGCGGCCCCCAAGGCCCTACGGCCCTAGCGGCATGGGGGCTCGAGCCGGCGGGATCAAGCTTAACTGCCAGCAAGCGACCACAGCCCGATGGCATACATCAGGCCCTTCGACCCTTGGCGCGCGACCAGCCTCTGCACCTGCCCCTTCAAGTACACGGTGAACCCCTACACAGGCTGCGGGCACGGCTGCCTCTACTGCTACGCGAGCAGCTACATCAGGAGGTTCTTCGAGCCGAGGCCGAAGCCGGACCTCCTCAGGGTGGCGGCGAGGGACCTGAGGAGAGTGCCCCCGGGCTCCATCGTCAACATCTCGAGCAGCAGCGACCCCTACCAGCCGCTGGAGCGCGAGCACCTCCTCACGCGGCGCCTGCTGGAGATGCTGGTTGGGAGGTACGTCGTCGAGGTCGTCACGAAGTCGGACCTGGTGGCGAGGGACGCGGACCTCCTCGAGAGGGGGCCGAGCGTCGTCTCGGTGACCGTGACCACCCTCGACGCCGGCCTGGCGGCGCGCCTCGAGCCCCGCGCCCCGCCCCCCTCTCGCAGGCTAGCGGCGGTCGAGGAGCTGTCGAGGCGCGGCATCCCCGTGGTCCTGAGGCTGGACCCCCTGATCCCCGGCCTCAACGACTCGGCCGAGTCCATCAGGGAGGTCCTGGAGGCGGCAGCGGCGGCGGGCGTCAGGCACGTGGTGAGCAGCACCTACAAGGCGAAGCCCGACAGCCTGCGCAGGCTCGCGGAGGCCTTCCCCGAGCTCGTGCCCAAGCTGAAGCAGCTCTACTCGTCGGGCGAGAGGGTCCACGGGTACCTCTACGCGCCCCCGAGCTACAGGGCGTCCGTCCTCTCCGCGGTCGGGCGGGAGGCGCGCAGGCTCGGCCTC
>JAGDWA010000125.1 GCA_023269735.1 Thermofilum sp.
GGCGCCGCAGCGGCCAGCCCGACGGGGCTGGTGGGCGTGGCCGACTACCACGGCGACCACGTCATGGTCGTGTACGTGGACGGGGAGGGGAGGGACAGGGGGGTCCGCGTCTTCAGGGCGCTGCAGAGGGGCGAGGTGGTGCGCGCGAACCCCACGTACCTGGCCTACATGAGCAACATAGCGGGGTTCCGCGTGGCGTCGGAGGGGTGGAGCCTGGAGGGCTTCGCGGGGAGCCCGCGGGCGCTGCTTAGGGTCTTGGGCGGCGGGGGGGCGCTGGAGGTGGAGCTGAGGGACTTAGCGAGGGCCCCCCAGGCCGCGGCGTGGGGCGAGAGGTTCCTGGAGGCCCTCTCGAGGGTCGGGCAGCCCGACCTCAGCGGCCTCCTGCTCTCCATCCTCCTCCTCGACGCGAGCATGCAGCACCCCCCGAGCCCCTTCGCCTCCCGGATGTTCGAGCTCGCGCTGAACGTGAGGAGGCTCACCCTGAGGGTCGACCCCGACTCCGCCGACCTCTTGAGCGCCTACGCGCACCGCGTCCCCTGGCTCTCGCCCCGCGTCCTCGAGTTCGCGCGGCGGGTTGACGGGTGGCCCCTGCTCAGGGTTGTCGCGGCCCCCGACCCGCTGACGATGAGGGAGAGGATGGCCACGCTCCTCTCCCTCGAGAGGAGGGGTGTCGTGAGGTTCGAGGTGACCGAGCCTTGAGCGCCCGGGCCGCGGCCGTCGAGGCGCTGAGGGCCCTCGAGCTGTCCATCGGGGGGGCCCCCTGGGCCACCGACGTGCTCCGCCTGATACCGATGGTCCCGCCGGTGGGGGGAGAGCCCGACCCCCTCGTGCTGAGGGCGCTGCGCTTCCTGGCCGGCAGGGTCAGGGCCCTCAGGGAGGCTGGGGACCCGTGGCTCGACCCGTCCTTCAGGCTGTTCAGCGAGGCCTTCATGCTCTCGAGCGAGTTCAGCGGCGCGCTGGCGAGGGGGCTCTCGCTCGTCAAGCCGAGGCCCGGCAGCGCGGCCGTCGACGTGATGTCCTGCACCGGCGTCTGCCTGGAGCAGGCGGCCCCCCACTGGGGCAGGCTGATAGCCGTCGACCCCTCCCCCCTCAACCTGGAGCTCGTCGAGGAGAGGTTGAGGGGCGTGGGGGCGGCCAACTTCGAGCTCCTGGTCGGCGGAGTCGACGACGTGCCCCGCCTCGTCAGGGAGCCGGTCGGGCTCGTGATCCTCGCCTCCCCCTCGGCCTGGCTCACCGACCTCCGCTCCGCCGTCAGCAGGGCCTACTCGACCCTCGAGCCGGGGGGCCAGCTGCTGGTGGTGGCGCCGATCGAGAGGGAGGGGCTCGTCAGCCCGCTGGCTCCCTTCATCGTGGCGCTCGGGGGCCAGGCGCCGCCGGGCAGGGGGAGGTTCGAGGACCTCCTGCTCGCGGAGGGCTACGTGAGGGTGAGGTTCCGCGAGGGCGACCTCCTCACGGCGGTCGTTGCCACGAAGCCGTGAGGAGGGCCCTCAGTGCGTTAAGCGCCGACTCCCTGCTCGTCGCGACCGTCTCGACGTGGGGCGCTTCGATCCCGCCCAGGAGCTCGAGGACCCTCTCGACCGCCAGCCTGGAGACGTCGCGCTTGTTGAGCGCCACCAGGCGGCGCTCGAACCTGCCGAAGTACGGCTTGATGACGCGCTCGAAGTACAGCCTGCTCCTCAGCACAGCCGGCTCGTCGGAGGTGTCGACGAGGAGGATGAGGTGCCTGCACCGGGAGGCGAGGGCCCTCACGGTGAAGTGGAAGCGCGACTGGCCGGGGGCCCCGTACAGGATCACCTTCCTGCCGTCGAGCTCCAGCACGCCCACGTCGGCGAACACGGTCGTGACCGGCTTGAGCCTCATCTCGCCGAAGCTCGCCCCGACGCCGCTCAGCCCCCTCTCGGCCGTGACGAACTTCCCGCTGAGCGTCCTCACGAACGTCGTCTTGCCCGCGCCGAAGGGCCCCGCCACTAGCACCGTCTCGGCCTCCAACTCGGCTCGCCCCACGGGCTATCGCATGCTTATAAATTCTATTCCCCGGCGTCTGGCGTTGTGAACTATAAGCTTAATAATCCCATCCTCCTCTCACCTCACCGTGCACTACGAAGCGTGGGTGCTGTGGGCCGCGATAGCGGCGGCAGCGGCGGTCGCGGTGGTGGCTGCAGCGGGGAGGAGGAGAAAAAATAAAAGGCGGCAGGCCCCAGCGAAGTGGGAGGCTTTGGCTGACAGGAGGGGCCTCGTGGTGAAGGCCGAGGGGCCTGTGGATGGCGCGGTGGTAGCCTACGCCGTGCAGGCGGTGAGGGTGCTGGAGGAGGTGGGGCAGCTGGAGGAGATGACGGCGAGGGTCGGGGGGCTCAGCCTGGAGGTAAGGCCCTACGAGGACCTCTACAGGGTGGTGGCGCGGTGAGCTCCGAGCAGATCCTGAAGGAGCTGGTGGCGAAGAGCCTGGGTGAGCTCGAGCGGGCGATACTGGCGACGCCCGACGGAGTGCTGGTGGCGGCCTCGAACCCCTCGGACATCGACGACATCGTGGCCGCGCTGGGGGCGGCCGTCGTCGCCGGCGTCGGCGACGCGTTCAAGCAGTACTTCAGCACGGGGGTCAAGGACGTCCTCGTGGAGCTCGAGGACAGGCGGGTCGTCCTGATGAGGGACCTGGGGGGCACGGTCCTCTGCCTCATCTCGAAGCCCAGGCCCAACGTGGGGCTGATCTACTACCTCCTCGACAAGTACGCGGACAAGGTGCGCGCCAGCGCCGGGAGGTAGACCGCGCGCTTTAAGCCGCTGGCCCCTCGGGCTACCGCCTTGCCCAGGTACCGCTTCCCCTACAAGCCGAGGCCCAGGCAGCTGGAGGTCGCGGAGGAGGTCGCTAAAGCCCTCAGGAGCGGCAGCGTGATCCTCGAGGCGCCCACCGGCTTCGGCAAGACGCCCGTGGTCCTCTACGCCCTCCTCCCCTACCTCGAGGGGGGCGCTAAGGTCATCTGGGCGGTCAGGACGGGGAGCGAGACCGACAGGCCGATCGAGGAGCTGGCGGTGTTCAGGAGGGAGCTGGGGCTGAGGCTGGTCGGCCTCAGCTTCCGCGGGAAGAGGGACATGTGCCTCCTCGCCCGGGGCTTCGGCGGCGACCTCGACTACAGCGAGGTCTCCTACATCTGCAGCAGGGAGAGGGGCAGGTGCCGCTACTACAGGAGGCTGGGCGAGGTCGACGCGCGCCCGCTCCTGTCCAGGGGCGCGCTGACATACAGCGAGGTGTACAGGTGGGCGAGCGAGCGGGGGGTCTGCCCCTACTTCCTCCAGCGGAGGCTGCTCGCCCACGCGGACGTGGTCGCGCTCAGCTACAACTACGTGGTCAGCGACGAGCTGAGCTGGAGCATCAGGCAGGCCGTCCCCTTCGGCGACTCGATCCTCGTGGTCGACGAGGCGCACAACCTGCAGAACCTCAACCTGGGCGGGGACACGATCACCGAGGGGACCCTCCAGCGGGCCCTGGAGGAGGCGGCGGAGGTGGGCAGCAGGGGGGCCGAGGAGCTCGTCCGCCACGCGGCCGACTACGTGAGGGACCGCCTGGGCGGGCTGGGGGAGGAGGAGTCTGAGGTCTTCGACCCCCGCGAGCTGGTTCCGGAGGGCGGGGAGGGGCTGGTGGAGGAGGCGGAGAGGGCCGGGGAGGCGGTGAGGGAGCTGAGGTACAGGCAGGGAAAGCGGCCGCGCTCGAGCCTGCACCACTTCGCCGCGTTCCTGAGGTCCGCGCTGGGCCTCATCGGCGTCCGCGGCGTGGCCTTCGTGGCGGAGCGGGTGGGGGGCAGGGTCTCGCTCAGCATCTGGGACATGAGGTCCGCCGAGGTCCTCAGGGGGGTTTGGCGCAGGTTCCGCGGGGTCGTCTTCATGTCGGGGACGCTGAGCCCCATCGAGGCCTTCGCCGAGACGGTGGGCGTGGAGAGGTACCGCGCGATCAGCGTGCCCAGCCCCTACGACGAGGCGAACGCCTCCGTTTACCTGGTGACGGACCTGACGACGAGGGGCGAGGAGCTGGGCAGGGAGATGGCGGAGAGGTACGTCGAGGCGGTCGCGAGGCTCCTCTCGCGGGTGAGGGGTAACACGGCCGTCTTCACGGCCAGCTACCGGGTGCAGAGGGGGCTGGTGGAGGCGGGCCTGCTCAAGCGGGCGGAGGAGCTGGGCTACGAGCCGGTGGTCGAGAGGCAGGACATGTCGGGGACGGAGGCGGCGGAGGCCCTGAGGCGCTTCAAGGAGCTGGCGGGGGAGGGGCGGGGGCTCCTCGTGGCCCCCATGGGCGGGCGCTTCGCCGAGGGCGCTGACTACCCGGGCAGGGAGCTAGTCTGCGTCTTCCTGGCGGGGGTGCCCTTCGAGAGGCCGACGACGAAGACCAGGCTGTACGTGGAGTACTACCAGAGCCTCTACGGCGAGGAGAGGGGCAGGCTCTACGCCTACGTGTACCCGGCGATCAGGAGGGCGGCGCAGGCCCTGGGCAGGGCGCTCAGGAGCCCGAGGGACCAGGCCGTGCTGGTGCTCGGGGACTACCGGTACAGGGGCTACCTAGCCCTGATGCCCGACTACGTGCGGGAGCTCGCGCGGGAGGTGGGGCACGGCGAGCTCGATAGGGTGCGGCTGCCCTGGCTCGAGGTGAGGATCCCCGGCTAGCCCCTCCTCTCCGCGCGGACGACGTACTCGCAGTAGGGGTCCCCCTTGGCGATGCACTTGACCTCCCTCGCGAACGCCTCCTCGCCCTCGCCCAGCTGCCAGTGGCCCGCGAGCCAGCCGGCGATGAGGCCCCTCACGAAGTTCCCCCTTATCTCCCCCACACCCCTGAAGAGCTCGCACTCGAAGCTGTCGTAGACCCTGACCACCGCCTCCCGCCCCGAGTCGTCGAGGTGCGCAAACGCGATCCTGCCGTACCCGAGGCACTGGAAGACCGCTTCGCACAGCCTCCTCGTCTGGGGCTCCGGCACGAGCTTGGCGTGCTCCTCGTAAGCCCGGCGGCCGGCCTCGTAGCCTATCACGTAGAGCAGGATGGCGTAGGCCGTCCCGAACCTCCTCCAGCCCTCCTTAATGATGCTCCCATAGACGATGTCCCTGAAGATCACAGCGCGGCGGCCCCGGAACGTGAGGGGGAAGGAGAGGGTGTCGACGGCCACGCCGTCTGAGACCGGCGGGATCCAGGAGACCCCCTGGACGTAGCGCAGGCTACCTATCCTCTTGGACAGCTCGCCGGCGAGCCCCTCGCGGCCGCGGAGGTCCGCGACGAGGATGAGAACGAGGGGTTCCCCGCGCCGGGGGGCCGACAGCTTGACCTGGAGTATCGGCACGCCCTCGCCCGCGAAAACGTGGGCGATCCCCTCGAGCACGCCGACCGCGGTCAGGGCCTCGGGGTCCAGCTTCACCCGGAACAGGTAGGGCCTCAACCCCGGCTCGACGACGAAGCGGCCGACCTCGTACGGGGTGAGCTCAGTCCCGTCCACGGTCCCTAATGGTAATAATTCCTTTTTAAAGGTTTCTTTTGAAATACCTAGACGGCGAGCTCAGCAGCGGCCTGGCCTCATCCCGGGGGCGTCAGTGTAGGACCGCTCTGCTCACCGCTCGCCCCCGAGGTATCTCATCATCGATGGGAACCGCGGCGGGGGCCCCTTTTAACGTTTTCACAAATAGCGCTGGTACTCCCACTCGGTGATCCTGTTCCAGGTCTCCTCCCAAGGGCCGCAAGCCTCGATGTAGCTCCTCCACTCCGCCCTCTTCAGCCTCACGTAGGCTGAGGCCAGCTCGCTCGGGATCCCCAGGCTGGAGTGGGCGCCCTCGAACTCCGCGAGGGCGGCGTCGAGGTTGGGCGGGACCTCCTCGAGCCCCTCCAGTTCGTACGCTGCTGCGGAAGCGGGCTCGGGCGGCTCGAGGCCCCCCTCGACCCCCTCGGCGATGGAGGAGAGGAGGGCGACCAGGGTCAGGTACGGGTTCATCAGGGGGTCCGGCTCTCGCACCTCGATGCGGGGGGCTCCCCCGTAGCGGGGGACCCTGATGAGCGCGCTCCTGTTCGCGTAGCCCCAGGCGAGCCTCGTCGGGGCCTCGTGGTGCGGGACCAGCCTCTTGTAAGAGTTCACGGTGGGCGCGGCGACCGCAGCGAGGGCTCTCGCGCGCTTCAGCACCCCCGCTAGGCCGTGCAGCTCGAGGGGGCCGAGCGCCCCGTTGCCGCCGCAGCCCTCCCGCGCGCTCAGCTTGATGTGGGTGTGGGCTCCGCTCCCGTTGAGGCCCCAGAAGGGCTTGGGCATGAACGTGGCCCTCAGCCCGTGGAGGCCGGCGACCTTCAGCGCGAGGTGCTTGGAGAAGAGGAAGCTGTCGGCCGCGCGGAGGGGGTCGAGCGGCGGCAGGTTGTACTCGTACTGACCGGGCGCCACCTCGTGGTGCACCTTCGGCCTGCCGAGGCCGGCCCTCTCGATGGCGGCGCCCACCCGCTTGACCACCTCCATCGTGGGCTGGGAGACGTCAAAGTAGCCCCCCTCGTCGGCCGGCAGGACCCTGCCGCCCTCGACCCTGACGAGGAAGAACTCGACCTCGAACCCCACGAGGGCCGAGAGCCCCCTCTCCTCCAGCTCGCGCACCCTGCGCCTCAGCAGGCCGCGCGGGTCCACGCTCCTCGCCCTCGGGGGGTCGACAACGTCGCAGAAGACCCAGGCCTCCCCACCCCACGGCTCGACGTACACGGCCGAGGGGTCGGGCTCCGCCAGCACGTCGCTGTCGAAGACCGGCGCGTACTCGGGGACCGAGGAGCCGTCGAAGGAGAGCCCCTCGCGGAAGACGCTGCGGGCCTCGTCTACCGGCAGCACCACGCCCCGAGGCCTCCCGCACACGTCGGCCACCACGAACTTGACCCTCCTCACTCCAGAGCCCTTCAGGACCCTCCACACGTCCAGCGGCTCCGCGAGGGGCACGAGAGGGGTCTCTGCGCCCCCATTTAACGCTATCCCTCAGGCAGCGGTTATAGCCCCCCGGCCGCGGGGGGCCCCGTGAAGGCGGGAGTGGTGCTGGCCCTTGCGTCGGCGGCCCTCGGCCTGCTGGGCCAGATCGCGTGGCGCTCCGCTGTGCCGAGGGGGCTGCCCCTGGACCCCGCCTCGCTCCTGGGGCTGCTGCTGGACTGGAGGGTGCTGCTGGGCGCCGCGCTTTACGCGGCCTCGACGCTCGCCTGGCTGGCGGCCCTCAGCCGGGGTGAGCTCAGCGAGCTCTACCCGCTCATCAGCGTCAACTACGCCCTGGCGCTGCTGGTCGGCTGGGCGCTCTTCGGGGAGCGGCTCACCCTCGCGAAGGTCGCGGGCGTGGCCCTTGTGCTCGCCGGCGTGACGATCATCGCCGTCGGCTGAGGCGATACGTTAGTATAACCGCGCCCCCGCGGCCGCCCGTGAGCGCGGGACCCCTCAGCCTCACGACGCTGGCGGAGGGGGACGCGGTCGTGCTGTGCGTAGCGCTCAGGCCCGAGCTCCAGTGCTTCTGCCTCGAGCACGAGTGGAGGGTGAGCGTGAGCGGGCCCGTGGAGCAGGAGTGGAGGTGGCGCGCGAGAGTGGGGGAGGAGGGCTACAGGGGCCTCTCGCTGAAGTGGAAGCCACCCTTCCCGGGGACCTACAGGGTCTCCGTCGAGCTCGTCACGCACGGCATCCGAGCCGAGGGCTCGTTCACCTACCCGCTCGCCCAGGGCGGCTAGTGGGCTCAGACGTAGATCGCGGCCCCGGGCGCGGGGCGCTCCCTCCCCCGCTCGGGCTCGACGAAGGGCATCGGGACGGGCGGGGGCAGCCCCAGCTCCCGCGCCAGCAGCGCGACGACGGGCAGGACGTAGGCGTAGATGGACACGGCGAGCGGGGGCAGCGGCTGGCCGGTCGAGGCGCTCCTCTCCAGCTCGCCCCGCTCCTCCTCGCTGGCCGGCGCCACGTGGACGGTCCCCCGGACCTCGATCGAGGCTATCGGGGGGCTGAAGTCCACCTTCACGATGAAGCCAGCGGAGTAGGCCTGCCCGGCCCTCTCCAGCCTGCCGATCGTGAGGTTCATGTTCGCCGCCAGCTGCTGCAGGGGCTCGAACGCGTACCGCTCGGCCCTGACGGCCTCGACCCTGAACGCCAGGTTTGGCACGGGTGAGCGCGGCCCCCGGCCTCTTAACGGTTGCTGGGCCTGGAGAGCAGCGCCTGGGCCTGCTCGAGGTACCCCAGGGCCTCCTCCACGTCCGCCTCGGCGTCGCGCAGGGCGAGCCTCACGTCGTCCTCGCTCTCGGCCGCCCTCAGGCGGGCCCGCGACGCCCTCATCGAGCGGGCGGCGCTCCGCAGCTTGAACTCCAGCTCGAGTAAGCGCTGCCTCTCGGCCTCACTCCCGCACCGCGCCGCTGCGGCGAGCACCTCCCTTCGGGCCCCCTCGAGCAGCCTCTCCGCCTCGCTCAGGGCCTCCTCCGGCTGCGTGCGGAGGAGCTCGCGGACCCTGAGCATCCGGGGGAGCCACTCCAACCGCGCTCCCCCTTCCGGCGCGGAGCTCGGGATAAGCCTTTTTCAGGCGGCTCCCCCGGTCCCCGTGGAAGGGGGGAACGAGCTCCAGCTGATGTCCGTGCCCCTCCCCCCGGAGGTTAGGGAGCTCGTCGAGAGGGGGGAGCTCTCGAGGGCGGAGGAGGCGATCAGGAGGCTCCTGCCGTCGGCCCCCGCGGACCTGAGGCGCAGGCTCGAGTTCGAGCTCGACAGGGTCGGGAGGTGGAGGCGCGAGTTCCCCTACACCCTGGACCAGGGGTTCGAGGAGCTCAGGAAGGCGATACCCGACCTCAGGCGCGAGGAGATGGGGGAGCTGCTGGCGCGCGGCTGCCTCGACCACGCGGTGGTGGACGGCGAGGTCAGGCTCCTGAGGAGGTTCGTCCCCAACGCCCTCTGGCTCTGCCCCGAGCTGAGGGAGCGCAGGAGGGGCGGCAGGGACGAGAGGAGGTGGGGCGCGCGCCTGATCCTGCGCGAGAGGGCGCGGAGGGTCGTGGAGGCGGCGAGGAGCGCGGGGGGCGGCTACGTGCTGCCGCTGAGGTACAGGGTCCGCGCGGAGGTGCGCGTGAGGCCCGGCGCGGTCCCCGAGGGCGAGGTGCTGCGGGTTTGGGTACCGATACCGAGGGTCTGCGGCCTCCACCCGGAGGTGCGCATCCTGAGGGCGGAGCCGGAGCCGAGGCGCGTCGCGCCTGAGGGGCACCCGCAGCGGACGGCCTACTTCGAGGTCGAGCAGGGCAGGGAGGGGGCGCGCTGCACGATCGAGTACGAGTTCGTCGCGAGGGGCTTCCACGTGGAGGTCGACCCCCGCGAGGCGTGGGTGGACGAGGGCAGCGAGGCCTACGAGCTTTACACGGGGGAGCGGCCGCCCCACATCGTCTTCACGCCGCACCTGAGGGAGCTGGCCCACCGCATCGCGGGGGGCGAGGCCAACCCCTACCTCAGGGCGAGGAGGGTGTGGGAGTGGATCACCTCCAACGTGCGCTACACCTACGCGAGGGACTACGCCCTCTACGACTGCATCGCGGAGTACGTGGCGAGGGAGAGGAGGGGGGACTGCGGGATGCAGGCGATACTCTTCATCACGCTCTGCCGGATCCTGGGGGTCCCCGCGAGGTGGGAGTCCGCGTGGTACGTGAACCCGGTCGACTGGGGGATGCACGACTGGGCCCAGTTCTACGTCGAGCCCTACGGCTGGCTCTACGCCGACCCCAGCTTCGGCGGCGCCAGGCACGGGGAGGATTGGAGGAGGGACTTCTACTTCGGCAGCACCGAGGGCTACAGGTTGGCCGCCAACATCGAGATCTCGCACCCCTTCGACCCGCCGAAGGAGCACTTCCGCTCCGACCCCGTCGACAGCCAACGCGGGGAGGTGGAGTGGAGGGGCGGGAACCTCTACTACGACGACTGGAGCTTCAGCCTCGAGATCCTCGAGGTCGAGAGCCTGGAGGAGCGGGAGTAGCGCTTAAATCCGCGCGTGCGCCGCTCCCCCGCGTGATGACCCCCTGACAGCCCGAGCGGTGAGGAGCCATTTCCCTCACTGACCGCTGCCCGACGGCCTACAGCACCCCCGCGAAGTGGAGTAGCGCGGCCGCGACCATCGCTGCGCCCAGAGCCCTGTTGACCGCCCTGAGAGCCCTCGCGCGCCGAGCGATGCCCCGCGCCCCCCGGAGGGCGCGCGCCAGGGCGTAGGTGGAGA
>JAGDWA010000114.1 GCA_023269735.1 Thermofilum sp.
GCACCAGCCTGCGCTCAAGCTGCACCCCCGCGGCACCCCGAGAGGAGCGCGCACACCTGGGGGAGGGCCCGGGCGACGCGCCAGGCAACCAGCAGCGCCAGCACGTGGTCCATGAGGAAGTCCTGGGGGAGGAAGATGAGGACGGAGGCCACTAGGATCGCGTGTTCGCCGCAGGGGAGGCCCAGGGCGCCGGAGACCCTGCAGGCCCACGCAGCCAGCCCCCGGTCGATCGAGGCCCAGTAGCGGAAGACCGCGTATCCCAGCAGGTACACGGGCAGGGCCGCCGCGCAGGAGAGGGCCCACAGCGCGGCCAGGTCCCCCCTCCCCGCGCCGGAGAGGCACCTGCCCCTCATGTACCGCTCGCGCGCCACTGACACGAGCGCGGCCGAGAGGGGGAACGCGGCGAGGTAGCCGCCCGTCGGGCCGAGGAGCACCCCCACGCCGCCCCTCAGGCCGGCGGCCAGCGGAGCCCCCGCGGCGACCATGGCCAGGTAGATGAGCTGGGAGAGGAGGGCGAAGCGGGGCGGCAGGAGGAGGCCGGCCAGCACGAACCCCGCGTTCTGCATCGTGTAGGGGACGGGCCCCACTCTGAACGAAAGCTGGGCCAGCAGGCCCATGAGGGCGGCCAGCAGCCCTGACGCCGCCAGCCTGTAGCGCGCGGCCGGCACGCTGTCCCCCAGCGGCCTCGGGCAGAAAAGGGATTGCGGCCGGCCCCGCCGACTGGGGCACAGTTTTATTAACCAGCCGAAGGGACCCCCATGGGCTTCGACCCCAGGTCGTTCGTCGAGAGGGCGGTCGAGGAGATCAAGCGCACTGTCGGCGGAGAGCGCGCTATCGCGGCCTGCTCGGGCGGCGTCGACAGCACGGTCGCCGCGGTGCTCGCCAAGATCGCGCTCGGCGACAGGCTCAAGCCGGTCTACATCGACGACGGGTTCCGGAGGCTGGGCGAGCCGGAGGCCACCCTGAAGCTCCTCAGGAGCGTGGGCCTCGACGTGGAGCTCGTGGACGCGAAGGAGGAGTTCTACGCGGCCGTGAGGGGGCTGAGGGACGCGGAGGAGAAGAGGAGGGCCTTCAGGCACACGTTCTACACGGTCCTCGGCAGGGAGGCGAGGAGGTGGGGCGCGCGCTTCCTGGTCCAGGGCACGATCGCCGCCGACGTGGTCGAGACCGTCGGGGGCGTCAAGACCCAGCACAACGTCCTCGTCCAGCTCGGCATCGACCCCAGGAGCTACGGGTTCGAGCTCGTGGAGCCCCTCAGGGAGCTCTACAAGCCCCAGGTCAGGGAGCTCGCCAGGTACCTGGGCCTGCCGAGGGAGATCTCGGAGAGGATGCCCTTCCCGGGCCCCGGGCTGCTCATCAGGGTGGTGGGGGAGGCGACGCCGGAGAGGGTGGAGGTGGTCAGGAGGGCGACGAAGATAGTGGAGGAGGAGACGCGCGGCCTCGGCGCCTTCCAGGCCTTCGCGGTCCTGCTGGAGGGGAGGGCCACCGCCGTCAAGGGCGGGAGGCGGGTCTACGGCTACATCGTGGCCGTCAGGGTCGTGGAGAGCTCCGACGCCCTGACGGCCAGGGCGAGCGAGCTGCCCTACCAGCTACTGAAGAGGATCGCGAGCCGGATCACCGAGGAGATCCCCGAGGTCGCGCGCGTGCTCTACGACGTCACCGACAAGCCGCCGGCGACGATCGAGTTCGAGTGAGGGCCCCAGAGGGCCCTCGCGCCGCACTACGGGCCCCGCGGGAGGCCCTCCACCAGCGCGGCGATCTCCTCGACGTACCGCTTGACCCTGCGGTAAATTTTTTCGGCGTACTCGATCGTGAACGCCCTCTCAGCGGGGATCCCCTCCCGTAGCCGCAGAACGCGGTGTCCCAGGGCCGCCAGCTCGGAGACGGGCCTCGCCAGCCCTCGGCCCCACCCCTCAGCCCCCGGGCAGCCTCTCTCGGTCCTCCGGCAGGGCGTCGCTGGCGCCGTGGCCCCTCGGGTACTCCACGCCCGGCGCCCTGGGCAGGGCCTTGACGGCTAGCTCGAGGGCCTCCCGCGGCCTCCTGACCGCGTTCGGGGGTGCCCCTCCCTGAGCGAGAGCTCCGCCTCGCGCAGGCAGACCGGCGCGCCTGGCGTAGTCGCGGGCCATCTCGTAGTCCCCCGGAGCTCGAACATCTCCCCAAGCTCCGCCCCCGGCTTCAGCAGCCAGCGCCAGCAGCGCCTCGCCCTGACGCGCCCGGCCCCCAGCCTCTCCAGCTCCGAGGCCAGGAACCCGCCCTCGTCGTGGGGGATCGCGGCGCCCCCCGTGAGGTCGAGGAGCAGTGGTGGGTGCCTGGCGACCCCCTCTGGCGTCAGCACTGCCTCGGACGTGTGCCACGGCAGCCCCCTCCTCAGCGCCTCCCCGTACTCCCCGGTCGAACGCAGCTCACGTCCTCGTAGCCGTACCCCGCGGGCAGAAGGCGAGCTCGCAGTAAAAGGCTTTCAACCGCTTCCCGGGCGGCTGGGGCGTGCGGCGCCTGAGGGGGTTGGGGCGCAACGCGAGGTGGCTCCTGCTCACCGAGCCGGGCTGGTCGCTGCCCTTCCCCTGGGTCTTCTTCTACCAGCCGGTCTACGCCGTCTCCATCGGCCTGAGCGAGGTCGAGTACGGCGCGTGGCTGAGCGTCGCGAGGGCCCTCTCCATCGCCGCCCCGCTCTCCGCCGTCCCGCTGGCCTCCAGGCTCGGGCTCAAGAGGGGCTTCCTGCTCGTCGACGTGCTCGCCAACGTCCCCTTCCTCGCGGCGATGATGGCCGGGACCCGCGAGCTGGTCGCGGCGGGGATCCTCTCCTCGTCCCTGCTCTCCGTCGCCGCCCCGCTGTGGGAGACCCTGCTGGTCGAGGGCACCGACCCGGAGGCCCTCGTGGTCGCCTACGCGGTGCCCTCCGTGATCTTCACCGTGGGCTCCTCCCTCACCTTCGTGGCGGGCCTGCTGGTGAAGCGCTACGGCGTCGTCGGGGGCTACCGGATCGTGCTGCTGGTCGCGCTCGCGGCCTACCTGGCCAAGACGGCCGCCCTAGCCCTCAAGCTGGAGGAGCCGCCTCGCGCGGACCCCGGCGGGAGGCCCAGGTCGCCGGCGCGGGCGTTCGTCAGGGCACTGAGGGCGGACAGGCGCCTGCTGCTCATCGTCGCCTACAACGTGCTCTCCTCCGTGATCTTCGCCAGCCTCGGGTACCTGTCGCTTTACCTCACCGACGAGCGGGGCGCCAGGCTGCCCCCGGACGCCGCGAGCCTGGTGCCCCTGCTGTCCTCCGCCGCCTCGCTGGCGACGCTGGCTGCGGTGAGCCTCCGGCCCCCCGGGGCCCTGTACCTAGCGCTCGCCGCCTCCGCCGGCGCCGCGGCCTACACTCTTTACGGGCTCTCCGCCGCCGACCCCCGGCTGGCCTTCGCGGCCGCCCTCCTCTCTGGCCTGAGGGGCGCGGAGTTCTCGGTCGCGAGGGCCTGCTTCCTGGGCCTCCTCGGGGGCGCGGACGCCTCGGTGAAGGGCCAGGCGATCTCCGTGCTGTACACCCTGAGCAACGCGATCTCGATACCGGCGCCAGCGGCCGCGGGCCTCCTCTACAGCGTGCACCCGGCCTACGTCTGGCTCCTCGCGGCAGCGTGCTCCCTCGCGCAGCTGGCCCTGCTGGCCGCGCTGGCCAGGGCGAGATCCGCCGCTCGCGCCGGCTGAGGGGGCCCGACCCCCCGCGCCCCCTGGCCTAAGCCCCCCGCGGAGCGCGTCACTCTATTATCTTCTCCAGCACGGCCGAGGCCGCCGCCGCGAGCGCGAAGGAGAAGGCCGCTGTCACGGCGAGGTTCGCGAGGCAGTCGGCGTAGTCCCCGTAGATCAACGCGTCGCGGAGGGCCTGGATGATGTAGGTGAGGGGATTGACGCGGCTGAAGGCCTGCAGGGGGGCGGGCATCAGCTCGATTGGGTATATGGCGTTGCTGGCGAAGAAGAGGGGCATCGTTATGGCCTGGAGGATGCCCATGAACCTCTCCCTCGTCTTCATGAAGACCGCCATGAGGATCGACAGCGCGGTCAGCCCCATCGAGCCGGTGAACACCACGAGCACCGCCAGGAGGAGGTGGGGCGGCGATACGTCGAGCTTCGCGCCCAGCGGCAGCGCGATCAGCAGGATGATGAAGAGCTGGGTGAGGGCCCTCGCCGCCCCCGCCAGCGACCTCCCGAGCGTGATCGTGAACTTGCTGACGGGCAGCGTGAGGACCCTCTTCAGGATCCCCGACTCGCGCTCCCACACGAGCATGATGCCGTAGGCCATGGCGATGAAGGAGGTCGACTGCATCAGGACGCCGGGGGTGATGAAGGTCAGGTAGTCCACCGAGCCGGTGGGTATCGCCCTGACCCTGCTCATGACCGTGCCGAAGACGCCGATCCAGAGTATCGGCTGGACGGCCCTCATGAACACCTCGGTTGGGTCGTGGCGGAGCCGCCTCAGCTCCAGCTCCACGAAGGTGAGGGCCCTAGCCCACGCCACCTCAACCACCCCTCCTGATCGCGCGCCTCACCCACGCCGCCTCCCTGTACCCGAGGGCCTCCGCCTCCTCGATCGTCATGCCCGTCAGCTTGAGGAACACGTCCTCCAGCGACGGGTTGCGCACGACCACCTCCTCGACGCCCACGCCCCGCGCGAGCAGCGCCCCGAGCACCCGCGCGATGCCCTGCTGGGCGTCGGCGAGCTTCACCTTCAGGGGGTTCTCAGAGGAGACCACGACGACGCCTTCGAGCCCCGAGAGGGCGTTTAGGGCCGCGTGGGCGTCGCCGTTCACGCGGATCTGCAGAACCACGCCCTCGCCGACCAGCTTCATCAGCTCGCCGGGGGACCCCTCGGCGATCACCCTGCCCCTGTTCATCACCGTGACCCTCTCCGCGTACCTCTCCGCCTCGTCCATGTAGTGGGTGTTGAACACGACAGTGGTGCCGTACTCCTCCCTGTACTCGAGCACCCTCGACCAGACCAGGCTCCTGGCCCGGGGGTCCAGGCCTATCGTCGGCTCGTCGAGGAAGAGGACCTTGGGCCTGACCATGAGGGCCGCGGCCAGCTCGAGCCTCCTGATCATGCCGCCGGAGTAGGTCCTCACCAGCCTGTTCGCAGCCTCGCTCAGGCCCATGAACTCGAGGGCCTCCTCGATGACCCTCCTCCTCTCATCGCTCGGGACGCCGTAGAGCTTGGCGTAGATCAGGAGGTTCTCGTAGCCCGTCAGGTCGTTCCAGACGGAGAACTCCTGGGGGACGTACCCGATCACCCCCCTGACCTTGGCCGCCTCGAGGACCACGTGGTACCCCATCACCCAGGCGTCGCCGGCGGTGGGCTTGAGCTGCGTCGTCAGAACCCTCATGAGCGTCGTCTTGCCAGCCCCGTTGGGGCCGAGGAAGGCCCGGATCTCGCCATCGAGGACCTCCGTCGAAACCCCGTCCACCGCTCTCACGGTGCCCGCGTACACCTTGACCAGGCTCCTCACGCGCACGCAGACCCCGTCCCGCACGACCGCCGCCGCTCCGAGGCCCGTAAAAGCCTTTCTAAACTTACGGCGCTGGAAGCTAACTCGGCGCCCCCCGCGGCCCGCCGGGGCCCCTCAGATCAGGTCCTCGGCCCTCAGCCTGTGGAAGCCGGCGTGCGGCTCGGCCTGGTACCAGTACGCCACGCTGCTGTAGTCCGCCTCCACCTCGTTCCACTCGCCGTGCGGCTGCGTCACCTGGATCCACTCCCTGAAGGGTATGGGGTCGGGGATGTGGAACCTGTAGGCCGCCACCTCGCCCGCCCTCTCGTCCTTGTGGAGGAGGCCGTGGAACGGCGCTGCGAAGGGCCCGCCGGAGAAGTACCAGCCGGACAGGAAGTAGTCCTCCGTGCCCGTGGCCTGGTAGACGACCTCGCCGTCCGCCTCCACCCTCGTGTTGCCCTCCAGGAAGCCCAGGCCGCCCGCCGGCGGCGCCTTGAGGCTCAGCCCCCTGACGTAGAGGTAGACCCCCACGTAGTGGCCCCTCCCCCTCGCCCTCAGGATCACGTACGGCTCGCCGGGCCTGACCCTCCTCTCCCTCCGCCAGACCGCGTGGAGCCTGCCCATCCCGCTGGTGTCCACCCCCGCGTAGTAGCCTATGACGTAGTAGAGGCTCGCCACCTCCTCGGCGCCCAGGTTCTCCACCTCGATCCTCGCCCTCTCGAAGGGCATCGGGAGGTAGCAGTAGAGGCCGCCGCTGCTAAGCCCCAGCGGGAGCGAGAAGGCGCTGGCGGCGAGGGACGGGTGGGCCTCGAAGGCCCTGTGGCCCTGGAGGAAGAAGTCGCCCACCGGCGACTCGACGCTCGGCTCCGCCTCGCCGTCCCAGTAGGCCCTGATGACCAGGTTCCTGAGGAACCGCCTGTCGCTGGCGCTGACCGTCATCCAGAGGCTCACGATGACGCCCGGCTCGTCGGCCCGGAAGATCTCGAGCCGCTCGCCGGGCTCGACCGTGTAGTAGTCCAGCCACGCCTCGCCCCCCTTGAGGACCCCCTTCCTCCTCCAGTGCTCGACGAGCCAGCCGGGCGCCCTCTCCACCAGCGTCCTCGCGTCGACGGCGTGGGTGCTCGAGGCGTACCTCATCCTGAAGTCCTTGAACCTCGGCAGATCCAGGAGCATGGGCTAGCGCCACCCAGCTGGTATAAGTGCATACCCTGCCCAAGGCGGGCGCTAGGTCCGGCCAGCGGCTCTTAGGGGAAAAAATTAAGTGCTTCAGGATCCCGCAGGCTCGCCGTGCGCTCTGCGTCGCTAAAAGGCTGGGAGGCCGCTAAGCTTCGACAGGAGCTCCTTGCCAAGCTAGCGGGTGCCGCCGTCTACGCCCTAGTGGCCGCCGGCTTCTACCTCTTCAGCCTGGTCGCACCGGGCCTGTTTGCCGGCATAAGGGTACCTGGGCTGCCGGAACCCCTGTCGGATCTCGACCAACTGGTGCGAGCCCTCCTCTTCCTCAGCTCCCTCGCCTTCGCCTTCACCGCACTGTTCGAGGCCCTCCAGGCGATAGACCCGTTCTTTGAGATGCTAGCTGCTAGGATCCACGGGGACGTAGGGCCGGCTAAGAGGCTTGCCAGGGACTTGGCGCTCATGCTGCTAGTAGCGCTGGCGCTCTCAGCGGCGGGGTACGTGCTACCGCTGGCGGAACCCCTAGGCGCGCCGCTGAGGATCCTCATCGGCTCGGCGGCCCTGGCGGCGCTAGTACTTTTCCTCTACGACATAGCGAGGACCGTGCACAAGAGTGTGAGAAGGGCTGTGGAAAGGTTTCTCATAAATCCCGGGGTCGGCGCTAAATGACTGCCGCGTATCCCCTTTGCGCCACGGCTCGGCTCGTGCGCGCCTCCTCAGGGCTGCTCGGGCGGCGGGATTCGGGGCGCGAGGTTGCCGGCGCATCTCGCCTCACGAGGGCTGGGACTGCGGGGAGCCGGGGGGGATAGATGGAGCCCACGAGGTACCTGCTCATTTACGCCCTCACGGTCCTGCTCATGGTGTCCGAGCTCCTTCCACTGACCCTCTCGGCGCTCGTGGGGGCGGCCCTCATGGTGCTCTTCGGCGTGGCCGAGGGGGCCTTCACCTACGAAGAAGCCCTGCGCTTCATCGACTTGGACTTGATCGCCCTCCTCGTGGCGGTAATGATCGTGGTGGAGGTCGTAGACCGCCTCGGAACCTTCCGGTACGTGGCCTTCAACGTCGTAAAGCGCACGATGGGTAGGCCCCATGCGCTCTTCACGGCCTTATCGCTCTTCAGCGCGCTCACGTCCCTGCTGCTCTCCGATGAGGCAGCGATCCTGCTGGCCATCGCGATCATCGTGAGCATCTCAAGGATCGGGGGCCTCGACCCCCTGCCCCTCTCCCTCGCTTCAGCCATAATGGTCAACCTGGGGGGTACGGGGTCGCTCATCGGCTCCGTGGTCAACATGGCGCTCGGCCTGAGGGCGGGCTTCGACTTCGTCAAATTCGCGAGTTACCTCCTGCCCTGCGAGTTCATGCTCTACGCGGTTACCATGGCGTTCCTGTACGCGAGGTACAGAGCGTCCCTGGCGGCGCCCGTCATGGCCGAGTTGAGGGTGGAGGTTAGCAGGCGAGAGGCGCTGAAGGGCGGCCTGCTTTTAGCCCTGCTCCTCGCCTCGCTCATAGCGGCGAGCCTCCTAGGCTTCCCGGAAAGCGGAGCGGCGTTGGCGGCCGCGCTAGTCGCGCTCGCCGCGACGGGCTGGGAGCCGGCCGAGGTCTTCCGTAGGCTCGACTGGGACACCGTCTTCTTCGCCGGCGCCTTCACCGTGATCACGGAGGTCCTCACCAGGGTCAGGGCCCTCGAGGGGTTCGCCGAGTTCACGGCGTCCGTTGCAGGGGGCTCCCTCACTCTCGCCACCATCTTCCTCCTTACGATCGTCACCCTCGCGAGCATCTTCGTAGAGAACCTCGCGGTAGCGTTGACGTTCGCCCCCGTTGTCGAGCTCTTCCCCTTCCCAAGGAAGGAGCCCCTCTGGGCGGCGGTGGCCCTCGGCGCCAACTTGGGTGGGGTTGGCTTGCCCATAAGCAGCTTTGTGATCGTGATGACGCTGGGGGCGTTGAGGAGGGAGGGCTACAATATCGACCCCTGGTCGATAGTGAGGGTGAGCATCCCAACGACCCTGCTCTGGCTGGGCTTTTCGGCGATATACTTATTGCTGCGCTTCAACCTCCTCTGAGAGCGGCATGGTGAAGGAGGAGGGCGAAAAGGGCTTCCTCGAGAGGGTCATCGAGAGGAGGTTCAAGACTTACGAGGAGAAGTGCGTGGAGGAAATCGAGTTCGCAGAGGAAGCTTTAGGGAAGCCGCACGTAATGATCAGCATAGCGCTACCCGAGGGCTGCGAAGGGCTCGTAGAGGAGTTCAGGAGGCTGCCGGAGGACGAGGAGTTCATCAACGAGGTGAGGAACCTGGTCAGGAGGTACCTGGAGAGGAAAGCCGCGAAGCTTAAGGCGAAGCAGGGGTAAGGGCGGCGCCCCCGGCTGGGGCTGCGGACGGCGGCCTTGGCGCGCGGCTCTTGAGCGCGGGTCTGGCCCGCTCTTACGGTGGGGCTGCGCGCGGGCGACCCCCTAGCGAGGGTGGGTTTAGCCGCTCTCGCGGCCTAGCGCGCATCGGGGGCCGCTCGGTGAGGGTGGCTTTTAGGCCGCCATTCGCCGTGGGAGCGCTGCACGAAATGTATAGAGCAAAGTTTATATATCTTGTGTAACCAGAATACCTGGAGGGATGTGTGGGGAGCAGGACATCGAGGGGTTGGTCAGGGTGCTGCGCGTGCTGGCGAACCCCGTCAGGCTGAAGATGCTGGCCCTGATAGCTGCGAGGCCGAGGCACGCCTACGAGCTGGCGAAGGTCCTGAAGCTCTCCTACCCGCTCGTCCACCTGAACCTGACGGCTCTCGAGAGAGCGGGCCTCATCGAGGGCAGCTACGTCGGGGGCCCCAGGACGAGGAAGGTGTACAGGCTCCGCGACTTCGAGCTGGTCATCAACGGGGACCTGCTGAGGAAGCTGGGTGAGAGGCTTGAGGGCGGCTAGCGTCTTAGTGGCGACGGCCGTCATCGGCGCGCTGGCCGTCGCGGCGCTGGTCGGGGCCTACGTGCCGCTCAGGTTGCTCGCCATGGCCGCGGAGGGCAGGCTGAACATGGTGGTCGCCGGGGTCTTCGCGTTCATCGGCGTGGTGGCGGGGGCGGCCATCGCCTTCTTCGCGGTCGTGGTCGGCGTGCCGCTGCTCACCGTGGTGCCGGGCTCCGGGGGGCGGACCGCGCGGGAGGCCGAGGAGAGGCTGACCGCCTACAGGGCCAGGCAGAGGGCGATGCTCGAGGAGCTCGACGAGGTCAGGAGGCTGCTCGAGGAGATCAGGGACCTGCTGAAGAGGGGTGTCGAGGGGTGAGCGGGGAGAAGGGCTCAGGGCTCAAGTACCTGGAGCTGAGCGACGAGGAGGTCGAGGAGATGATACTCAGGCGGCTGAGGGAGATCAGGAGGCTGCTCGAGGAGATCCGCGACGTGCTCAGGAGGGCGGGGGTGGACTATGGCTGACCTCTTCGACAGGTACGAGAGGGCCCTGAGGGGCGCGAGGGGGCCCAGGGCGGGGGTGGTGAGGATCACTGGTGCTGGCAGCGTCGCCGGCGGCTCCTACGAGG
>JAGDWA010000022.1:0-5212 GCA_023269735.1 Thermofilum sp.
GGCTCCACCCACCTCCTCGGCAGCCTGCTGGCGCCCAGCACCTCGCCGAGGATCGCGGCGGCGGTGGCGACGGTGCAGTCCGTGTCGTAGCCGCTGTTGAGGGCGATGAGGGCGGTCCTCCCGAAGTCGTAGTCGCCCCACAGCAGCGCTATCAGCGTGAGGCCGACGTTCTGGTGGACCGAGGTGGCGTCGGGGCTGCCGAAGCGGCGCAGCACCTCAACCCTCGCCTCCTGCCAGCTCAGCCCCCTGTCCCTGCAGCTGAGGACGAGCTCGATCACGGCCCTCAGCCTCGAGCCGGGCGGCACGTACCGCAGCCCCACCTCGACCAGCCTCCTCAGGTCGCCCTCGAAGAACGCGGCCGCCTCGATCGCCGCGTAGAACTGCTCGGCCCACACCGAGTCCCTCCAGTGGTCGAGGGAGGCGTCGCGCTCCGCGTACGCCGCGGCGAGGTCCGGCCTCCCGGGGAAGATGAAGCCCCAGACCTCCGACCTGATCGGCGAGCCCATCGACTCCCGGAAGTACTCGTTGTCGAACCAGCCCGAGGCCGGTGGGTCGATGCCCCTGGCGAAGTTCTTGAGGAAGCGGCCGTACTCGTTGAAGTCGTACCAGCAGTGCTCCCACCACTCCTCCGCGAGGTCCCTGCTCGTCAGGGCGAGCCCGCGCTCGTAAATCGCGTGGAGCCACAGCACCTGCAGGTCCAGGTCGTCGTTGGGGGGCCACCTCTCGGGGAAGGCCGTCTCCTCGGTGAAGCTGTGGAGCCTCTTCTGCCCCTCTACCTGCGCCCCCACGGCCCCGCCGACGGACTTCCCCAGCCAGCCCCCGTAGACCTTGTCGTAGTAGGTCCAGTAGTCCAGCTGCCTCACGGCCTCCGCCGCGGCCCCTTCGGTATAAAAGGGGCTCGGCGCAAGCGACTTCTACCCCTCGCGGCGCGGGGGCGCGTGGGGCCGGAGCGACCCTCCCGCGCGGCGGACGAGCTGCTCTCGTACTACTCCTACGACAGGGACCTCCCCCTGGACCCCGCGTTGATCAAGGCGGGGGAGGCGGAGCACTACTCGGCCTACAGGGTCTACTACACCAGCGCGGGCGGCGCGCGGGTGCCGGCCCTGCTGGCCGTGCCCAAGGTGGGGGAGCCGCCCTACCCGTGCGTAGTCTTCCTCCACGGGTACGGGGGGCGCAAGGAGGACGCCATCCCGCTCGCCGGGCTCGCCGCGCCCCTGGGGTACGCGATCTTCTCGATCGACGCGGCCTACCACGGCGAGAGGAGGGTCCCGGGGAGGCAGCTGTACTCGCCGGACCTCGAGGACTCGAGGAGGGCCATCATCCAGACGGTCGTCGACATGAGGAGGGGCGTGGACCTCCTCGAGTCCCTCGGCTACATCGACGGGGGGAGGATCGGGTACGCGGGCGGCAGCATGGGCGGAATCCTCGGCGCGATCTTCATCGGCGTCGAGCCCCGCGTCAAAGCGGCCGTGATCGTGGTCGGCGGGGGCAACATGGCGCTGATGATAAGGGAGAGCGAGCACCCCGCGATACCCCCGATAAGGGAGCGCATCGCCAGGGAGGGGATCAGCTGGGAGGAGCTGGAGAGGCTCCTGGCGCCCGTGGAGCCCCTGAACTTCATCTGGAGGTTCTCGCCGAGGCCCGTGCAGTTCCACTGCGGGAGGTACGACAGGATCGTGCCGGCCGAGGCCCAGAGGCAGCTGGTCGAGAGGGCCGGAGAGCCGAAGGAGGTCTACTGGTACGAGTCCGGCCACGACGTCCCGCTGGACCAGGTCGTCCCGAGGGCCCTGCGGTTCTTCGAGCGCCACCTCAAGGGCGGGGCTCTCGCCTAGCGGCTGCTCAGCCCCCCATCAGGTCAGCAGCAGGAGGCCGAAGAACGTGGGCCGCTCCTCGTAGGAGGTCACGACCTTAAGCGGGTAGCCAGCGTTGCGGGCCGTCGCGAACACGTCGATGCCGCACGCCTCCATCGAGGGCCGCGCGCGGTCCGGGTGCCTGCAGACCCCCTCCCGCACGTTGCACACATCGCAGTAGGGGCAGGGGCCGCAGGCCAGGGCGAAGGCCGCGTAGTAGCCGGAGAGGAAGGCCTCGCGCTCAAGCTGGAACATCACCTCGTGGACGCTGACGCCGCCATCGTAGCCGGCCTCGACGCACGGGCCGAACTTGACGAGCAGGCACACCCCGTACTCACCCAGCACCCTCCTCGTCTCCTCGGGGGTGGGGCTGAAGGGGGGGCAGGTGAGCCTGCGCCCGTACTCGCCGCAGCCGAACCTGCACTTCCACCGCACCCAGTCGCGGACGACGACCGCGCCCGCGGGCAGGGGCCTCGCGTCCTCGGCCCCCAGCTTCAGGGCGAGCTCCCTGAGGCGCGCCAGGGCCCTCTCGACTTCGCCCGCCTCCTGCCTCAGGTGGGCCGACACGGGCGCTCCAGGTCGGGGATCACTATAAGCCTACCCACCACCGCCCGGCAGCCGGATCGACTTGAGGATGAGGCGCCTGGTCAGGGAGGACGCCTCCCCGCCGCCGTAGAGGCGCGAGACCCTGAACTCCTGCTTCACAGTCCCCGCCTCGCTGGAGAGCCAGTAGTAGCCCTCGGTGGACGTCACGACCGTGACGCCCGCCGCGAAGAGCCGCTCCCTGAGGCTCAGCCTGATGCGCGCGCAGAGGTACTCCCTCCCGTCCAGGGCCCTGACGCGCTCGAGGCTCTCCACCTGCTCGCTGCCCTCGAGGAACCCCCTGTACACGGCTCCCCCGGCCGCTAGGGTGAAGCCAGTCGAGTAGCTCCAGCTGCTGCCGCGGGAGAGCGGGAAGGGGGGCTCGGGCAGGGGCTTGTCATAGGTGCAGTTGACGCCGTCGGAGGCCCACCCCCTGAGCCGGCCGTCCACGTAGAAGTACCGCGTAGTGCCCTGTGGCGTCTCGACCACCACCTCCCCCTCGCTGACGCGCCTCCAGGTCACCTCGTAGGTCATGCCGTCCTCCTCCGCCTCGAAGACCTTCACCGTGCCCACGGGGAGGTTCGGCCTCTCGATCCTCCCCTCGGCGGCCCTAGCGGCTGGAGGGGTGGCGTTGGCGATCAGGGCCGCGAGGTTCCTGATGAACGCGTAGTTGTCGGAGACGCGGCAGAAGGGCTCGCTGAAGATCGTGATGTCGCCCAGCGCCACGACGGTGCCGTTGCCCCACCTCTCGAGTGCCGCCACGGCGTAGCGGCCGGGGGCCTCGGCCGAGCTGAGGTAGGTGGAGTTGGTGGTCCAGGCGACGGCGTGCCTCGACCGGACGGCGGTGGCCGTGAAGAGCACCAGCTCGCGCACGCCCGCGAAGAGGCTCACGTTGGCCAGGTCGCGCACCCTCACGTTGCGGTAGATTCCCAGGTAGTCCCTCTCGCTCCAGAGGTAGCCGTAGGCGAAGGTGACGCCGAAGCGCTCGGCCAGCGAGTTGATGGGCGCGACGATGTAGTTGTAGACCCCCTCGAGGCCCAGGTACTCGAAGGAGGGGTCGAAGAGGAGCAGGAGCACACCGCCCCTCCTGACGAAGCCCTCGACCACCTCGACCTCCTCAGGGCTGTAGGGCCTCGTGGGGGCGGCGACGATCAAGCACGTGGCGTTGCTGAGCCTCCCGACCAGGGCGCCCCAGGAGTCGACGAAGCCCACCGTCACGTTGCGCAGCGCCAGCTCCGCCAGCAGGGCGTCGAGGCTCCACCAGGAGGCCCTGTTCCCGTGGGACAGGTCGACGAGCGCGCGGCCACCCACCGCCGTCGCCGCCCGCCGCTGCTCACCTGCGCCAGCCGCCAGCTGGGGGGCCGGGAGGTAGACGTAGTAGAGGGCAGGCGGGGGCTGCAGGGACTCGAGCAGGCTGACCGTGACGTTGCGCCACGTGTAGCCCGCGGAGGGGGGCGCCCCGCCGGGCTGGCTCACCAGCGCCACCGTGTAGCTGAGGAGCCTGGCCCTGCGCGCCGCCTCCTCGACCGCCTGCTGGAGGGAGCCCAGCCCGTCGACGAGGCCCAGCTCCACCGCCTCAGCGCCCAGGTAGACGCGGGCCTTGAGCAGCTCCTCCCTGGTGGCCCTCAGCCTCGCGCCCCTCCCCTCCTCCACGGCCGAGAGGAACGAGTTGAGAGCCCTGCTGAGGTCCTCGAAGAAGCCGAGGCGCGAGAAGCCCGTGTGCTTGTAGGCCCCCGTCTCGAGGACGACCTCGGAGGGGATGAGCAGCGGCGGTGCGGTGGCGATGACGCCCACCGAGCCGATGAGCGAGGTCGGGTGGGCGAGGATGTAGTCGGCCGCCACGCTGATGTAGTAGCCGCCCGAGAGGGCGTTGACGGCGAGGACCACCACCGGCTTCCTCTGCTTGAGCTGCTTCAGGCTGTAGTAGACCTGCTCGACGTAGTTCGCGCTGCCGCCGAAGGAGTCGACGACCACGACGACGGCCTTCACGCTGCCGTTGCGGTAGACGCTGTCGAGGAGGCGCGTGTAGTAGTCGGCATCGCCCTTCGTGAAGATGTACCCCCTCACCTCCACGACTGCGACCGTACCCGAGAGCTCCCACCTGACGAAGAGGTACGCCGCGAGGGCCGCGATGATGGCAGCCGCGAGGGCTAGCGAAAGCCTCTTGCGGGGCACGCAGGGCCCTGCGACGCTATTTTATAAGGCTGCCCCACCGCCCGAATGCTCTGCAGCTACTGGGCGCCCCGCTCGTGCTCGGCGAGGAGCCTCGCGACGAGCGAGCGCACGAGCTCCGCGTCCCTGAGCGCCTCCTCCGCGTCCTCCCTGCCGTAGAGCTCGTCGGGCGTGGCCCCGCTCTCCTCGTCGCCGTACATCGAGGGCTCCCGCTCCCGCCTCAGCCTCCTCGATACCCTGGCCAGGACCTCGACCCTACCCCTGAACCAGTCGGGGAACCTCGCCGCCTCCCTCTTCAGCAGGGGGCCCACGTCGTGCCACTTCGGCGGCTCGACCCCCACGAGCCTCAGGGCGGCCTTGAGCAGCAGCTCCACGGCCTCCTGGCACTGCCTGACGACGTAGGGGTAGTTGCCCCGCTCGAGGGCCTCCCTCGCGTGGTGCAGCCGCTCTTCCGCCTGCCTGACGTATGAGCGCGCCATGTCGGTGTTCCTCAAATCTCGATCACCTCCCCGAACCTGTAGTCGCGCTTGAGCCTCCAGTACCACAGCTTCCCGCACCTCACCCTCTCCGCGCCCAGCTCCCCGAGCCTCCTCCTCAGCGCCTCCCTC
>JAGDWA010000022.1:5222-10113 GCA_023269735.1 Thermofilum sp.
GCACCACCGCATCCTCGACCATGTCGAGGTAGAGGGGGGTGACCCTCGCTGCCTCCTCGGGGGTCTTCAGGATGGGGGAGAGCTCGACGTGGTAGCCCAGCTCGGCCAGCTCCTCGAGGACTGGCCGAACCTCCTCCTCCACCTCCATGAAGAGGTCCTGCCTCCTGAGCCTGCTCCGAGGGAGGCCCTCCGCCACCACCAGCAGGTCGACGTCGCTCTCGCGCCCGGCCTCCCCCCTCGCCACCGAGCCGAAAACAACGACGGAGACCAGCGCGTCGCCGAGCCTCCTCCTCAGCGCTGCCACCAGCTCCTGCAGCAGCCCCCGGTAGGGCTCCCCCAAGCTTTCAGCGCCTCGCAGCGAGACCCCCGGGGTACGTCCGGCTTCGGGCTCTTAAGCGTAGCCGCGCGAGGAACGCTTATCCGCCGGCGGGGAGTTGGTTCCGCGTGGAGAAGAGGGTCCTGGGCAGGACCGGGTACCGAGTGACGATCCTGACGATCGGCGGCGCGGGCCCGGGCTTCACCCCCAACGCGGAGGAGGGCGTCCGGGCTTTCGAGATGGCCCTGGAGAAAGGGCTGAACATGGTGGACATCGCACCCAGCTACGGCGAGGCGGAGCTGAGGCTCGGCCCCCTCATCAGCAAGTACAGGAGCCGGCTGGTGATCGCAGAGAAGACGCTGGAGAGGACGAGGGAGGGCGCCTGGAGGGAGCTCAAGCAGTCGCTAGCCAGGCTGGGCGTGGACAGCTTCGACATCTACCAGTTCCACGCCGTCAGCTCCCTCGAGGAGCTGGACAGGATCCTCGGTAGGGGCGGGGCCCTCGAGGCGTTCTTGGAGGCGAGGGACACGGGCCTGGTCAAGCACATCGGGATCACCGTCCACAACGACATGCGCATCGTGCTGAGGGCGCTCGAGCGCTTCGACTTCGACACCGTGCTCATACCCGTCTACGCGGCGGCGATGGTGCACCCCACCCCCGAGAACGACTTCAGGCCCGTCCTGAAGGCGGCCCTCGACAGGGACGTCGGAGTCATCGCGATAAAGTCCATCGCCAGGCGGCGGTGGCCCGGCGAGCGGGCGACGGTCGGCGGCAGGCCGTTCGTCTCCTGGTACGAGCCCTTCGTGGACCAGGAGGACATCGACCTGGCCGTCTGGTACACCCTCTCGCAGGAGGGGGTGGCGACCTACTCGATGTGCTCCGAGCTCAGCCTCTGGCCGAAGATGATCAGCGCGGCTGAGAGGTTCAGGAGGCTTACGCCGGAGGAGCAGGCCCAA
Source organism: Thermofilum sp. (assembly GCA_023269735.1). GTDB lineage: Archaea > Thermoproteota > Thermoprotei > Thermofilales > Thermofilaceae > JANXEW01. Next base: position 6,495 of record JAGDWA010000022.1, read on the forward strand.
GTCGTGGAGCGCTTCAGGCAGAGGGGGGCCAAGCCGCTGTTCCCGGAGCGCCTGTAGGGGGCCTAGGCGGCGCGCTGGAGCCACCCGGCGAGGGGAAAAGAACAATTCTCTTTACTTACGGGTCAACCAGTCAGGATGATCTTCTTCACGACGTTGAGAACCTCCGCCTGGTCGCACTTGCTCCTCGCTTCCTCCAGCTCGTCCCTCCTCGCGTAGATGAGGAGCGCCTTCTTCATCAGGTTGCCGAAGATCTCCTTGCTCAGGGCCATGGCCTTGACGGGGTCCATCCTGTAGGTGAACTGGTCCTCGGCGAACCACCCGTCGTAGCCGGTGTCGATGGCCGCGTAGAGGTAGTCGACGAAGCGCCACACGTCGCCGGTGCCGAAGACCCTGTCCTCGTCGTTGCTGTGCAGCTTCGCCGTGTTGATGTGGAAGTTCGCTATGGGCACCCCCATCCTGTGGAGCGCGTAGACCGTGTAGGCAGGCTCGACCGCGTACATCTGCTCGTGGCCGTAGTCGATCGTCACGCCCATGTACTTGCCCCCCAGCTCCTGGTTGATGGTGTACGCGATCCAGCCGGCGATGTGGGTCGTCGGGATGACCATGTTGCCCTCCTTGGGCTCCTTGGGCTTAGCCTCGATCCCGAACCTCAGCCCCAGCTCCTTCGCCCTCCTGGCGGCCTGCCTGCAAGCCTCCACGAACCACTCGAATTGCCTCCCGTAGTTCACCTCGAAGTTGTAGTCCCATCCGTCCTGGCCCGGCCAGAAGCTGAAGGCCTCGCAGCCCAGCTCCTTGGCGATGTCGGCCGCCTGCAGAAGGACGCTGAGGGCCTTCTCCCGCACCTCCCTCTTCGGGTGGGTGACGCTGCCCAGCTTCCACCTGGGGTCCGTGAACATGTTCACGTTCATCGTGGTCGCCTTCAGCCCCAGCCTCTCCAGGTGCTCCCTCACCTCGATGATCCTGTCCTCCACCACCCTCAAGTTCTCGTCGAGGAAGAGGGCGTCGTGGAACTCGATCCCCTTGATCCCGGCCTTCGCCACCCTCTCCATCTGCGACTTGATGTCGCTCGGGAGCTCCGGCCAGTAGCCCTTCGTGGCGAAGCGGTCCACGAAGTCGCCGGCGGCCCAGTGCCCGGCGGCGAACTTGATGTCAAACTCCTCGAAGAACCTGTCGAGCCTCGCCCCCTCCAGGTAGCCCGCGTACTCGGTCTCGAGCTTCGACAGGAGCTCCTTGGTTACCCTCACACCTCGGGTGGCTCGCCCCCCGTATAAAACGGTTGAGCGCGCAAGGCCTTTAAGGGGGCTGTTGAGGCCCCTACATGCGAGCGAGGGACCTGGCGCTCGCCGCCCTCGTCGCGGCCGCCTACGCAGCGCTCGTCGCCGCGCTGCCGATGGTGTCCTTCCTCCTCTGGCAGGTGCGGGTGGCCGACGCGCTCCTCATGCTCAGCACCGTGCTGGGGTGGCCGGCGGTGGTCGGGGTCGCGCTGGGCTGCTTCCTGGGGAACGTCCTCGCCGCGCCGTGGGGTTCCTTCGCCCTCGCGGCCTTCGACGCCGCGCTGGGGAGCGCCGCGAACTTCGCGGCGAGCTACCTGGCCTACAAGCTGGCCTACGGGAAGGGTCTGCGTCGCAAGCTCCTCGCCGCGGCCGTCGAGGTGGCCACGGTCTCGCTGATCGTCGGCAGCTACCTGCGCTACCTGATGCTCTGGGCCTTCGGCGTCGACATCCCGCTCTTGCTCAGCATCGCCGGCGTGGTGCCGGGGTCCGTGGTCTCCATCGGAGTTCTGGGCACGGCCCTCGCCCTCTCCGTCGAGAGGGGGCTGCGGAGGTAGTGCGGCGCTGGGGGTTGAGCGAATCAGCCAACAAACCGAAGGGACCAAAAGCTTATATTAGCCCCCGCATGGCAGGCCCCATGCCTCGGCTGACGCTCGAGAGCGCCGAGAGCCTGGCCAGGCTGTGCGAGGGCGTCCTGCGCGAGGCCGAGCCGGTGAAGGGCGTAGAGAGGGGCGGCGTCGACCTCCGCAAGCTCGATGAGGCGGGCACGAAGTTCGAGCTCGTGCTGACCTACATCTACAGGTCGGGGAAGCTGGCGAAGAAGGAGAAGACCGTGATAGCCGTCATCCCCGTCCAGCGGGAGGTGAACGGGGTCTTCAACATGGACCTCGAGGGGGTGGTCTTCAGGTCGCTAACCTTCAGGAAGGGGAACTTCGAGGAGGAGTGGAGCGGGAGCGCGGAGGAGGTGGGCGCGAAGTTCCCCGAGGTCGCCGAGGCCTTCAAGCGCGACGTAGAGGCGCTGCTCGCCAGGGCTTCCCACTCCTGAGCGCCACCGAGCGCTTGGAAAGGGATTTTAACGTCCGCTTGCCGAACTCGTATGCCACAGTCAAGGTACGACGTAGTGATCGTCGGCGGGGGGGCCGGCGGCCTCTCGACGGCCCTCGCCCTCAGGGCGCTGCGCCCCGACCTCAGCGTCCTGGTGATCCGCAGGACGAAGGTCCAGCCCATCCCGTGCTCCGTCCCCTACATCGTTGAGACCATCGGCTCAGTCGACGGCTGCCTGATCCCCGACGCCCTGCTCACGGAGGCCAAGGCCGAGCTGCTGGTCGACGAGGTCGTTGAGATCGACCGCGCCAGGAAGGTCGTGAGGACGAGGGGCGGGAGGGAGATCGGGTACGGCAAGCTCGTGCTGGCGACCGGCACCAGCCCCCTCAGGCTGAAGATCCCCGGCGCTGAGCTCGAGAACGTCGTCCTGATCTACAAGGAGTACGAGCGCCTAGTCGAGGTCTACAACGTGCTGAAGAGGGCGAAGCGGGTTGTGATCGTGGGCGCGGGCTTCGTCGGGATGGAGTACGCCGACGATCTCGCCAGGGGCAGGGAGGTGCACGTGGTGGAGGTCCTCGACGAGGCCCTCGCGCTGGCCTTCGACAGGGAGTTCGGGGAGATCGCCAGGAGGGCCCTGGAGGCGAAGGGCGTCAAGTTCCACCTGGGCAGGAGCGTGAGGGAGATACGGGGCAGCGGCAGAGTCGAGGGGGTCGTGCTCGACAACGGCGAGGAGATCGGGGCCGACGCAGTCCTCATCTCGGTGGGCGTCGCCCCGAACACGGAGGTCGCGAAGGCCGCCGGCCTAGCGACCGACGAGGCGGGCCACCTGATCGTCGACTCCTTCATGAGGACCAGCGACCCCGACATCTACGCGGTCGGGGACATCGCGCTGAAGAGGGACTTCTTCACCGGCAGGCCCACGCGAGCCTACTTCTCGACGCTCGCGGTTGCGGAGGGCAGGGTGGCCGCCATGCACATAGCCGGCCTCAACCCCTCGAGGGGGGTGGAGGGCGTCCTCCCCGCCTACTCCACCGTCATAGCGGGCACGGTCCTCGCGGCCGCCGGGCTGACGGAGGCGGCAGCCAAGCGGCTGGGGCTGAGCGTCGTCCCCGTCACCGTCGAGGCTGTCAACAGGCATCCGGCGAACCTGCCTGGGGCCGCGAAGGTCAAGCTCAAGGCCCTGTTCGCGAGGGGCGACCTGAGGCTCGTCGGCGTCCAAGTCGCGGGGCCCGAGCCCGCGGGCGAGATGGTCAACTACGCCGCCGCCGCGATCCAGAGCGGCCTGACTGCCTACGACCTAGTGA
>JAGDWA010000037.1 GCA_023269735.1 Thermofilum sp.
GGCTGCCGCTGCCGCGAGGCAGGCGAGGATGAGGGAGCGCACCCACATCACCTCGACAGGAACTCCCTGCACCTGGCGGCTATCAGGTCGAGGTCCTCGAGCTTCTCCTGGAGGTCCTCCAGCTGCGCCTGGAGCTCGCCGATCTCCCTCTCGAGCGAGGAGCGCCTGGCCTCGTACTCGCCCCTATCGAGCTCCCCCACCGCGAACCTGACCTCCAGCTCCCTGAGGGCGACGTTGAGCGACTCGATCCTCCTCTCCAGCTCCTCCACCCTCCCGGCGTAGGAGAACCTGGTCTTGGCCCAACCGTCGACCACCTCCGAGATCGCCTGGCGCCACGCCTCGGCCTCCTCCCTAGGCAGGACGTCGAGGAGGACGTCGAGCATGCGCAGCTCCCTCTCCACGTCCGCGGACTTGAGGGCGTTCTGGACGTCCTCCAGGGCGCCCCCGATCCTGGACAGGGCCTGCCTGACCCTCTGGTCCCTCTCGAAGCTGGCCCTGTAGACGGAGCTCTCCGAGGCGCGGGCCTCGACGCTCAGCCTGGTCACGACCAGGCGGAGCTGGGCCTCCAGCTCCCTCAGCTTCGCCTTGAGCTCGAAGTACCTCCTGACGAGGGGCAGCATCTTCTGGCGGAGCTCGCCCATCAGGTTGTCGAAGACCTCCTGGGAGATCTGGCCCGTGGAGTACATGCGCAGGATCTCGCTCCTCCTCCTCTCGTAGTCCCTGAGCTCGTAGTGGAGGTCGCTCAGCTGCCTCAGCGCGGACCGGGCCTCCTCTATGAGCTTCTCGCCCTTCTCCAGCTCGGCCACGCGGCTTCCACCGCTCTCTGGGCTTTAAGTCTTGCTCCCGTTAACCTTTTTTTAACCGCTGCTAACCCCGCCCCGTGAGGGCGGTAATCGTCGACACCACCTCGAGCCCCTTCGCGAGGCTCAGACCGGTCCCCGTGAGCAGCGTGAGGCTCGAGGACGGGTTCTGGGCCCCCCGCCTCGAGAGGCTGGTGAAGGTGACGCTCCCCACCCAGCACGAGCTGCTGGAGGAGACGGGGCGCATCGACAACTTCAGGAGGGCGGCGGGGAAGTTGCGGGGCCCCTTCAGGGGCCTCTACTTCAACGACAGCGACGTCTACAAGTGGGTGGAGGCGGCCCAGTGGGCCCTGGCGTACGCCCGCGACGAGGGGCTGAAGAGGCTCGTGGACTCCGTCGTGGCCGAGATTGTGGCGGCCCAGGATGCCGACGGCTACCTCAACACGTACTTCACCTTCGAGAGGAGGGGGGAGAGGTGGACGAACCTCCGCGACATGCACGAGATGTACTGCGCCGGCCACCTCTTCCAAGCGGCTGTGGCCCGCGCCAGGTCGACGGGCGAGACCGACCTGCTGGCGGCCGCGACCCGTTTCGCCGACCACATCTACGGCGTCTTCGGGCCTGGGGGGAGGGAGGGCGTCGATGGCCACCCCGAGGTCGAGATGGCGCTCGTCGAGCTGTACCGGCAGGTGGGGAGGCGCGAGTACCTGCAGCTGGCCCAGCTCCTCATCGAGAGGCGGGGGCGCGGGCTGATCGGCGGCAGCCCCTACCACCTGGACCACGCGCCCTTCAAGCAGCTGCGCGAGATCACGGGCCACGCCGTCAGGGCCCTCTACCTCTGCTGCGGCGCGGCCGACGTCTACATGGAGACGGGGGACCCGGAGCTGTGGGCGGCCCTCGACAGGCTCTGGCACGACCTGGTGGAGAGGAAGATGTACGTGACGGGTGGCGTGGGCTCGCGGTACGAGGGGGAGGCGATCGGCGACGCCTACGAGCTGCCCAACGAGAGGGCCTACGCGGAGACCTGCGCCGCGGTGGCAAACGCGATGTGGAACTGGCGGATGCTGCTCGCGACGGGGGCGGCGGAGTACGCCGACGTGATGGAGCTGGCGCTCTACAACGGCGCGCTGGCCGGGATCTCGCTCAGCGGCGACCGCTACTTCTACGTCAACCCGCTCGCCGACCGGGGCAGGCACAGGAGGCAGAGGTGGTTCGAGTGCGCCTGCTGCCCGCCGAACATCGCCAGGCTGATAGCGTACGTCCCCGGTATGCTCTACGCGAGGTCGGGGGAGGGGGTCTACGTGGTGCTCTACGCGGCGAGCAGGGCGAGGGTCGAGGTGGGGGGCGGCGCCGTGGAGCTGGTGCAGCGGACTAGGTACCCGTGGGAGGGGGTCGTGGAGGTGGAGGTGAGGCCGGAGGGGGTGGATGAGTTCTCGCTCTACCTCCGCGTGCCCTCCTGGGCGCGCAGCGCCCGGGTCGAGGTGAACGGCAGGGGCGCGGGCCCCGCGAGGCCCGGCTCCTTCTTCGAGGTGCGCAGGAGGTGGAGGGAGGGGGACGTCGTCAGGCTGGGCCTCGACATGGGCCCCACCCTGCTCGAGAGCCACCCGTGGGTCTCCTACAACACCTGCAGGGCCGCCATCAGGTACGGGCCGCTGATCTACTGCCTCGAGCAGGCCGACAACGGGCACGACGTGTGGAGCCTCGCCATCGTCCCCGAGGGGCTGAGGGCGGAGTGGAGGCCCGACCTGCTGGGGGGAGTGGTGGCGGTGAGGGGGAGGGCGCTGGCCCTCGACCTAAGCGGGTGGGCCGGCAAGCTCTACGCGCCGCTGGGCAGCGTGGAGGTCCCGGCGAGGGAGGTCGAGTTCACGGCCGTGCCGTACTACGCCTGGGGGAACAGGGAGCCCGGGCCCATGGTCGTGTGGGCCAGGCTGGCCGGGCGGCGGGGCGAGGGGGGTCAGACTCTAGCCTAGTCTTCACCGCATCCGCTTTGGTACCCCTCATCACCCCTCGAGTGGGGGCCCGCGGGGCAGAAGAAGCTTACCTCGGGGCTAAAGTTAATACCTTCCTCCGCCCCCTCGGCCCGTGGAGCCCCTCAGCAAGCTCTTCGAGCGGTTCGAGGTGGTGTGCCAGACGGCCGCCACCTTCGTAGCGTTCATCCGCGAGGGTGCCCAGGGCGAGGTGCTGGACAGGCTGTCCTCCAAGGCGAGGCAGACGCTGAAGCTGGGCTCCGCCCTCGCCAAGTTCGACTACAGGGGCAACTCGCTGACCTACGTGGCCCCCGACCGCCTCATCGTGAGGCTGAAGGACGCTGGGACGCTGGAGGACGCCAAGGCGCTCCTACGCGAGATCTTCGGCTAGGGGGGCCCGGTGGGGCGCGTGGGAGCGGAGCTGCGGGGGTTCCTGGAGCGGCGCGACCCCCAGGGCTACTACGTGATCCCGGCTAAGCCGGAGGCCGCCGCGCTGCTCGGGGGCTGGCCCGGCGTCGAGGTGGAGAGGGCCGGCGGGCTGCTGCTGGTGAGGGTCAAGTCGAGGGGCCTGGCGCTTAGGATCCTGCGGGCCCTGGCGGGGAGGGGTCTGCTCGCCCGGCCCTAGCCCCCAGCAGCTCCTCGTAGAGCCGCACGTACTCGCCCGCCACCCTGCCCCAGCTGAACTCCGCGAGGACCCTCTCGTAGGCCCTGTCGACGAGGGCCCCCGGGTAATCGAAGGCGTACCTGTTTATGGCTGCCGCCAGCTTGGCCGGGTCGCCCGGCTCGACCAGCGCGGCGCACGAGTCGTCGACCACGTCGAGGACCCCGGGGATCCGGGAGGCGAGGATCGGGACCCTCAGCGCCATCGCCTCCAGGAGCACCGTCGGCATCCCCTCGGCGCGCGAGGGGAGCACCAGCAGGTCACTCCCCTTCATCACCCTCAGCGCCTCCTCCCTCGGCCTGTAGCCCAGGTAGTGGAAGTTCGGCAGCTCCCTCGAGAGAGCCCTGGCGCGCTCCTCCAGCTCCCTCACCCCGGAGCCCACGACGACCAGGTGCACGGAGGGGTCGACCATCTTCGCGGCCTCCAGCAGCACATCGAAGCCCTTCTCGCGGCTCAGGCGGCCCACGTACGCCACCTGGCGGTCGTAGAGGCGCAGCCCCTCCCCGGGCAGCTCCCGCGGGTCCACGGCGTTCGGGATGTAGCGCGCGTCGACCCCCATCCGCCTGTAGTGCTCGCACGCGCTGCGCGAGACGCAGGTCAAAGCGTCGACCCCCCTCACGGCCCTCCCCTCGAACCACCCGCTGAGCCTGCCGAGGAGGGGTCCGTGGAGCATCCCGACCTGCTCCGAGAAGACCCCGTGCAGCGTCAGCACCCTGGCCGCTGCCGGCGCCAGCCTGACGGCGGGCCAGGAGGGGACGTTGTGGCCGTGGGCGACGTCGAACTTCGCGCCGCGCAGCCTCTTCAGCGCCGCCCTGGCGGCCGCGGTGGCGGCGAAGCTCGGGTTGTAGAGCCCCTTCACGGGCACGTGCGGGGTGTTCTCCACCGAGACCACCTCGACCTCGAAGCCCCGCGCCCCGAGCTCCCTGGCCAGCTTGGAGACGTGCTGCGCCACGCCGCCGATCCCGCTCGCCCGGGGGCTGACGATCAGCACCCGCATTGGCGGCGCCAGTCCGCTGCGCGGATAAAGGTTTGGGAGGCGAGGGCCGAAGGGGGTGTGGCGGGCCGGCCGGGATTCGAACCCGGGGCCTCCGCCGCGCCACAGCGCGCCTACGGGTTAAGAGCCTCGACCGGCACGCGCCCGTCGCTCTACCGTGCTGAGCTACCGGCCCGGCTGCTCCGGCTCTCGAGGGTTTATGTACCTTGCGGGGGCGAAACGCTTAAGCGGGGTGCGGGGATCGCCTCCCGGTAGGCATGCCGAGCCACGGCTCCCTCACGAAGGCCGGCAAGGTGAGGATGGCCACACCGAAGATCCCGCCGAAGCCCAAGAAGAACCTGACCCCCAGGAGGAGGAACTGGAGGAACTACCGGAGGAGGATCATATACGCCAGCCAGCAGGCTGCCGCAGCGGCGTAGCTGAGCCGCAATGAGCGCTGAGGGCTACGGCGAGGCGGCAGCCGAGCTGCTCAGCGCGGCGGGCGCGGGGGTCTTCGACGAGGTCGAGCTGGAGCGCGACGACGGGGCCCTCGTCAGGGGGGTGCTGCTCCCGAGGCCGCAGTACGGGGACCCCAACGTGCTGGTCGTCAAGCTGCCCAACGGCTACAACGTGGGCATCGACGCGAGGAGGGTCAAGTCGCTCAGGAGGGTCGGGAGGGTCGAGCCGTCGAGGGGGGCGGCCGCGCCGGCGCCCAGCCCGAAGCCCGGTCTGCCGCGCGTCCACTTCGTCGGGACGGGGGGCACGATAGCCTCCCGCGTCGACTACGTGTCCGGCGCCGTCTACCCGTACTTCACCGCTGAGGAGATCTACTCGATGGTCCCCGAGCTCGAGGACGTCGCCCTGGTGAGCGCGGAGACCCTTTTCAACGTGTTCAGCGAGGACATGACGCCGAGGCACTGGTCGGCGATCGCGGAAAGGGTGGCGAAGGTCTTCGAGAGCGAGGGGCCGGCCGGGGTCATCGTCGCCCACGGGACCGACACCATGGGTTACACCGCCGCTGCGCTCGCCTTCGCGCTGCGCAGGCTGCCCGGCCCCGTGATCCTGGTGGGGGCGCAGAGGTCCTCCGACAGGCCCTCGACGGACTCGGCGACGAACGTCCTGGCGGCAGCGGTCACGGCTGTGAAGGCGCCCTTCGCCGAGTCGGTCGTCGTAATGCACGCGGGCCCCGACGACACCGCCTTCTACGTCCACAGGGGGGTGAGGGTCAGGAAGATGCACACGAGCAGGCGCGACGCCTTCAGGAGCGTGAACGCGGTGCCGCTCGCGAAGGTCGAGCTGCCCTCGAGGGAGCTGAAGGTGTTCGCCAGGAGGTTCACCCCCCGCTCCAGCGAGGGCGTCGTGCTCGAGGGGGGCTTCGAGGAGAGGGTCGCGCTGGTCAAGTTCTACCCCGGGATGAGCCCCGAGGTGCTCGACTTCCTGGTCGACAGGGGCTACAGGGGGGTCGTGATCGAGGGGACCGGGCTGGGGCACGTGTCGGCCGACCTGGTCCCCTCGGTCAGGAGGGCCACGGAGGAGGGCGTGGTGGTCGTCGTGGCGTCGCAGTGCATCTGGGGCAGGGTGAACATGAACGTGTACAGGAGGGGGGTGGAGCTGCTGAAGGCCGGCGCCGTGCCGGCCGAGGACATGCTGCCCGAGACCGCCTTCGTGAAGCTGTCGTGGGTCCTCGCGAGGGCCCAGGGCAGGGAGGAGGCGGTCAGGCTCTTCCTCACGAACGTGGCCCACGAGATGGACGAGAGGAGCGAGGAGTGGTACTACCCGCCCCTCAACTACTTCGAGCGGTACGTGAGGGGGTGAGCCGTGAGCTGCCGCGTGGGGCTCGAGATCCACCAGATGCTCGACACGAGGGCCAAGCTCTTCTGCGGCTGCCCCACCGAGCTGAGGCGCGACGAGCCCCACTTCACGTTCAGGAGGTGGCTGAGGCTGGCCCGCAGCGAGCTGGGGGAGCTCGACCCCGCCGCCCTCTTCGAGTACTCCAAGGGCAGGACCTTCGTGTACGAGTCCTACCTGGACGGCTCGTGCCTCGTGGAGATGGACGAGGAGCCGCCGCACCCGCTGAACCCCGAGGCCCTCGAGGCGGCCCTCATCGTCGCCATGGCGCTGAACTGCAGGATCGTCGACGAGGTGCACGTCATGCGGAAGATCGTCATCGACGGTTCGAACACCACCGGTTTCCAGCGCACCGCGCTGATCGGCTTCGACGGGTGGGTGGACGTCGAGGGCAAGCGGGTGCCGGTGTCGACGGTCTGCCTCGAGGAGGACGCGGCGCGGAAGGTGGGCGAGCGGGGGGGCGAGGTCCTCTACAGGCTCGACAGGCTCGGCGTGCCCCTCGTCGAGATCTCCACGGCCCCCGTCCTCTCCAGCCCGGAGGAGGCCGGTCTCGCGGCGCTGAGGATAGGGCAGCTGCTGAGGATGACGGGGAGGGTGAAGAGGGGGCTGGGGACGATACGGCAGGACCTCAACATCTCGGTGGAGGGCGGGGCCCGCGTGGAGGTGAAGGGGGTCCAGGAGCTGGAGCTGATACCGAAGGTGGTGGAGCTGGAGATCCAGAGGCAGAGGGGCCTGCTGGAGATCCGCGACGAGCTGAGGAGGAGGGGCGTGTCGCCCGGGGCCCTCGACCAGCGCCCCGTGGACGTCACCGAGGTCTTCAAGGGCACGAACTCGCGCGTGGCCAGGAGGGCGCTGGAGGCGGGCGGCGTGGCGCTCGCCGTGAAGCTGCCGGGGTTCGCCGGGCTGCTGGGCCGCGAGATCCAGCCGGGCAGGCGGCTCGGCACGGAGATGGCTGACAGGGCCCGGTACTGGGCGGAGGTGGGCGGCATCTTCCACAGCGACGAGCTCCCGGGCTACGGCATCGGCGGGGGCGAGGTCGAGGAGGTGAGGAGGCTGCTGGGCTGCGGCCCGGGCGACGCCTTCGCCCTGGTCTTCGGGGAGCCGAGGAAGGCCCGGGCGGCGGTCGAGGCGGTCCTGGAGAGGGCGCGTGAGGCGCTGGAGGGGGTGCCCCCCGAGACGCGGGCCGCCAACCCGGACGGCACGACCAGGTTCATGAGGCCGATGCCGGGGAGGGCGAGGATGTACCCGGAGACGGACATCAGGCCGATCCCCATCACCGGCGAGATGCTGGCGCGGCTCGCCGCCAAGCTCCCCGAGCCCCCCGAGGTCAAGTACGAGAGGTTCACGAAGGTCTACGGCCTCCACCCGGACCTGGCGAGGAAGGTGCTGCGCTCCTACCGGCTCGACCTCTTCGAGCGCGCCGTGGCGGAGGTCGGGGCGCCCCCCACGCTGGTGGCCTCCACGCTGGAGGGCACGCTGGTCGAGCTGCGGAGGGACGGGGTCCCCGTCCAGAACCTCACCGACGAGCACCTGCTCGACGTCTTCAGGCTGGTCGCGCGCGGGGGGCTGGTGAAGGAGGCGGTTCCGGCCGTCCTGAAGTACCTCGCCGAGAACCCGTCGTCGACGGCGGAGGGGGCGGTGAGGGCTCTGGGCCTAGAGCCGCTGTCCGTGGAGGAGGCGAGGGGGGTCGTGAGGGAGGTCCTGAGGGGGATGGAGGGGGTCATCAGGGAGCGCGGGATGGCGGCCTTCGGCCCCGCGATGGGCGCCGTCATGGCGAGGCTGAGGGGCAGGCTCGACGGTGCCCTCATCAGCAAGCTCGTCAGGGAGGAGCTGGAGAGGCTCCTCAAGGGCGGCTAGGCCTCCGCGCGGCCTCGCCCCTCATCCTCCTCAGCTGCTCGGCGACCCTCCTCAGGACCGCGCTCTTCGGCTCGTCGGTGTGGACGAGGACCCTACCGCTGCCCTCAAACCACGCCGCCGGGTGCCTCGCGCCGGGGTCCAGCTCGGCCTTGTAGCCGGCGGCCTGGGCCGCCTTCAGCAGCTCCTCCGCCGTCACCCCCTTCACCGCCAGCCGGAGGGGCACCCTGCGCCTCGCCGACCTGCTCCTCGAGGCGTCGAAGTAGACCGGCCAGAGCACGAGGGGGCCCCGCCTCTCCCTCACGGGGGCGCCGGGACGACGAAGATTTTAAAAGCTGAGGGGTAAGCCGGGCTCGGCATGATCTACCAGGGCAACGACCTGCGGAAGATAACGGGCGGGATGAAGGGCAGGCACGTGAAGGTGAAGAGGAAGTACTGGATGGGGAGGCCGCCCATCGAGACGGTGCTCGGGGCGGAGAGGAGGGCGCTCGTGAGGGTCAGGGGCGGCAACTACAAGGTGAAGCTGAAGTTCGCCGAGTACGCGAACGTGGTCGACCCGAGGAATGGGCAGAGCAGGAAGGTCAGGATCCTCAGGGTCATCTCGAACCCCTCGAACAGGGACTACGACAGGCGCGGCGTGATCACGAAGGGGGCGATCATCGAGACGGAGCTGGGCAGGGCCCGGGTGACGTCGCGGCCCGGCCAGGATGGGGTCGTCAACGCCGTCCTCCTGCAGCAGTAGCTTAAAGGGGGCCTCGCCCACCTAGCCGGGGCCCGCCGTGAGCGTGGAGGTCATAGCGGCTGAGGGGGCGTTCAGGGGGAAGGTGTTCATCGCCGGCTACCACGGCTTCGGGCTCGTCGGCTACCTCACGGTCCGCCACATCATCGGGGCGCTGGGGGGCAGGAAGGTCGGCTACGTGATCTCGCCCCACATGCCTCAGATCGTCAACATGGGGCCCGACGGGCTCGTGGCCCCCTACGAGCTCTACGACGTGGGCCCGGCGGTCGTCTTCCTGCCCAACGTGCCCCTCCCGCGCGGCGACATGATCAGGGTGCCGTACAAGCTGGCTGAGGCCAGCATCTCGGGCGGCTCCAGGGCGGCCCTCCTCATCGGGGGGCTGGACGCCTCCTACAGGCGGGGCGACAGCGCGCTCAGGTACGCCGCGACGAGGCCCTTCCTCCGGCAGTACGGGGAGCTGGTGAGGGGGCTGGTCCCGCTCGAGGAGGGGCTCTCGGTCGTCGGCCCGCTGGCGGCGATGCTCGCGTACTACGAGGCCCACGACTTCCCGTCGGTGGCGATCCTGCCCTACGCGGACCCGAGCTCGGCCGACCCCTTGGCCGCGAAGGCGGCCGTGGAGTTCGTCGCGCAAGCGCTCGGCGTCACGATCGACACGAGCGAGCTGGTGAGGCTGGCCGAGGAGAAGGTGAGGCTGGAGCGCAAGGTGGAGGAGCTGCGCAAGCGGATGCGCGAGGAGGGCGGCCGGATCCCCTCGTTCTACGTCTGAGGGGCGGCCGAGATCACCGCCCTGACGAAGCTCAGCAGCTCGTCGACGCCGCCGTACCGCTTCAGGTAGACCCTCAAGCCCCTCCTCCTCAGCCTCTCCCAGACCTTCCTCGCCGTCGCGAGGCCCCCCTGCTCGTAGACGACCACAACCGGCCCCTCCCTCCACAGGTTGAGCAGCGCCCAGGCGACGTCGGAGGACAGCTGCTCCGCGACCAGGGGGTCGTTCAGGTCGATCGAGCTCTCGTACTGCGAGAGGGGGTAGACGCACTCCACCTCCGCCGGCACCAGCCCGTAGGCCCCGGAGACGATCGCGACCCCCACCCTCCCGCCCAGCTCAGCGTCCGAGTCGAGCC
>JAGDWA010000043.1:0-1576 GCA_023269735.1 Thermofilum sp.
AACAGCTTACCCGCCGAGGCGGGGGGCCCCGAAGATTAGCGGGACTAAGCCGGCCGCCGAGACCCCGGGGCACCCCACACTGTGGGGTGATCCGGTAGGGGGGCGTCCGGGTGGACTAGAAGTCGGGCCGTGAGGTCCGATGGATCCGCTCGGAACGAAAATCCCGGCGGTAGTAAGAGCGCAAGAGGGGTGAGAATCCCCTCCGCCGAAAGGGCAAGGGTTCCTCAGCAACGGTCGTCGGCTGAGGGTTAGCCGGTCCTAAGGCGGCCCTTAACCGGTGCCGCCGAAAGGGAAAGGGGTTAATATTCCCCTGCCGTGGGGGTACGCTTCGCGGCAACGCAAGGCCCCACTCCTGACGCCGCGGGATAGGGGGAGTAGGGCCACCGCCCTATCCAAGCGCTGAAGCCCGTGGAGTGCCGTCATGGCGAGAAACGGGTGAAGGCGTGATGGGCCCGCCGTTAGGCGGGTTCCCCCGACTCCCGGGGCCAGTGAAAAGGGAGTGGGGAAGGATCCCCCACGACCGTACCGAGAACCGACACAGGTGCCCCTGGGTGAGAAGCCCAAGGCGTGGCGGGGTAACCCGGGCTAGGGAACTCGGCAAATTAGCCCCGTAACTTCGGGATAAGGGGTGCCTGCGGTCTTGGGGCCTACCCCTGGGACCGCAGGTCGCAGTGACAAGGGGGACCCGACTGTTTAATAAAAACATAGGTCCCCGCGAGCCCGAAAGGGTGAGTACGGGGGCTGAATCCTGGCCACTGGCGGTACGTGAAACCCGGGTACAACCGGGCGAAGCGCCGCTGAAGGCCGGGAGTAACTCTGACTCTCTTAAGGTAGCCAAATGCCTTGCCGGGTAAGTTCCGGCGCGCATGAATGGATCAACGAGGTCCCCGCTGTCCCGGCCCGGGACCCGGTGAACCCGCAACCTGGTGCACAGTCCAGGTACCCCCGATGGGGCGAGAAGACCCCGTGGAGCTTCACCGCAGCCTGCCGTTGGGGCGTGGCTTCGGGTGCGTAGCGTAGGCGGGAGCGATGAAACACCCTCTCTGGGGGGTGTGGATGCGCCAATGAAACACCGCCCACTCGCGGCCACGCCCCTAACCCGGGGTCCCCCGGGGACAGCGGCAGGTGGGCGGTTTGGCTGGGGCGGCACACCCCTGAAAAGGTATCAGGGGTGCCCAAAGCTCGGCTCAGGCGGGTCAGAACTCCGCCGTAGAGGGCAAGGCCAAAAGCCGGGCTGACTGCGCCCTTAAACGCATGGGGCGCAGGCGGGAAACCGGGGCCTAGCGAACGCTCGTGCCCCCTTCGGTGGGGGCCGGGCATGACAGAAAAGTTACCCCGGGAATAACCGGCTCGTCGCGGGCGAGAGTTCACATCGACCCCGCGGTTTGGTACCCAGACGTCGTCTCTTCCCAGCTTGGCCCTGCAGCAGGGGCCAAGAGTGGGGCTGCTCGCCCATTAAAGGGGAACGTGAGATGGGTTTAGACCGTCGCGAGACAGGTCGGACTCTACCTGTCGGGGGTGCTGGCCGCCTGAGGGGAAGGTCCGCTTAGTACGAGAGGAACGGCGGGCCGCGGCC
>JAGDWA010000043.1:1586-45604 GCA_023269735.1 Thermofilum sp.
TTGGGGCCCGGCGACGGGTCCCGTGGCCGAGACGAGGGCTCCCGTAGAAGACGGGGTTGATGGGGTGGCGGTGTAAGCGCCGAGGGCCGCTGGGCCCGAGGCGTGAGCCGGCCACTCCCAATCGCCCGAGTGCGCCAGCCGAGTCGGCGCCCGCTCGGGCGTCGGCACCGCTGCGCTGTGGGCGGCGCTCGCCACCCTTCTCGGGGCAAGCGTTAAGTACTCCAGCCTGAAGCCTCCAGCCGTGCTGCGCTCCAAGATCCTGGAGCGCTACAGGATCCTGAAGCTCTACTCCGTCCTGCGCCCCCACTGGCGCCTCCTGGCGCTCGTGCTCTCGCTCTCGCTGCTCGGCATCGCCCTCAGCGTGGTCTCGCCGCTCCTTACGCGCGCCATCGTGGACGAGGGCATACTCAGGGGCGACCTGGGCGCGATCGCGAGGTACGCCGCCGCCCTCGCCGCGCTGAGCGTCGCGTCCACGGTCGTGGGCGCGGTCAGCGGGCTGTACCAGAGCATCCTGAGCGGCAGGGTGGCGCTCGACCTGCGCTCCAAGGTGTTCGCCGGCGCGATGGAGCTAGGGGTCGAGCTGTACCAGGAGGGGGCCCAGGTGGGCGACGTCGTCGCCAGGCTCTACGGCTACGTGGACAGGGTCCAGCGCTTCATCGTCGGCAGCTTCGAGACCGCGATCATCAGCTCGCTGAGGCTGGCGGCGCTGGCCGTTGTCTTCTCGCTCAACTGGAGGCTGGCGCTGGTCCTGCTCGCGCCGCTGCCAGCCTACGTGTACGGGCTGGTCAGGTACCAGCCGCGCATGCGGACCCTGTTCGTCAAGAGGTGGACGAGGGTGAGCAGGATGTCCGCGTACGCGACCTCCCTCCTGAGCTCCGTCCTGCTGGTCAAGCTGGTGGGCAGGGAGCGCGAGGAGGCGAAGCGCTACGAGGACCTGGCCGGCGAGGTCTACAACGCGGAGGTCGAGGTCGCCCGCTTCAGCGCGAAGGTCTACCCGTGGCTCAACCTGCTCCTCACGCTCTCCTCCGTCGCCGTGACCTTCCTGGGCGGGCTCATGGTCGCCAGGGGGGAGCTGACGATGGGGACGCTGACCGCCTTCCTCGCGTACGTGTGGCAGGTGTACGCCCCCGTGCAGGCCATAGCGGGCCTCGTGCCGCAGCTGGCCGAGGCCGAGGCGGCGTACGAGAAGATCGCGGAGGTCATGGAGGCGCGGCCGAGGGTCGCGGAGGCCCCCGACGCGGTGGAGCTGAGGGTGGTGGGCAGGGTGGAGGCGAGGGACGTGTGGTTCGAGTACTCGCCGGGCCGGCCGGTCCTGCGCGGCGTGAGCTTCTCGGTGGAGCCGGGCGAGGTCGTGGGCATCGTGGGCCCCAACGGGTCGGGCAAGACCACGCTCGTCAGGCTGCTGGTGAGGCTCTTCGACCCGACGCGCGGCGCCGTGCTCCTGGACGGCGTGGACCTCCGCCGGGTGAGGCTCTCGAGCCTGAGGGGCCAGGTGATGCTGGTGCCCCAGGAGCCCATACTGCTGCCGGGGAGCGTGGCCTACAACATCACGTACGGCGCCGAGGCCCCCGACCCGGTGTCCGTCCTCTACGCCGCCTGGCTCTGCGGGGCGCACAGATTCATCATCGAGCTGCCCCTCGCGTACGACAGCGACGTGGGGGAGCAGGGCAGGATCCTCTCCGGGGGGCAGCGCCAGCTGATATGCCTGGCGAGGGCCGCCATGCTGAGGCCCAGGGTCCTGATCCTGGACGAGGCAACGAGCAACGTCCACGTCGAGCTGGAGGAGGTGATCCTCACGAGGCTGCTGGGCTACCTCAGGGACTCGACCGTCATCGCCATCTCGCACAGGCCCACGCTCAACAAGTTCGTCGGCAGGGTGATACTCGTCAGCGACGGCAGGGTGCTGGGCGAGGAGAGCGGCGGGCTCCGGGAGAGGCCCCCGCCGCCCCCCTTCCTGAGGGTCGTCGACCCGAGGGGCCTCAGAGTGCTCGACAGGGGGGCCTGGCTGGAGGCCGAGGTGGACGGGGTGAGGCTGGCGGAGCTGAGGGCCAGGCTCCCCTTCCCCCTCACCAACCCGCGCGTGCTCCTGCTCTACCGCGACCCCGACGACGCCATCGTGGTGGAGGACTGGTCCGCGCTGGACGAGGCCTCGAGGGCGGCGGTGGCGAGGCACCTGGTGAAGGAGCACGGGCTGAGCCTGGCGCGGCTGGTGAGCGTCCTGCCGCTGGGGGGAGGGGGGCCGCGCGGCGGGCGGCCGCTCTCACTGAGCGTGGTCCTCGAGACGGCGGAGGGGAGGCTGGAGGTGGACGTCCCCGCCTCCAACCTGCTGCTGCTCGACGGCGTGCTGGTGGTCGTGGCGCCGAACCGCGTCTACATCGTCGACCCCGAGGCCTCCGACCGCGGCGCCCTCTGGAGCGCGAGGGCCGTGGCCTGGGAGCCGCCGAGCCCCTTCGGCGGCTACGGCGCGAAGTGGCTCCTCGAGTGGCTCCCCGACCTCGGCGCCGGAGGCGGGGCCGCGAGCCCGCCGCCCCGCGGGCAGGTTTATGGGCTTCTGCGCGCCAGCGCGCCGTGATCCTTCCGGAGGTGGTCTACAAGGCCGACCCCAGGGACAACGTGGGCACTGCCCTCGCCCCGCTGATCGAGGGGGCGGAGTACCCGGTGTACGAGGAGGGCAGGGGCATCGTCGATCGCATCAGGCCCGTGGTCCCGGTGCCCAAGTGGCACAAGGTGGCCCTCAGGGACATCGGCGAGGGGGAGGAGGTGGTGAAGTTCGGCTATACGGTGGGCATCAGCGCCATCGCCATCGAGAGGGGGTGCATAGTGCACGTGACGAACGTGCTCCTGGACCCCGGCTTCGACTTCCGCGAGGTGGTGAGGGCGGGGCTCGTGCTGGGCTTCGCCACAGCGCGGCTTGAGAGGGGCGACGTGCTGCGCGTGGGGCTGAACGTCCAACCCACCCACCCCCGCTTCAGGGGCCTCGCCCCGCGCACGAGGGTGGGCATAGCAGCTACCGCGATCCCCGAGGGGGGCGTCGTCAGGATCGGCAACCTCCTGGAGCCTCCTCCCGGCGTCCGCGTGAGCGAGCGGTACGTCAGGCTCGTGCGGGACTTCTACAGGTTCCTCCGCGCCGGCCTCATCGAGTTCTCCAGGGTGCAGGTGTGATGGACACCGTCAGGGCGTACTACAGGAGGGAGAGGAGGGTCTACGGGGCCAGGAACCACGTCCTGATACTCCCCACGACCCCCTGCACCAACCGCCTGGCCGAGATCATCTACGAGGAGTTCAGGGGGGAGAGGTGGGGCGAGAGGGGGGAGAACAGGGTGGTCCTGGCCCGCCACGGCGCCGGCTGCTGCCACATCGGCTTCGACCTGGACGTGGCGCTCCGCACGCTGGCGGGGCTGGCGTCCCACCCCAACGTCCACGGGGTCCTCCTCGTCAGCTTGGGCTGCGGGCAGCTGTGCAAGATCCCGCTGAGGCCCGGCGAGAGCAAGCGCGACAACCTGCTCTCGTTCAGGCTCTACGACAGGCTGCTGAAGAGGGGCGTGAAGGTCAGGTGGGTGAACCTGCAGGAGCCCTGGCCCGAGGGCTCGGACGGCTTCGAGCGGGTTGTGGAGCTCGGCCGCAGGTTCGTGAGGGAGATGGTGGAGGAGGCCTCGTCCGCCGAGCGGGTGGAGGCCCCAGTGAGGCGGCTGGTTGTCGGCGTCGGGAACGGCGCCTCCGACCCCACATCGGGCCTCTTCGCGAACCCCGCCGTGGGCTACGTGGTGGAGAAGCTGGTTGGCGAGGGCGCCAGCGTGGTCTTCGCGCAGACGACCGAGATCTTGGGCGGCGAGCAGCTCCTGCTGAGCCGGGTGGCGAGCGAGAGGGTGGCTCGGAAGCTGAGGAGGCTCCTCGAGGCCTCCTACGCGATGAAGATCGCGCTGGCGGACTACATGGGCGAGAGCGACCCCACGCCGGGCAACATAGCCAGCGGCATCTCGACGCTGGCTGAGAAGTCGCTGGGCAGCCTGCTGAAGGTGGGGCGCGACCCCTCGGTCAAGCTCCTCGACGTCCTCCCCTACGCCTGGCCGGTGCCGCGGGGGAGGGGTGGGCTCTACCTGATGGACACCCCCGGCATGGACATACCGTCGATCACCGGCATGGTGGCGGGGGGCGCTCACGCCGTCATCTTCACGACGGGGCTGGGGACCCCTGTGGGCTCGGCCGTGAGCCCGGTGCTGAAGGTCACCGCCAACAGGGAGACTTACGCCAGGCTCTCGAGGATCATAGACGTCTACGTACCGGCCGAGGAGGTCTTCAGCGGGAGGAGCCTGCGCGACGTGGCCCTCGAGAGCGTGTACCCCGCGCTCCTCGACGTTCTCTCCGGCGACCGGCTGGCGAAGAGCGAGGTCAACGGCCAGGTCGACTTGGAGGTCAGGCAGTACTGGCTCCGCGCGTAGCCGCACGCGCGGGCCTAGGGGTGGGCGACCCCCTTAAGGTCCACGATGTGTGGGGGCCTCCTCTTGTGGGCGGTTGCCTCCACGCGCCTGGCGATCCTCTGGACGACGTCGCGCGGCACCGAGAGCGCGCTGGCCACCTCGTCCGGCCTCAGCCCCAGGTCGACCATCGCGAAGAGCACGAGGTCGGCCACGTCGTACGTGAACCCCAGCTCGCTCTCGGCCATCTGCCCGGGCCAGAGCCGCGGGCTACTAGGCTTGTAGGCGATCCGGTCGGGGAGGCCCAGGTGCTTGGCGAGAGCCCTGACCTGGCTCTTGTAGAGGTCGGCGATCGGCAGGATGTCCGCCGCGCCGTCGCCGTACTTTGTGAAGTACCCCAGCATGAGCTCGCTCCGGTCGCTCGTGCCCGCCACGAGGCCGCCCAGCCTGTTGGCGGCGTAGTAGAGCATCACCATGCGCAGCCTGGCCTTGAGGTTCCCCAGCGAGACGCGGTCCCCGGGGTCGAAGAGGGGGAGGGCGGGGGGCGCCGCGGCCAGCAGCGGGTCGATGGGGGCGACGAACCGCTTGACGCCCAGCTCCTCCGCGAGGCTCAGGGCGTCGTCGAGGTCCTCCTTCGGCGTGGAGGTGGAGTCGGGCATTATGAGCACCACCGTGCGCTCGGGGCCCACGGCTCGGGCGCAGAGGGCCGCCACGACCGAGGAGTCGAGCCCCCCGCTCAGCCCCAGCACGTAGCAGCGGGCGCCCGAAGCCTCGAGGTACTCGGCCAGGCCCCGCTCGACCCTCTCCTCGACGGCCGCGTAATCGATCGAGAGCAGCTTAGCCCGGAGCTCGGCCGCGCTCCAGCGGGCGCCCTGCGCCACGCGCGGCTGTGCGAAGTGCGCTTTAAAGCTCTCCCTCAGGCGAACGCCCTCCTAGACTTGACGTAGGTGAGCGTCGGAAGGCCCAGCGCCCGGGCCCTGCTTGCCAGCTCCCTGTCGGCCGTGAGGATGCAAGCCCCCTGCTCGGCCGCCAGCCTCAGGATCGCCTCGTCCACGCTGGCGCCCTCCGCCTTCACGACCCTCACGGCCACCCACTCCGGGCCCCCGCCGAGCAGCAGCGCCAGCGCGAGCCTGGCAAGCCTGCCCCTCCTGCCCCTGCCCCCGGCGAGCCTCCTCAGCTCCTCCAGGACGGGGTGGGGTACCAGCAGCTCCACCTCGCCCTCGAGGACCTCGCCGAGAGACCCGTAGAAGTCGCACCCGTCCTCCACGCAGGCCATGACGGCGCTGCTGTCGATCAGCACCCGCCGCCTCCGCTCCACGCGGTAGCCTGGCGCGGCTGCTAGCCTAAAGTTTTTTGAAAAACCCACGAGAGCCCGCCTCGGGCGGCAAGGGCGCGGAAGCTACCCGAGCAGCCTCCCCTTATGCAGTGGGCTTAAGCTGACCGGCTGGAGGAGGCGGCGATGCCGGGGCGCAGGAGGGTCATCATCATGGGGGCGGGGGGGCGCGACTTCCACAACTTCAACGTCTTCTTCAGGGGCAGGCCTGATTACGAGGTCGTCGCGTTCACGGCGTCGCAGATCCCCGGCATCTCGAACAGGCGCTACCCACCGGAGCTTGCGGGCCCGCACTACCCGCAGGGGATACCGGTGTACGATGAGGAGGAGCTCCCGCGGCTGATACGGGAGCTGGGGGTCGACGAGGTCGTGCTGTCCTACAGCGACATAACGTGCGAGGACTTCCTCATCAAGGTGAGCAAGGTCCTGGCGGCGGGCGCCAGCTTCCGGATCCTGGGCCCCCGGGAGACGATGCTCGAGTCCTCCAAACCGGTGATCGCTGTGACCGCCACCCGGACTGGGGCGGGCAAGAGCACGACGTCCCGCTACGTGGTCAGGCTGCTGAAGGAGGTGGGGCTGAGGCCGGTGGTGATCAGGCACCCGATGGCGTACGGTGACCTGGCCTCGATGAGGGTCCAGAGGTTCAGCCGCCTCGAGGACCTGGACTCCTGCGCGTGCTCCATAGAGGAGAGGGAGGAGTACGAGCAGCACTTGCGCGAGGGGACGGCCGTGTACGCGGGGGTGGATTACGAGGAGGTGCTAAGGGAGGTCGAGAGGGGGCCCTACGACGTCATCGTCTGGGACGGCGGGAACAACGACTGGCCGTTCATAAGGCCCGACCTCTACATCACGGTCGTGGACCCCACGAGGCCCGCGAGCGAGCTCTCGTTCCCGGGCCTTGTCAACGTGCTGCTGGCCGACGTGGTGGTGGTGAACAAGGTGAACGTCGCGGAGAGGCACGCGGTTGATGCGACGATCGAGAGGATCAGGCGCTTCAACCCCAACGCGAGGGTAGTTGAGGCCTCCTCCCTCGTCCACGTGGACGAGCCGGAGCTCGTGAAGGGGAGGAGAGTCCTCGTGGTCGAGGACGGGCCCTCAGTGACGCATGGTCACATGCCGTACGGCGCTGGCTACGTAGCCGCCGTCAAGTACGGCGGCGTGGTGGTCGACCCCAGGCCCTACGCAATCGGCACCCTGAGGAAGATCTATGAGGAGTACAAGCACATCGGCCCTGTGCTCCCCACGATGGGCTACAGCCCCGAGCAGATGAGGGAGCTTGAGGAGGTAATAAACGCGGTCCCCGCCGAGACGGTGGTGCTCGGGACCCCGAGCGACCTCAGGAGGTACATGAAGATCGGCAAGCCCGTTGTGAGGGTGCGCTTCGAGCTCCATGAGGGGGGCGCACTGGCGAGCATAATACGCGACTTCGCGGAGAGGATGAGGGCGCATGGAAGGGTCCCTTGAGCTGCTCGTGGAGCCCCGGAGGCCCTCCTTCCTGAGCTACCCCAGCGACCTCTCCCGCGCGAGGGCAGTGATCGTGGGCGTGCCTTTCGACGGCGGCTCCACGTGCAAGCCCGGGTGCCGCTACGCCCCCCTCGTCGTGAGGGCTGTTTCGCAGGACTTAGAGACGTACGACGCCTGCCGCCGCATCGACGCCGACGAGCTGCCGGTGGCCGACGTGGGCGACCTGGCCGCAACAGGGGTGCGCGCGGAGTCGATGCTCAAGAGCGCGTCGCGCGCCGTGGGCGAGCTGGTAGCCAGGGGGAAGAGGGTGGTGGCTATAGGGGGCGACCACACGATCACCCTGGGCGTCCTAAAGGGCCTCGGGAAGCGCGTCTCGCTCGTCTACTTCGACGCCCACCTGGACTACAGGGACGAGTACCCCCCGGGGGAGAGGGTGAGCCACGCCACGGTGCTCAGGAGGGCCGTCGAGGGGGGGCTTGCGGCGGGCGCCGTGGTCGTGGGGGCGCGCGCGTTCTCCAGGGAGGAGGTAGAAGTCGCGGAGGGAGCGGGCGTCGCGTTGCTCGGGCCGGAGGCGACCCCCAGGGACCTCGAGGACGCCCTGAGCACGGTCAGCGCGCCCCTGTACGTCAGCATCGACGTCGACGCCCTCGATCCCGCGTACGCGCCTGGTGCCTCTTGCCCCGAGCCCGGGGGGTTTAGCTTCCTCCAGCTCTCCAAGCTGTTGGAGCGGGCCCTGGAGGGGGAGGTCGTGGGCGCGGACGTTGTGGAGGTCAACCCGCTCGCGGACGTGAACGAGGTCACGAGCCGCGTAGCCGCCAAGCTGCTGGTCAAGTGCCTCATCGGCCTCGCTGCTAGATCGCCCTGACCCTCTTCACGACCGGCGCGCGCAGCTTGATTACGATCCTCCAGCCGCAGTAGGGGCACTTCACCCCCGGAAGTATCTTCATCTCCTCGCTGGAGAACTCCTTGCCACACTTGGCGCACTTGTACATTCGCTCCCCCGAGCCCACGGGGGGTGGATCGCGCATAGCTTTTGACCCTTACGCCAGCGGGCGCAGCTCGGCTAGCACTAGCTGCCGCCTGAGGGGGCATGCAACGTTGCCGACGACCCTGACCACCTCCACCGGCTCACCGTCGTCGAGGGGGGCCTGGGCGCAGAGGCGGCGGGAGGGGCACTCGCGCATCCCGCAGTCGATCCTCTCGAACCTCACCCTCACGCCGGGGACCGCCGCCCTAGCCTCGATCGCCGCGCGCAGCGGCTCCTCCTCCACCTCAACGACGTACATCTTCTCGCCCAGGATCGGGCAGGTGTGGGAGGCCCTACGCACCGCGACGATCTTGTAGCGTCGCCCGTGCCGTATCGATCCGGCGCAGGCGTTGAAGAACTCGCATCTGAAGCAGCGCGGGTCGACGAAGGCCCTGAAGGTGAGCCCCCTCCTCGCCTGGGCCTCTGGAACCATCGAGAGTTTGGCCACGGCTGCTGTCGCCGATACGTTTTTAAATAGCTGCTGTCTAGCTCGAAGGGAGGCCATGGAGCCTGTTCTCCCTCCTGCTCAGAGGAGGACGCCACCGAGTCTAAAGGGCACGACGACCGTAGGGATCGCCTTCAAGGACTTCACGGTGCTGGCAGCCGATAGGAGGGCCACCAGCGGGTACTTCATCGCGCACAAGAGGGCTGAGAAGATACACAAGGTGGACGACCACGTGGCGGTCACCATCGCTGGCTACGTTGGGGACGCCCAGTGGCTGGTCGACCGGCTCAGGGCTGAGGCCTCCCTCTACAGGAGCTCCGTCGGCGAACCCCTCAGCGTCCGCTCCCTGGCCACGCTGACGTCGACGCTCATCTTCAGGATGAGGCCGCTCGTGATAGTGCAGATGCTGGTGGGCGGCGTCGACCACGAGGGGGCCTCCCTCTACAGCCTGGACTGGCTGGGCACCATCACCAGGGAGCGTTACACAGCTACCGGCTCAGGGACCCCCTACGCGATCAGCCTGATCGAGAGCGAGTACCGCGAGGACATGAGCCCCGACGAAGCCCTGAAGCTGGCGGCCAGGGCTGTTAGAGCGGCGATGCTGAGAGACCCGGGGAGCGGCGAGGGGGTCGACCTGGCGCTCATTGCCGCCGGCGAGGGGGTCCGCTTCTTCAGGGGTGAGGATCTGTTCTAGCAGCGAGTGATGGGCGGCTATGGAGGTCCTGGCGGGGACCATACTCGACCTGAGGAGGAGGATATTCGAGCTCCTGCCCCCCGACGCCGAGGTCACGAGGATCGAGTTCGAGGGGCCGCGCATAGCCATCTACACGAGGAACCCCGGAGCGTTCATCGCTGACGAGGAGAGGCTGATAAAGGACATCGTCAAGACGATAAAGAAGAGGATCGTCGTCAGGTCGGACCCCTCGGTCAGGATGCCACAGCACCTCGCGGAGCAGCTCATCAGAGAGGCTGTCCCGAGCGAGGCCGGGATCAGGAGGATCCACTTCAACAGCGAGGTGGGGGAGGTCGAGATAGAGGCCGAGAAGCCCGGCTACGTAATCGGCAAGGGCGGGGAGACGAGGAGGGAGATCTTCAGGAGGACCGGCTGGCACCCTCGCATACTCCGGGCGCCAGCCATCCAGTCTCCCACGGTGGCTGAGGTGAGGGAGCTCTTCAGGGCCCGTGCCGACGACAGGCTGCGCCTGCTGAGGTCCGTCGGAGAGAGGATCTTCAGGGTGAAGCTGTTCGAGAACGAGTACGTCCGGATCGTCGGGCTGGGCGGCTTCCAGGAGGTCGGGCGCAGCGCCATACTCGTCCAGACGCCCGAGAGCCAGATACTGCTCGACGCTGGGGTGAAGCCCCTCTCGGGCGGGGAGGAGTACCCCTTCTTCGAGGCGCCGGAGTTCGACGTGGAGAAGCTCGACGCCGTGGTGGTGACCCACTCCCACCTGGACCACTGCGGCTCGCTGCCGTACCTGTTCAAGTTCGGGTACAGGGGCCCGGTCTACATGACGGAGCCGACCCTCTACCTCACGAAGCTCGTCCTGGAGGACTACCTGAGGGTGGCGCAGAAGGAGGGGAGGCCGCTGCCGTACAGCGAGAGGGACATCGCCACTGCCCTGCTCCACACGTACACACTGTCCTACGGCGAGGTCACGGACATCGCCCCGGACGTCAAGCTGACGCTCTACAGGTCCGGGCACATACTCGGCGGAGCCATAGTCCACCTGCACATAGGCGAGGGGCTGGTGAACATCGTCTACACGGGCGACTTCAAGTTCCAGCACACCCTGATGCTGGACGCGGCCGACTACAGGTTCCCGAGGCTGGAGCTGCTGATAATGGAGGCCACGTACAGCGGCAAGGACGATGTGCTGCCGCACAGGGACGAGGCCTTCAAGCAGCTCGTGAGCATCGTCGACGAGACGCTAAAGAGGAACGGCGTGGTGCTCGTCCCAGTGCTCGCGGTGGGGAGGGCGCAGGAGGTCCTGCTCGCGCTCAGGATGGCGATGGAGGGCGGCCTCCTGCCCCAGGTGCCGATATTCATCGAGGGCATGATAGACGAGGTGAACGCCATCCACACGGTCTTCCCCGAATACCTCAACGCAACGGTGAGCGAGATGATCTTCCGCAAGGTGAACCCCTTCACGGCCCCCAACGTCCACATCCTGAAGGGGGAGGAGAGGGAGGAGGTCGTGGAGGCGCGCCCCTGCATCATACTCGCGACCTCCGGCATGCTGACGGGGGGGCCCGTCATGGAGTACCTGAAGCTGCTGGCGGAGGACGAGCGCAGCTCGCTCGTCTTCGTCAGCTACCAGGTTGAGGGCACGCTGGGGAGGAAGATCCTGCAGGGGCTCAAGGAGGTTTCGTTCGTCGACAGCAGGGGCCGCGTGGAGATCAGGGAGCTCAAGATGCAGGTGCACAGGGTGGAGGGCTTCTCGGGCCACAGCGATAGGCGCGAGCTGATATCGTACCTGCGCAGGGCGACGCCGACGCCGAAGAAGGTGATCCTCAATCACTCCGAGAGGAGCAAGGTGAAGGCCTTCGCCAGGGGGCTCGAAAGGATGTTCCCCAACATCGAATTCTACGTCCCAGAAAACTTAGAGTCCGTCAGAGCCGTTTAGTGTTAATCGTAGAGGAAAGATTAAAATAGTGCTTCCACGGCTCTCCACTCCGATGAGCTCGGCAATAGATGAAAAGGACTTGGAGATAATAAAGATGCTCGAAAACAACGCTAGGATACCATTGACAAGAATAGCAGAGAAGGTAGGCATGAGCGACGTAGCCATCAGGAAGAGGCTGAAGAAGCTGGAGGGGGAGGG
Organism: Thermofilum sp.; assembly: GCA_023269735.1. Classification (GTDB taxonomy): domain Archaea; phylum Thermoproteota; class Thermoprotei; order Thermofilales; family Thermofilaceae; genus JANXEW01. The sequence goes on from JAGDWA010000043.1 coordinate 13,093, forward strand.
CATCATAAAGGGCTACAGGCTGCGCCTCGACCACGCCAAGCTGGGCTACCGCGCGAGGGCGATCATAGGCTTCAACGTGGACGCAACCAGGCTGCTGGAGGTCGTGAGAACGCTCAGGGAGCACCCCCAGGTCAGGTTCCTGGCGGTCACCTCGGGCGACCACATGGTGATCCTGGACTACTGGGCCAAGGACAACCTCGAGCTGGAGAAGTTCATCGAGGAGCTGAAGGCTAAGTACAACGTCCGCGACGTCATGCCGAGCCTCGTCGTAGAGATGATCAAGGAGTGACCCCGAACCCCAGATTTTTCCCCTCCCGAGGCTCGCCGGGCCCCTAGCCCCCCTCACTCTCGAGCAGAGGCGGCCTCCTGTCCTCGCCCACGGTCTTGAGGACCAGGATGGTGTGGGTCTGCACCACGTCGGCGTGCTCGGGCATGTAGCGGATCAGGAAGCTGGCGAGCTCCTCCACGTCCCTCACGCGGACCTTGAGCAGTATGTCGTAGTCGCCCGTTATTATGTGGGCCTCCTCCACCCACGGCAGGTCCTTGCGAGCTCGGCAGTCGCTGATTATCTTCTCAGCGAGCAGCTCCTGGTTGGACTTCTCGCCGCGCAGGCTGACCCGCCTCACCTTCACCAGCACGAAGGCCGTGTACCTGTAGCCGAGCTTGCCCAGGTCGAGGTCTACGCTGTAGCCCCTGATGATGCCGCTCCTCTCCAGCCGCTCGAGCCTCTCGCTGAGCGTCGTCCTCGCCACCCCGAGCCTCCTCGCGACCTTCGAGAGCGGCGATCTGGCGTTCGCTAGCAGGAGGCTGAGGAGAGCCCTGTCCAAGTCGTCCAGCACAGGCATGCCGCCGGAGCGAGCCCTAAAAGCTCACGCCGCGCGCTGGTGCAGCGCTCCAGCGGCCTTCGCTGCGCGGCTGCGAGATCCTCATCTGCCGCCGATTGGCGGCAGTCGATAAAGCCAGCCCCCGCGGCGGAAGGAGCTCGGCGGATGGTGGGGCCGCCGGGATTTGAACCCGGGTCCCTCCGCGACCTCGAGCGGTCCACGCGGGCCCGAGCCGCGCATCCTGCCAAGCTGGACTACGGCCCCCGGTACCCGGCGGTGCGGGAGCTTAAGAACTTTCTTAGAAAGGGCAGGGTTATAAGCGGCTCCGCGCCACAGAGCAGGTGCCCGAGGGGGACGCTGAAGAGCTGGCGGAGAGGGCGAGCGCTAGGGCTAGGGGTGGGAAGCGGGCGAAGGACAGCGAGCTCTTCGAGGTGGTGGAGGAGGTTTTCGACTACCCCACCCTGATGGCGCTCTACAAGCTCCTCAACGCCGGCGTCATAGGCAGGATGCATGGCGCTGTGGCGTCGGGCAAGGAGGCGAGGATCTACTGGGCTGAGGACCCCAGCGGCGGGGATCTCGCTGTGAAGATATTCCTGACGGTGGCGAGCGAGTTCCGCCGCGGGAGGCTGATCTACATGGAGGGCGACCCGCGCTTCAGGAGGCTGCGCGGCGACGTCAGGAAGCTCGTTGAGCTGTGGTGCTCCAAGGAGTTCAGAAACCTCAAGAGGGCCCTCGAGGCCGGTGTGAGGGTCCCCCGCCCGATCGCTCGGAGGGGCAACGTCCTGGTCATGGAGTTCATAGGCGTCCCCGGCGTGCGCGGCAAGCCGGCGCCCTTGCTCAAGGACGTGGAGCTGGAGGACCCGGAGGGGGCCTTCAGGACCCTCAGGAGCTACATCGAGCTGCTCTACAGGGGGGCGAAGCTCGTCCACGCCGACCTCTCCGAGTACAACGTCATGGTGCGGGGCGGGGAGCTGATCCTCATAGACTTTGGGTCGGCGGTCGACGTGGGCCACCCGATGGCGCTGGAGTTCCTGAGGAGGGACATCAGGAACATCTTTTCCTACTTCTCCCGCCTGGGGGTCGACACGGGCGACCCCGACGAGTTCTACAGTGAGCTCTCCGCCTCACCCGCTGGGTAGCCGGCTAGGCGCCGGACTCCTCGATCAGCTTCTTCAGCCCCTTCAGCAGCCCCTTCTCCTCGAGGACCTGAAGCTCGTTGCCGGAGTAGCGGTACACAATGTCGCCCCTTTCATCCCGCTGGAACTCCCACACGGCAACCAGCACTACGTCGCCGACCTTCATCCAGACCCTCTTCCTGTAGCGCCCCGGGATCCTGCAGAGCCTCACCTTACCGTCCTCGCAGAGGACCCTGGCCCTGTCGTAGCCTAGGAACTGCTGGATCACGCCCAGCAGCATGTCGTTCCCGTTGGGCAGCAGCATCTCGCCCCTCTCCTCCTTCCTCCTCTCCTTGGGCACGGGGTCGCGGTCTCGGCCGCACTTTATTTCGCTTGCGTTTCCTCGAGCTTGGGCAGCAGGTAGAGGCGGTGCCCAACGTTCGCCACGAGCACGTAGGCGCCCGGCTTCAGCCACACCGGGTGCCCGCTGACGCTCAGCGTTACCGCCCGCTGGGAGCCCAGGGGCACCAGGTCGACGACGCCGGAGGTAGCTGAGGCCACGAGGGCCGGCTCCAGCTCCTCCCTCTTCAGCACCACGCGGCTCCTCTCGATCAAGGGCCTCGCCTCCCCTATCGATAGCTCCGAGTAAGTCTCTAGGTCGAGGAGTCTGGCCCCCGCGCGCCTGACGTCGAGGACGTAATACAGCCTACCCAAGTACTCGATCACGTCGCCCCGCCTGAAGCCGGGAAGGAGCACGCGGAGGGTGCGCCTCGCGAGGCGCCTGCCCGAAGTCGCGCCGACAGCCTTCCGCGTCTCCAGCACCGACGCCAGTAGCTCGCGCCTCAGAGCCGCGACTGCGAGCTTCGCGCCGGACAGGGATGAAAAGACGAAGTCGACTCCCCCCTCGCGCTCCACGACGTCCACGAGGTCGGGCGCCCCCCTCCGGGAGCCGACGGCCTGCTGCACGATCCCCTTCACGGCCTCGATCTCGCCTTTCGTGAGCGGCCTCCCCCTAGCCCTCACCTGCACCCTCGCAGCCTCCCTCTTCGACTTGACCATCGCGCAGCTCGTGCAGAGGCCCCACCTGACCCGCAGAGCTACGGTGTGCTCCTCCTCGTACGGCTCCACCCCCTCAGCGGGGGTACCGAGCACCTTCACCCTGACGAGGCCCCCGCCCCACTCGACGACCTCCAGCGCCACCAGCCTGCCGCGCGCCCTGACCTCCCTCGCCACCGCGCCCCTCACCGCCTCGCTCAGCGGGTCGCTAGTGAGGGGGCGGACCCACGCCCTCCCGAGCTTGTAGGAGCCGCAGGCCCTGCAGACGGTCACCTCGATCGCGCTGGGCAGCTCGGCCAGCCTGTGGCTGGCCCTGTAGCAGTCCTCGCACAGGCCGCCGTAGAGCTTGCTCACCCTCCTGCCGCACACCGGGCACACTCGCGCTAGCAGGTCGTCGGACACGCCTCGCGACCCCCGGGAGGCCCCCTTCAAGCTTCCCCTCACTTGAGCACCAGCTGCACGTGCGGCACGCCCCCCACGTTCACGGCGGCGAGCTTCACGCTGGGGATCCTCTTCCCCAGCTCTGAGACGACTCCTTCACCGAAGGCGTTAACCACCGTGGCCCCCCCGCCGATGTAGCTCCACAGCTCGCTCAGGGGGATCCTCTCGCCGCCGTAGAACTCCGCGCTCACCCTCACCTTGAAGGCCCCGAGGTCGAGCTCCCTGCCTAGCAGCTCCTCGTCGCAGACCGCCACCACCACGTCGTTGCCGCTGCGGTGCACCTTTACGTAGCACCACTTGCCCATCCGCCGGCACTGGACAGCCGGCGCTGAGCGCGATATAAGCCTGCTCGCCGGGCACGAGAAACCGTTATTAGGAGGTCCCGCCCCGAAGGGTGGGCCGAGGAAGAGGGCTGGTATAGCTGAAGGCCTGATGAACGACACCAGACCCGAGGCCTCAGGCGATCCTCCTGTCCTTCCTCACGACGATGCCCTTGCCCGGCTTGATCTCAAACTCGTAGATCGCAGGCTCGGCGGGCCTCCACCTCATCTTGCGCACCCAGATCGTGCGCACGTACCTGCTGCCCGCGTAGCGCAGGCCGAGGACGAATATCCCCGCCGCCAGGAACTCCTCGACGCCGAAGCGGCTCAGCTGGTTGGAGCCCGTCGGGATCTCGGAGGTGATCAGTGTGGTCGTGCCGATCTTCTTCTCAATGTTTATCAGCAGGCTCCGCACGTAGTCGCGCATCTTGACGACGCTCTCCTCGCCCACCACCAGGGGGGCTATCGGGTCGATCACTAGCCTGCTCGCGCCCACCCGCTCCACCGCCTCCCTGAGGTCCTCGACGATCGAGCCAACCACTGTCTCCACGGGCTTGCTCCTCATGCGCTCGAAGAAGTCGGGCAGCATGGTGACCACGTAGAGCAGCCCCCGCTCGATGAGCGGCTTGAGGTCCCAGCCGAACAGCCTGGCGCCCTCTACGAAGCTGTCGTACTCCTCGTCCACGAGGAGGTAGACGCCGCCCTCGCCCTTCGAAGCCCCGTGGAGGAGGTAGTTCAGCGCGAAGAGCGTCTTCCCTGTCCCTGTCTCGCCCGCCACGAGGTACGTCCGCCCCCTGATGAAGCCCCCACCAATGATCTCGTCGAGCCCCTCGATCCCCGTCTCCGCCAGCTCCATCCCGCTCCGGCCTACTCCCTCGGCCTCCTCGGTTTTAAAGCGAGCGTGGCGCTCACCGCACGCTCCCCGACGCCCAGGACCTCCGAAGCGATCAGCCTCACGAAGTCGTCGGAGGGGGCGGCCCCCACGGCGTTCAGCCTCAGGCAGAGCGCGTGCTTGAGCGCCTCCTTCTCGATCCTGTTGTCCACGTCGCCGCTGGCTATCGCCTGGGCCACTCTGAACGCCACGAAGAACTTCTTGAAGCCCATGATCTTGCGGCTGAGGTTCGGGAAGTCCCTCTCGATCCTGTCGAGCAGCCTGGCGAGGTCCTCGTCGCTCCTGAAGCCCAGCAGCGCCGCCGTGGCGACCAGCCTGGCGACCCTGAAAACCGCCTCCTCGCTGTCGGACCCCATCTCCTCGATGATCGCCTCCCTGCCCTCGCCCGCCAGGAGCCTCTCCGCCGCCCTCTCGGCCCTAACCTCGACGCTCAGGAGCCTTTCGTAGAAGTCGCCGTACTCCTGGGGGTCAAGGCCAAGGCCGTACCTGGCGACCACGTACACCGTGCACAGCTCCTTGTCGTAGATGTTGATCTTGGCCCGGCCCCTGATGGGCTCTACGCCGTACTTCGCGTAGACTCTCCTGAGCTCCTCTACCAGCTCCTCCCTGCTCGCGACCTCGCCCCTCAGCGCCCTGGATATCAAGTCGAGGCAGGCCTCGATGCGCCTAGCGTGCGGCCTCACTGACCGAGCCACCGCTCTCCACGACCAGCTTGCAGGGCAGGGGCAGCTTGGAGGAGGCGCGGCGCAGCGCCTCCTTCGCGTGCTCGAGGCCGCTCCCGTTGACCCTCACGAGGATCACCGTCTGGCCCGCCACGACCCTCGCCGCCCTGCCCACCGGGGTGCCGAAGGCCAGGCGCATGCCCTCCTGCAGACGGTCCGCGCCCGCCATCGCCAGCATCTTGTTCTCCCTCAGGATGTGGTGCGGGTACACGCAGATCCTCATGAAGTAGTTCTGCTCGCCCAGCTTCGAGGCGAGGTACTTGTTGGCGATCTGCCTCGCGGCCTCCAACGCGTTCTGCCTTATCTGGCCACCCCGCTCCACGACCAGCCTGAGCGTGTAAGCGAAGTCCCCCCGCGAGTTGCCCAGGTCAAACTTCGGTATCGTGACGGGCGGTATGCTCCCTATGTACTCCAGCTTCGTGTAGGGTGGCGTGCTAATCCTCCTGTAGCACCTCCCGGGCCTCAGCGGCATTGCGCTCCGGGGGATCGTGCTGCATCGCTTATATCCGTTTTCCTCCCCAGCTGCCGCTCGAGCTCCACTATGCGCTCGTAGGCCCCCCTCAGCAGCCCGAGCAGCATCCTCACGTCGGAGTCCGTCGGTGCAGCGCCGCCCAGCAGCCTCCTCATCATCAGCCGCGCCCTCTCGACCCTCTCCCCCCTCTCCCCCAGCGCGGAGAGGAGCAGCCCCAGGTAGTGCAGCAGCATCTCCACCTCCTCCCTCCTCGGCAGCTTCTCGCGCAGCCACTGCGGCTGGGGCTGTGCGGCGCGCTTGTAGATCTCGTAGAAGAACACCGCCGCGGCGTGCGAGACGTTCATGATGGGGTACTCCGGGTTCGCGGGGATGTACGAAACTATGTCGCAGAGCTTCAGCTCCTCGTTCGTCAACCCTATGTCCTCCCGCCCCAGCACCAGCAGCACCTCGCCCTCTTGCTCGGCGATCCTCTGGGCCAGCTGGTCCGGGGGCACCCAGCGGCGGACGTGCTCGAGGCCTTTCGTGACGACGCCCGTGGTCCCCACCACCAGGTCGAACTCCCCCACGACCTCCCCCAGGCTCTGCGCGTAGCGCGCGCCGGCTAGGATCTCCTGGGCGTGGGCCGAGAACCGGTACGCCTCGTCGCCGACCCTGCACCTGGGCTTCACCAGGATGAGCCTCGTGAGGCCGAAGTTCTTCATGCAGCGGGCCACGTAGCCGACGTTTATCTCGTAGAGGGGCTCCACGAGCGCCACTGCCACCCTCTCGAGCCTCACGATGGGCTCGTGGGAGCCGAGCTCAAAATGCTTCGCTCAGCGTGCCGGCGTCGGCCGAGACAGGTCAGGTCACGGATCCCCCCGTCTCTTCCTCGTCATCCGCCGGGGGGCCGGAGCACGCAACTATTTAAGCGTCAGCGCGCGCTCGGGCACGGGCGCTGGCGGAGGCGGGGCGGGATGCAGGGGGCTGAGCTCAGGTCGCCGATCCTGGTGGTCCTGGGCCACGTGGACGTGGGGAAGACGACGCTCCTGGACAAGATCAGGGGTACGGCCGTCGCCAAGAGGGAGCCGGGCACGATGACCCAGCACATAGGCGCGTCCTACCTCCCCTGGAGCGCGCTCGAGGAGATGTGCGCGCCCCTGGCCAAGGGCCTGCGCGCGACCGTGAAGATACCGGGCTTCCTCGTCATAGACACCCCGGGCCACGAGGCCTTCTCGAACCTCAGGAGCCGCGGGGGCAGCGTGGCCGACCTAGCGATCTTAGTGGTCGACGTGAACAAGGGCTTCGAGAGGCAGACGTACGAGGCACTCGAGCTGCTGAAGGCCAGGCGCGTGCCGTTCATCGTCGCGGCCAACAAGGTGGACAAGATACCCGGGTGGGAGCCCCACCCGGGCGAGCCCTTCGTCCACAGCTTCGCCAAGCAGGACGCGTACGTCCAGATGAAGCTGGAGGAGCTCCTCTCCCGCATAGTGGTCGAGCTGAATAGGGAGGGCTTCAGCGCCGACAGGTACGACAGGGTGAGGGACTTCGCGCGGACGGTGGCCATAGTCCCGATCAGCGCGCTGACGGGCGAGGGGATCCCCGACCTCATGCTGGTGCTGGCCGGCCTGGCGCAGAAGTACCTGATCGACCGCCTGCGCGTGGCCGAAGGGCCCGCCAGGGGGGTCGTGCTGGAGGTCAAGCAGGTGACGGGCCTCGGAACCGCGGTCGTCGCGATACTCTACGATGGGGTCCTGCGGAGGGGTGATACCATAGTGGTCGGGGGGCTCGAGAAGCCGGTGGTGACGCGGGTGCGCGCGCTCCTCATGCCCAAGCCCCTGGACGAGATGCGCTCCCCCGAGGACCGCTTCTACTCGGCCGAGGAGGTGAGGGCGGCGGCGGGGGTGCTGGTGGTCGCCCCCGACCTGGAGGGGGCGGTCGCGGGCGCCCCGCTCCTGGCGGCCAGCAGCGACACCGAAGTCGAGAGGCTGGTGAGGGAGGTGGCGGAGGAGGTCAAGGCGGTGAAGATCGCCCGCGACATCGTGGGGGTGGTGGTCAAGGCCGACACCCTCGGCACGCTCGAGGCCCTCGTGAGCTACATGCGGAGGGCGGCGATTCCCATCAGGTACGCGGACGTGGGTCCGGTCGTCAGGAGGGACGTAGTGGAGGCCTCCGTCGTCAGGGGCCAGGACCGCTTGAGGGCGGTCATCCTGGCGTTCAACGTGAGAGTCACGGAGGAGGCCGAGGAGGAGGCCAAGGCCAGGGGGGTCAGGATATTTCAGAGCAACGTCATCTACCACCTCGTCGACGAGTACCTGAAGTGGTACGAGGCGGAGAGGGAGAGGGAGAGGAGGGAGGAGTGGTCCCGCATGGTCCTGCCGGGGAAAGTGAAGATACTGCCCGGCTACGTGTTCAGGAGGAGCGACCCCGCCATCGTGGGGGTCGCGGTGCTCGCCGGCAGGATCCGCCGCGGCTACCCGCTGGTGACCAGGGACGGCAGGAGCGTCGGCGAGGTTATGCAGATCCAGGTCCACAAGAAGGCCGTCGATGAAGCCGCGAAGGGCCAGGAGGTGGCGATCTCGATCCGGGGCAGGGTCATCGTGGGCAGGCATGTTAAGGAGGGCGACGTCCTGTACGTGGACGTGCCGCTCGAGCAGATCGACAGGCTGCTCGAGAAGTACGCGAGCGACCTCAGCGAGGAGGAGGTCGCGCTGCTGAAGAGCCTCAGGGCCTTCAAGCTCGGCCTCCTGAGCAGCCTGCCGCCGTAGGTGGCGCCCCCTACAGGCCGTCCTGCCTGCACACAAGCTTAAATACGACTGCACGGGGGACCTTCGATGCCGACCTTCAAGGTCGTCATATCGAACCCCAAGACCGGGCGGGCGGAGCAGGTGGAGGTGAGCGGTGAGGCGGCGGCCAGGCTGCTCGGGCTGAAGATCGGGGACGTCTTCGACGGCAGCATCGTCGGGAAGCCGGGGCTCAAGCTGAAGATAACCGGGGGGTCGGGGAAGGCCGGGGAGCCGATGCTGCCCTTCCTGCCCGGCGGAGCCAAGCGGTACGTGCTCCTCTCCGGTCCACCCGGCTTCCACCCCCGGGATAGGGGTGAGCGGAGGCGGAAGTTCGTCAGGGGCAACATGATAACCGAGGACATAGTCCAAGTTAACACGGTGATCGTGGAGGGGGGCGAGTAGGCTGTGGAGGACGTAGCGCTGCGCCAGCCCCTGGTCAACATCGGCACGGCCGGTCACGTGGACCACGGCAAGACGACGCTCGTCGAGGCCCTCACCGGGGTCTGGACCTCGCGCTACTCTGAGGAGCTGAAGAGGGGCATCACGATAAAGCTCGGCTACGCCGACACCACCGTGTACAAGTGCCCCGTGTGCCCGCCGCCGCAGGCCTACTACACCTCGGCCACCGCTCCGCCCGACCGCAGGTGCAAGTACTGCGGCAGCGAGCTCGTGCCCGTGCGGAAGATATCCTTCGTCGACGTGCCGGGGCACGAGATGCTGATGGTCATCATGCTGGTCGGCACTGCGTTGATGGACGGCGTGCTGCTGGTGGTCGACGCGTCGCAGCCGTGTCCCCGGCCTCAGACGAGGGAGCACTTCGTCGCCCTCATGCACGCCGGCGTCAGGAACATCATCGTCATCCAGAACAAGATCGACTTGGTGACGAAGGAGCGGGCTAAGGAGAGCTACGAGGAGATCCGCGAGTTCCTAGCGGGGACCTGGGCGGAGAAGGCGCCGGTGATCCCCGTCTCGGCGCTCCACAGGGTGAACATCGACGCCCTCATCTGGGCCATCGAGGAGTTCATCCCCACGCCGAAGAAGGACGTCGATAAGCCCCCGCTCATGCTCGTGGCCCGGAGCTTCGACATCAACAAGCCGGGGACGCCCGTTGAGGAGCTCAGGGGCGGCGTGCTGGGGGGGATGCTGGTCCAGGGCAGGCTCGAGGTGGGCGACGAGATCGAGATCCGGCCGGGGGTGAAGATCCAGCAGAGGCGCGGCGAGGTGAGGTACGAGCCAGTGGTGACCGAGGTGACCAGCCTGAGGTCCGGGGACCAGGAGCTCGAGGTGGCGTACCCGGGCGGCCTCATCGGCGTCGGGACGAAGCTCGACCCCAGCCTGACGAAGGGGGACAACCTGATGGGGTGCGTCGTGGGGCGGCCGGGCGAGATGCCCCCGATACTGACGGAGATGGACGTGGAGTACCAGCTGCTCGAGCGAGTCGTCGGGTTCGAGAGGGAGACGCGCGTGGAGCCGCTGAGGAAGGGCGAGCCCCTCATGGTCAACGTGGGCACTGCGGTCTCCATTGGCATAGTCACGGCGGTCAGGGGCGACACCGTCCACCTGGCGCTCAGGGCGCCAGTGGCGGCTTACCCCGGTTCGCGGGTTGCCTTCAGCCGCCAGATAGAGGGCAGGTGGCGCTTAGTCGGCTACGGCGTGATTCGCTAGGCTGCAGCACTCGCGCCGGAGCAGCTAGGCCTCCGAGCTCCCCCAACCTACAGCATGCCAGCGGCCCGGAAGAAGCTCGCGATGAACCAAGTCGCGGCCAGGAACGCTGCAGAGCCCGCTGCCGTGCGCTTCCAGCTCAGATCCCCCACCTTCCTGAACGCGAGGCCGGTCAGAAGCACGCTCCAGGCGGTTCCGAAGTAGCTCGCGGCGTCCAGCACGAGCGGCAGCCTGACCCCGATCGCCGAGGAGGTTACGTCGAGCCTGTACTCGTAGGCCGCCCACGCCAGGGTCTGGGGGTACGCCCCGCGCACAACGATCAGCCTCACGTGCGGGGTGATCAGGTTGACCAGAGCGTAGGAGGCGCAGTAGACGGCGAAGGTCGCCAGCGACGATGAGAGGATGTAGCCCACCGCGGAGAACACCGTGAAGCCCTCAACCCGCGACCCCAGCAGGTACATCACGAGCCAGCAGATCACGAACGCAATGAACCAGAAGACGAACAAGGCCGCGGCCCTCAGAGAGACGAAGGCGGCTAGCGTGGAGTAGAATCTGGCTAGAAGCTCCTCCGGAGCGCCCCCCGAAACTTCGTACACGCCACGCACTAGCTGCTCGCCGCTCAGCGTCTGGAGGGCGAGGCCAGCTGCTAGGAGCAGGGCGGGCGGCAGCGCGTCAGGCGCAAGCTTGACCTCCTCGAATAGCTCCACCGGCCTGATGTACAGCTGGTAGAGCCTGCGCGCCGTCCTCCGCAGGGCCCTCGCGGTGTAGAGGGCGATGGCCCTCGCGGCAGCAGCTACAGACCTGAGCCTCAAACTCCCACCAGGGTGGTCGTGTGCTCCACGCCGCCGATCTTGCGGATGGCGCTCACGACTCTGTCGAGCTCACCCAGGGAGTCGACCTCCACGATCACCACCGCGTCCCAGGCCCCGTAGGTTATGTAGGTCTCCTTCACGCCGGGTATCTCCCTTATCCTGGCTACCACGTCGTACTCCATCCCGGTCTTTATCGTGGCCAGCACGAACGCGAGCACTGGCCGCCTCAAGCCCCTCATAGCCTCCTCGCGCTCCCGGATTTTAGCTTTCCTTCCCGCCCCGCCGGCAAGAGACAGGCATATAACGTCGGGGGTGAAGCCACTGCCGGTGGGCATGGCCGCGGAGCGAGCCCCCGAGCTCTGGGTTGAGAAGTACAGGCCTCGCACGCTGGACGAGATGGTGGACCAGAAGGAGATCGTGGCGCGCCTCAAGGAGTTCGTCAAGGAGAAGAACATCCCCCACCTCCTCTTCGTGGGGCCCCCCGGCACCGGCAAGACTACCGCCGCGCTGTGCGTCGCGTACGAGCTCTACGGCGAGCGGTGGCGCGACAACACCCTCGAGCTAAACGCGTCCGACGAGCGCGGGATCGACGTGATCAGGACGAGGATCAAGGAGTACGCGAGGACGATGCCCGTGGGCGAGGTCCCCTACAAGCTCATAATCCTGGACGAGGCGGACAACATGACGGGCGACGCCCAGCAGGCCCTCCGCAGGACGATGGAGCTGTTCTCGAGGACCGCCCGCTTCATCCTGATAGCCAACTACGCCTCCAAGATCATCGAGCCGATACAGTCGAGGTGCGCGATCTTCAGGTTTCAGCCGATCCCGAAGGAGGACTTCGTGGGCCGCCTCAGGTACATCGCTGAGCGCGAGGGGGTAGAAGCTACCGAGGACGCGCTCGAGGCCATCTGGGAGGAGAGCGCCGGGGACATGAGGAAGGCGATCAACACGCTTCAAGCGGCGGCTGCCATTGGCAAGGTGGTCGACGCCGACGCCGTCTACAAGGCGCTGGGGAAGGTCACGCCCAGCGAGGTCAGGGAGATGATCAAGCTGGCGCTCGCCGGAGACTTCCTGGGCGCGAGGGAGAAGCTCAGGGCCCTGCTGTACCTCTACGGGCTCTCCGGCGTGGACGTGGTGAAGCTCATCCACAGGGAGGTGGTCTCGGCCAGGGGGGGCCTGGAGCTCAGCGACAGGCTGAGGCTGGAGCTGCTGGAGCTGATAGGGGAGGTGAACTACAGGCTGGTGGAGGGTGCCGACGACGAGATACAGCTCAACGCACTGCTGGCTAAGCTCGCCCTCGCGGGGAAGGGGGCTAGCGGCCTCAAGGCTGCCGGGAGCGCCTGAGGTCGTCGCGGATCATAGAGAGGAGCTCGCGCTCCAGGGCTTGCAGCGGTATCGCCGGCAGCCCGATGAGGGTGGTCTTCCCCCGCTGGCCCCGCCCGGACTTCTTGGCCGTCACGACCCCCATCCTCTTCAAGTTCTGCACGTACTCCCACACAGTCGTGTGCCGCTTGGGGGGCACGCCGTACTCCTCGCAGACCTCGTAGTACTCCATCTCCAGCAGCCCCATGGGGACCTCGCTGACGAACTTCTTCCTCTGAAGCAGCCTGGCCAGCGCGAGCAGCAGCAGCTTCTCCTCGAGCTTCAGGTTCTGCAGGACCTCCCTCGGGAAGGGCATGATGTCGCTGTAGGCCCTCCTTACGTCCTCGGGCAGGATCGAGGCCCTGTCCTCGCTCTCTGCGTACTTCCCGGCCCTGTATAGGAGCTCCAGCGCGAGCCTCGCGTCCCCCCTGCCGCCCTTGTCGTAGCCGACGAGCTCCGCTATCATCTCGATGACCTCGTCGCTCACGGCCGACTCGTGCAAGGCCCCCTCCTCCAGGACCCTGCGCCACAGTATGTCGGCCAGCTGCTCGGAGGTGTACGGGTAGAAGCGCACGACGTTGTGCTGCAGCGTGCTCTGTATCGAGGGCTCCAGCATCAGGGTCTTCAGGTCCCGGAAGACGAACATCAGGCTGATCCTGTGGACGGTGTCGCCAGCCACCTCGCTTAGCCTAGTCAGGTTGTACAGGGCGTTGTCCCTTCCGGTGGCTACGTAGTCGGCCTCATCGATCGTCACGACCATGTACTTCTCGGAGTTCTTGAGGTGGCTCCAGATCATGTAGAGTAGCTCCTCGCTGGAGTACCCGCGGCGCGGCACGTTGAGGCCGAGGTCCCTCCCCATCTTCTGGAGGATCGAGAAGAAGGAGCGGTTGGCGTGACAGTTCACGTAGGAGTACTTGATGGTCGCCCCGCCCCTCGTCCTCAGCCCGTCGATGCTCTCGCCGAACTTCCTCGCGACCGCCGTCTTCCCCGTCCCCACGTCACCCACCAAGATCACCCGCACGAAGATCGAGCCGGGGTTCGCTAGGAAGTGCCTGAAGTACTCCCTCAGCAGCTTCAGCTGCTCCTCCCTGTGGGGCAGGCTCTTCGGGATGTAATCTGGCTGCAGCTTGCTCTCGTCCTTGAATATCTTGCTGCCCAGCCAAAGCCCTTCCCGGCTCATGTTCGCTACCCTGGCGGGGTCACCTCAAGCTGAGCACCGGAGATTTAAGAGTTGTCAGGCCCGCTAGACGGCGAGTAAGGCCCGGTAGCCCCCCTCGGGGGCCGGGAGGAGCAGGAGCCGGGCGCGGACCCCCGCCGCGTCGAAGAGGCCCAGGCTGCGCAGGGCCGCGCGCGCTGCAGCCTCGACCTTCCGCCTCTCCGCGAGCCCCCTCGCCCGCACCTCAACGCTGCTCACCTTAAGCCCGGTGCGCGCTGCTCGGGCGAAGAGCTCCTCGAGGGCCTCCTCCAGGCCCCCCTCGCTGTGAGCGACGATTCTCCTCACGCGCAGGATGCTCCTCACCGGGTACCGCTTCAGGAGCTCCAGCAGCTCGCCGGCCCCCAGCCCGCTGTAGACCAGTATCATGCCCTCGAGAACCTCCAGCTTGAGCCCCCTGTCGTGAGGGTACAGGGCGTCCATCAGATCCCTAGCGACTCGCCGCTCGCTCCCCCGCGCGACGCTGATGGCGAGTCTTGGGCCGGCCCCCGCGGCGGAGCCCGCTGGGTGCACAGCGCGCCGGCGCGCGCAGCTGCAATATATAAGGCTCGGCCCCGCAGCGGCCCCGAGGGGCCTTGAGGCTCGCCCTCCCGGTCAGGGGCGCGGTGCTGGAGCTGGAGGTGACCGTGTGCAGGGTGGCCGACCTGCTCCCCCACGAGGAGGTGGTGGCGGACTACCTCGAGCGGCTCAAGCGCGCCCTGTCGGCCAGCGCCTACCAGCACAACCCCGTGGTGGTGGACGCGCAGAGCAACGTGATACTCGACGGCACTCACCGCTGGGCGGCCATGAGGGACCTGGGCTTCGAGTGGATAGCGGCCTGCAAGGTGGACTACTCCAACCCGCTCGTGGAGCTGGACTCGTGGGCCCGGGCCTACCCCCCAGCGGACGGCCCCGCTCGGCGCCTGCTGGAGCGGCTCGGGGCCAGCCCCCTTGGCACCCCGTCCGTGAGCGAGTCGAGCCTGGCGGTGGTCGGCGCGGGCTGGGGCTACGAGATCGCCTACAGCGACTTGGCGGACGCCTTCCGCAGGCTGCGCGAGCTGGAGCGGGAGCTCCAGCTGCTGACTGGGCGGGCCCCGACTTACGTGCCCCGCTCCAGCTGGGAGCGCTACGCGCGGGGGGCCCTGCTCCTGCTCCCCCCGAAGCCCAGCAAGGCGGAGGTGGTCAGGGCTGCGCGGGAGGGCCGGCTGCTCCCGCCGAAGTCGACGAGGCACGTGATACCGGCGAGGCCTGTGCGCGTCAACGTCCCGCTGAAGCTGCTCAGGAGCCGCCACCTCGACCCGGCCCTCGTGGACGAGCTGCTCAAGCAGAAGAGAATGTTCCTGCTCGAGCCCCCAGTGGTGCTGGACAGGGAGTACCAGGAGCTCCTGCTCCTCTTCGCGTAGCAGGTGGTGGGGGTGGCCGCCGAGCTCATCATCGGCTTCCGGCTCTCCAGGCAGCTCGAGAGCGCTGAGGCCCTCGCCCCGGCGCTGGTCAAGGCCAGGGGCCTCCTGGAGCGCATCGGGGCGCTCGTGGACGGCTGGGAGTACGACCGCTTCGAAAACCTCCTCCTAGTCCGCCTCCGGGCGGGAAGGGAGGTCGCCAAGGAGGCCGAGAAGCTGATAGCCGGCGCGCTCGGCGGGGAGCTGGGGCTCGGGAGCGAGCCGGCCCCCCCAGCGCCCTCCGGCTTCGCCGTCGCGACGGAGGCCCTGCCGAGCCCGAGCGTGCTGGGCCTCCTCCTCAGGGCCTCTGCAGCCCAGCTCGAGGTCCCGGGCCTGAGCCGCGCTGAGGCGCTGGCGCTGCTGGCCTACTACGCCTGCGGCCTCGACGAGGTGAAGGCCCTCTTCGCCGCGGCCGTGCTGGGTGAGGAGCCTGCGCGCCTCCGCGAGGCCCTCGCGAGGTTGCGCGAGAAGGGCGTAGTGGGGAGCGACGGATCCCTCACGAGGGAGGGGGAGGAGCTCCTGGAGCGGCTGGCGGACGCGCTGAGGGCCCGGCGCCCCACGGAGAGCAGGGGGCAGCCCGCGATGGTGGTGGACGAGGAGGGCAACCTGGAGCCCTTCAGCCCCGACAAGCTGGCTTACTCGCTGTACAGCTGCGGGGTGCCCTACGGGCTGGTCTCCACCATCGCGCGGCAGGTGGAGGAGGTGGTCGGGGGCAGGCGGTACGTCGGCAAGCGGGTGCTCGCGATGGTGACCCGGAGCCTGCTGGACGAGGCCTACCCGGCCGAGGGCATCGCCGAGAGGTTCTACAGCTACGTCTACGCCCTCGAGTCGGTCTACGTGAGCGTGGGGGGCGAGGTGAGGAGGGTCACGTGGGGGCTGCTGAGGAGGGTCAGCTCCGAGGTACTCGGCGAGCGGGGCTTGAGGCCGCCGAGGCGGCTCGTGCGGCGCCACGCGGAGGTGATCGCGTCCGAGCTAAGGAGCCTGGTCGCCCACGCATACCGCTACTTCGAGGGGCGCGCCCTGAAGCTGGAGGAGCTGCGGGACCTGGGGAGGCGCACGGCTCCGCTGGTGTCGTTCGCGTGGCTAGACCTCTCCTCAACCCCCAGGGAGGAGCTGGCCGAGCGCTACCGCGAGGCAGCGAGGGGCTACCTGTCGGCGGCCGCCGGGAGCAGGGACCTGGGCTACCGCAAGGAGTTCGTCGGAAGAGCCCTGCTCCTGCTCTCAGCCGGCCTCATGCTCAAGTACTCCCTGCTCCCCTCCAACAGCACGCCCCTCAACCTCAGCGCCCTCCGCGCGGAGCTCGGCAGGGCCCGGCTCCCCGGGGACGCGAGGGCCGCTCTGGCTAGGTTCTGCAAGCTGGGCGCCAAGCTGGCCCGCAAGCCGCTGCTCATCGGGCCGCGCGAGGCGCGACGCGTCGAGAGGCAGATAGCCGAGCTGAGGAGCCTGGCCGAGCGCCTCTAGCGCACGCTTTTTACCCCTCGCCCCGGGGAGGGAGCGATGAAGCTCGTCTACCTCGTCATCGACGGTGCGGCCGACTCCCCCTCGGACCCCCGGACGAGCCTCGAGGCCGCCAGGACCCCGGGGCTCGACAGGCTCGCGGCGATGTCGGTCTGCGGCCTCATGTACCCGATATCGAGGGGCGTGGCCCCGGAGAGCGACGCCGCGGTCCTGGCGCTGCTCGGCTACGACCCCCACGCCCACTACACCGGGAGGGGTCCCCTGGAGGCGCTGGGCGCCGACATCGAGATCAGGGAGGGCTACGAGGTCGCGTTCAGAGCCAACTTCGCGACCATCGACGAGGGGACGCTCGAGATCCTCGACAGGAGGGTGGGGCGCAGCCTAGGGAGCGAGGAGGCCCGGGAGCTGGCCAAGGCCCTCGACGGGATGGAGCTGGGGGTCTACGACGGCTACGCCCGCGTGAAGGCGACCGTGGGCCACCGGGCCGTCGTCGTCGTGGGCAGCGCGAGCCACAGGCTCTCCGACGAGGTGGACAACACCGACCCGGCCTACGCCAGAGTGGGCAAGATCTCAGTCGCCAGACCCACCTTCGATAAGCGCGTCGCCGAGTGCAAGCCGCTCTCCAACACCCCGGAGGCTAGGGCGACGGCCGAGCTGGTTAACGCCTTCACCAGGAGGGCGATCGAGGTGCTGAGCCGCCACCCCGTGAACGAGAGGAGGGCCCGCAGGGGCCTGCCCAAGGCCAACGCGATCCTCCTCAGGGACGCCGGCGGATCCCTACCGAGGGTCGAGCCCATTGCGAAGAGGTTCGGCCTGAGGTTCGGAGCCGTCGTGGAGATGCCGGTGGAGAGGGGGATCGCCAAGCTGCTGGGCATGAGGGTGGCTGAGGTGGGCGAGCCCACCGGCGACAGGGCCCGCGACTACGGGGTCAGGCTGGAGGCCACCCTCAGCCTGCTGCGCGAGGTGGACGCCGTGTACGTCCACCTCAAGGGCCCCGACGAGCCCGGGCACGACGGCCTTGCGGACGCCAAGGCCGGGGCGATAGAGGCCATCGACGCCTTCTACGTCTCGCCGCTCCTCGAGCGCGTCGACCTCGACGAGACGGCCTTCATAGTGACCGCGGACCACGCGACACCGCCCAGCGCCAAGGCCCACACGGGCGACCCGGTTCCCGTCATGATTCGCCTGCCGGGCGTCAAGCCAGACGGCGTCCGCCGCTTCACAGAGAGGGAGTGCGCGAGGGGCAGCCTGGGCGTGATCGAGCACGGCTGGGAGCTCCTGCCGACCTTCGTCAAGCTGGCGCGCGGGCAGCCGGTGCCCCCGGCGTGAGGGACCGCAGGTTCGCCGCGCTCTACTGGCTCTCGAAGCTGAGCGACGGCGTCAGCGTCACGGCGATCAACACAAACTCGCGGCGGGCCAGGAGGGTCGTCAAGCTGCTGGAGGAGCTCGGCCTCGCCAGGGTCGAGAGCTTCGGCCGGGTCAAGGTCGTCCGCCTGACGGAGAAGGGCGAGCGGGTCAAGCTCAGGCTGGCGGACCTCCTGAGGGAGCTCGAGGCCGCGGCGCCGCCGACGCAGCCGCTCCGCGCGGTGGGCGAGGGGGTCCCCGACTGGCTCCGCGGAAACCCCTGGCTCCGCGTGATCGGCGAGAGGGGGAGGGCGTGAGGCAGGGGTACGTCACGGTGGGCAGGCTGCGGCTGTCGCTGGCCCACCTGAGGTGCCTGCGGCGCGAGGAGCTGGAGCTCTGGGTCGGCCGCGAGGAGGCCGAGAGGCTGGTCAGCCTCGCGTCGCGCCACAGGGTCCTGCTCAAGCCCCTAACGGTAGAGCTGAGGCACCCTGGGGGCAGCCTGGTGCTGTCGCCGGGACTCACCCTCGTGGCGGGCGTCGAGTTTGAGCTGAGCGAGGAGCCCCTCCCCCTCGAGGGGCGCAACGACGACTTCCTCTGGGGCCTCTTGGTCGAGGTCCCCCGAGCCCTGGAGGCCGAGCGCAAGCCGGTGCTCGTGGAGGAGCTCGACGCCCGCTTCTCCCGGCACGTGGAGGACGGGGTGCTCTACGCGCTGGACATAATGGAGAGGGTCTGCAGAGTGTACAGGGTGCCCTTCGTCGTGACGGGCCCAGCGAAGCTTGCGGGCGCGTGGCGGTGGCTCCACACGATCGTCGGCGCGAAAGGGGTTAAAGGGGAGCGGCTGGTCGTCGTGGATGGCGAGGTGGCGGTAGTTGGCTGACTGCACCCCTGTGAGGGAGCTGAAGGCCCCCGGGGTCGGGAAGCTGACGCTCGACAGGGTCGCCGAGGTGGTCGAGTGCGTGGAGGACCTGGCCCTCTTCAACCCGGAGGAGCTCTCCGAGAGGGCCGGGATAGAGCCGGAGAAGGCGGCGGCGATCGTGAGGGCCGCCAGGAGGCTCGCCCGCGAGAAGCTGGGGCTGAAGCGCGTCTACAGCGGCGCGGAGTACGCGCGGGTGCTGGAGGGGAGGGACGTGCTCACCACCGGCGTGGGGGCGCTGGACGAGCTGCTGGGCGGGGGGCTGAGGACCTGGGACGTCTACGAGTTCGCGGGCGAGTTCGGCACGGGCAAGACGCAGCTGTGCCACCAGCTCGCCGTCACCGTCCAGCTGCCGCCCAGCAGGGGGGGCCTGTCGGGCAAGGCGGTCTACATCGACACGGAGGGCACCTTCAGCCCGCAGAGGGTCGAGGCGATGGCGGAGCGCTTCGGCGTGGAGAGGCCGCTGGACGGCGTCTACGTGATCAGGCCCCTCAACGTCGACGAGCTGGAGGAGGCGGTGATCGAGGACCTGCCGGCCCTGATGCGTGACAACGTGAGGCTGATCGTCGTGGACAGCATCATCGCGCTGTACAGGGCCGAGTTCAAGGGCCGCGAGATGCTGGCGGCGCGCCAGCAGCGGATCAACTACCTGCTGGACTGGCTCAAGCGGTACGCGCGCAGGTACGGCAGCGTGGTGGCGATGACGAACCAGGTCCTCTCGCAGCCTGTGCCCTGGGGGGTTTCGATCAAGGTCCCCGCCGGCGGCAACATCATCGCCCACGCCTCGACGCACAGGCTCATCATTAGGAGGGCCGGCGACGCCTGGGTGATGGAGGTCCTGGACTCGCCGATCCTGGCGAGGGGGTCCTCGGCCAAGTTCGCCGTGACGGGGCGCGGCCTCGAGGACGCTTAGCCTCGGTCCGGAAACCTTCTCTTCACGCTTCCGCGCTGCAATGGGTCTTCATCGGCGTGCGCAATAGCCGCGGCGGCAATTAAAGCTTTGGCTCGAGGCCCCGCCGCCCGGGGAGAGTTAGCACGCTTAGGCGCCGCCAGACGGGTGCGCCCCCGAAAGGCCCCCTCGAAGGGTTGAGCCCTCAAGTCGCCAAAACGGGCCTTCGTACGAAAGCTTAAAAGGGCTCGTGGAGCGAGCCCCGGTTGGCATGTCAGACCGCCGCGAGGACGATGCGCTACTGATATACCCCGAGCCCCAGAGGCTCCCCGAGAGCGTCAGGAGCGCCCTGGAGGGGGGCGAGGAGGTCGTCGCGCTGGCCAAGACCGACATGAGGGGCGGGGACTACGGCGAGGACTACGTCGTCCTGACGAACGCCCGCCTCCTCGTCGTCAACGAGAGGCTCGTGGAAGCGCTGCCCCTGGACAAGGTGAAGTCCGTATCGATACGGGGCTACATAAACACGTGCGTGCTCGTGGCGGAGGTGGACGGAGGGCAGCGCAGCCTGGCCGTCTTCACGAGGGGGAGGCTGGAGGTCTTCGACCGCCTCGTGGCCATAGCGAACAACATCGTGATCGGGAAGGTTCCGTACCAGCTGCTGAAGGAGCAGCTGCTGAACAGGGTGAGGGAGGAGGAGGAGAGGAGGCGCCTGAGCAGCACGAGGGCCGCGATACTGCGCCTGCTCGGCCTGCTCAGGCCCATCGCGCCGGTGCTCGTGGCCACGGTGGTGGTCGCGGTGGCGATAAGGGTCGTCGGGCTCATCCCGCCCTACCTCATGAAGATCCTGGTAGACGAGGTTCTGACCAAGGGTAGGGCCGATCTCCTCCTCCACGTCATTCTGGGCCTGCTGGCCGTCAACTTGGTCAACACCGTGCTCAACTCTCTCAACGCCTACATCAACACGAGGTTCAACGTCGGGGTCACGAACACCCTCAGAGCGCGCGTCTACAGGAAGCTCCACGAGCTGTCGCTGACCCACTACGACAGGTTCGGCAGCGGAGGCCTGTGGTCGAGGATCGTGGACGACGTGAACAGGGTCCAGTGGTTCCTCTCTGTTGCCTTCGTCCCCCTCTTCATCAACGCCGCGATGGTCGCCTTCGTCGGCGTCACGCTGGCGACGCTGAACCCGTGGCTGACGCTGGTGGCCCTCACGCCGATACCCGTGAGCGTGACCGCGAACATCATCTACAGGAAGACCGCCAGCCGCTACTACCACAGGCTGTGGCGCAAGTGGTCGAGGATCGTCTCGGTGATCTCGGACACGATCAACGCTGCGATCCTCGTGAAGAGCTTCGGGAAGGAGGAGGAGTTCACGAGGAAGTTCGAGGGCTACCAGACGGAGTTCGAGAGGGCCCAGATGGACGTGTTCAAGTTCGAGCAGCAGATCTGGCCGGCGGTGGGCCTCGCCTTCACGGTCAGCAGCCTGCTCGTGTGGTGGTTCGGGAGCAAGGACGTGTTGCAGGGCGCGATGACGCTGGGCTCGCTGATGGCCTTCACGAGCTACATGTGGCAGTTCTACTCGCCGGTCTTCGGCCTCATCGAGAACGTCAGGAACCTGCAGCTGCTGGGGGTCGCGGCCGGCAGGATCTTCGAGATACTGGACATCGAGCCCGACGTGAGGGAGCCGCCGGACGCGGTCCACGTCGAGCTCACGGGTAACGTCGAGTGCGACAACGTCTGGTTCACCTACGACGGCATACACTACGCGCTGAAGGGCGTGACGACGAGGATCAGGAGCGGCGAGAGGGTGGGCCTCGTGGGCCCCAGCGGGTCCGGCAAGACCACGCTCGCGAAGCTCCTGCTCCACCTCTACGACCCCCAGGTCGGGAGCGTCAGGTTCGACGGGGTGGACGCGAGGAGGATCAAGCTCTCATCCCTGAAGGAGCAGGTCGCGATCGTGCTCCAGAACCCGGTGCTGCTCGACACGACCATAGCCGAGAACATAGCCGTCGGCAAGCCGGGGGCCACGCCCGAGGAGATCATAGCGGCGGCGAAGGCGGCGAAGGCCCACGACTTCATCATGCGCCTGCCCGAGGCCTACGACACCGAGGTCGGGATGCAGGGCTCCAGGCTCTCCGGCGGGGAGAGGGCCAGGGTGGCGCTCGCGGCGGCCCTGCTGAAGGACCCGAAGATCCTGATACTCGACGAGCCCACGGCGGCCCTCGACGCGCTGACGGAGGACGAGGTGACGGAGGAGCTGGAGCGCCTCACGCGCGGGAGGACCACCATCATCATAGCCCACAGGCTCTCGACGCTCCGCTTCACCGACCGGATAATCGTGATGGAGAACGGCAGGATCGTGGAGGAGGGGACGCACGAGGAGCTCCTGAAGAGGGACGGCCTCTACAAGCGCCTCTGGGAGGCCCAGCTGAAGGGCCTGATGCGCATGGGCGCGGCGGAGGTGGGTGGGGAGGCGAGGGGTGAGCTCGTTGCCGTCGCTCGGGCAGCTTAAGCTGCTCGACCCATCGAGGGTCAGGGTGGTCGACGCCAGGCTCGACGAGCTGGACGTGGAGATCGACGGGCGCCTCTACAGGGGGGTCAGGCCCAAGCGCCCCTTCCCCTTCTCCCACCCCCAGATCGTGATCCTCTACAGCGGTGACGAGGAGCTCGGCATCCTCAGGGACTACAGGCGGCTGGATCCCAAGTCGAGGGAGCTCCTCGAGCAGGTCCTGAGGGTGATCTACTTCATGCCCCGCATCCGAAAGGTGCTGAGCATCCGGAGCGTCGAGGGCAAGTACGAGTGGAGGGTGCTGACGGACAAGGGGGAGCTGACCTTCCAGACCTGGGGGCGCTGCGTGAGGGTCCTTCACGACGGGAGGCTGGTCGTGCGCGACATCTACAGCAGGGCCTACCTTGTCGAGGAGCCTGAGAAGCTCGACAGCAGGAGCAGGCTCTACCTGAGCATGATGATTTGAGGGATTGCTTTATGCCTCCACCCGCCACGCTGCGGCGGGCTTGGCGTGCTGTTCGAGGAGCTGGTTAGGCTGGCGAAGCTGCTCGAGTCCACCCCCTCGAGGAACGAGAAGGTGGCGCAGCTGGCGGCAGCGCTGAGGGGGCTGGACCCCGGGGAGGCGGCCATCGCCGTGCGCCTCCTCACCGGCGAGATCTTCCCGGCGTACTCGGGGCTCGAGCTCGGCGTCGGCTACAGCACGCTGCTCGAGGCGGTGCGCAGCACGGCCGGCGTGGTCCCGCTGGATCGGCGCAAGCTGAGCGTCAGGGAGGTCTACGAGGCCCTCCTGAAGATCGCCAGCTTCACGGGGGAGGACTCGAGGGCCAGGAAGCTGAGGGCCCTCCGCTCCCTCGTCGCGGGGATGGGCAGGGACGAGGTCGAGTTCCTCGCCCGCTTCCTCCTCGGCGAGCCGCGTATCGGCGCGAACGAAGGGTTGGTGCTCGAGGCCCTCGCCAGGGCCGTGGGCGCCGACGCCGGGGAGGTGAGGAGGGCCTACATGTTCGCTGGCGACCTCGGCGACCTCGCCCAGATGCTGCTCAGCGGGGTCAAGCCCTCCGAGGTGACGCTCAGGCTCTTCCACCCGGTGAGGCCCATGCTCGCCGAGATGGCGGCGAGCATGAGGGAGGCGCTGAGGGAGTGCGGGGGGAGGGCGGCGCTCGAGTTCAAGTACGACGGCATCAGGCTGCAGATCCACAAGAGGGGCAGGGAGGTCAGGCTCTTCACGAGGAGGCTCACCGACGTGACCCCCAGCCTGCCCGACGTGGTGGAGCTCGCGCTGGAGCACGTCAGGGCGGAGGAGGCGGTGATCGACTGCGAGGCGGTGAGCTTCAGAGGCGGGAAGCCGCTCCGCTTCCAGGACCTCGTCCGGAGGATCAGGAGGAAGGAGGACGTCCGCCGGATGGCCGAGGAGATGCCCTTCGAGATCAGGGCCTTCGACATCCTGTACCTCAACGGTCGGGTGCTCGTCGACGCGCCCTACGCGGAGAGGTGGGCCCTCCTCGAGAGCACGGCGGACCCCGAGATCCTGATCGAGAGGGTCGTCACCTCGGACCTCGGAGAGGCTGAGGCGTTCTACGCGAGGAGCCTCGAGAGGGGGAACGAGGGCGTGATGGTGAAGAGGCTCGACTCCCCCTACGTCCCCGGCTCGAGGGGCAAGTACTGGTTCAAGGTGAAGCCGGCCGAGACCCTGGACCTGGTCATCGTGGGCGCTGAGTGGGGGCACGGCCGCAGGAGCGGCTGGCTCAGCGACTACTACCTGGCCGCCCTCGACCCCTCGACCGGCGAGTTCCTCGTCGTCGGGAAGACCTTCAAGGGGCTAACTGACGCCGAGTTCGAGGAGATGACCAGGAAGCTCCTCGAGCTCAAGGTGAGGGAGGAGCCTTGGCGCGTCTGGGTGAAGCCAGCGATCGTCGCTGAGGTCGCCTTCAGCGAGGTGCAGCGGAGCCCCAAGTACCGCTCGGGCTTCGCGCTCCGCTTCGCGAGGATCGTCAGGCTGAGGCCCGACAAGAGCCCCTACGAAGCCTCGACCATTGAGGACGTGAGAAAGGTCTACGAGATGCAGTTCCGGACGAAGGCCAAGGCCGGGGCTTAACTGCCCTGCTGCCCCTCGAAGGCCTTCTTCAGCTCCTCCCTGAGCTTCTCGCGGAGGGCCTTCAGCTCCTCTAGCTTCGCCAGCGCGTCCTTGAACAGCGGCTTGGAGTCCTCTATGCCCTTGTGGGCGAAGAAGGCCACCGCCTCGCTCCTGCTCCTGAAGACCCCCGCCTCCACCAGCGCGTCCACCACCTCGAGGTCCCGCTGGGGCAGCCTGACCGAGATCGTGAAGGAGGGCCCCTCCGCCCCCCTCTCCAGCGCCTCCTTCAGCCTCGCCAGCGCCGCCTCGAGGCCCTTCGTCGCCTGCTCGAAGCTCTGCTCGATGATCCTGCCGACGTCGGTGAGCGGCGCGGCCCTCCTCCTCAGCCTCACCGCGCTCACCGTCAGCTCCCTCACTGCGTCCGCCAGGTCCTCGAGCGCGTCCTCCCACCGCTCGACGAACTCCCCCACCTCCTCCTTCAGCTCCTCCACTTCGTCGGGTGGGAGGCTCAGCCTGGCCTCCCTCAGCAGCCTCCTCAGCTCCAAGCGCGCGCTCAGCATCCGCGAGCGGAGCTCGTGCAGCCTCCCGCGTAGCGCCTTCAGCCCCTCGAGCGCAGCCTCCCCCCTCTCCTCGATCTCACGCTCCAGCCTCTCCACCTCGTCGCTGACGCTCCTGTAGATCTGCCTGAGCTCCTCCTCCAGCTCCTTAATCCGGTTTCTGATCCTTTCGGCCACAAGTATGTTGTAAGTTCCAGACATACTTATTCTTTTCTCAACCATATAGCTCTATCTTACAACAGAAGGTGCCGCATCTCTGGGCGCCAGGCCGTTAATCTCCCTCTTCGACGAGCTCGCTCAAGTCCATGCCGAGGATCCTCCTGGCGGCTTCCTCGGCGCCCAGGCTACCGATAAGATGCTCAAGGAGGGCCGGCACGCCCTCCCTTAGCCTGAACGCTACGCGCTTGCCGTCCCTCCGCTCAAAAACGAACCTCACGCCGCCCTCGCGGAGCTCGATGTTAAGCTTCCCGAGCGTGCAGCCCGTTGCGGCCTGCACCCCGTCGAGGGCGCACGTGAAGGGCCGCCGCCGGGGCATGTACACCGTACAGAAAAGGTCAGTCGACCTAGCCCCCAGCAGCTCGACGGCGCGGAGGCCTATCTTGTAGCCCAGAACCAGCCACGGTCCCAGGTGCCCGTGCAGCCTGACGGCCTCCTCCAGGCTGAGCATGCACTGCCGTCGGGGCGCGATCTTAAAGCTTGCTTCGGTTAAGCTTAAGGAGTGGGTTCAAGCTTTCGCTAGCGTGGCGCGCGGGGTGATGGCAGGCTTGTCTGTGGCGTTCCTCCTTTTAGCCATGAGCGCCGGCGGCCAGGAGCTGAAGGTTTTCCCGGTGACCATCGAGATCGAGACGCAGTCCGACTGGACGACCGTGACGATAGAGGGCCTGTCCATCTCGAAGTACGAGGTGGTCGAGGGGGCGAGGGCCCCCGACCTGAGGGTCTCGGCTGGGGGGAGCACGGTGAGCATCGGGAAGAGGCAGTACGACACGACGCGCGTGGTCGTCGATGTTGAGGGGTACATAGCGTTCGCGGGCGACGCGGTCGAAGTCGTAGTGGACAAGGGCGACCTCGAGTACACGACCGTCCGCGTGTACACCGTGGTGGAGGGAGCGCGCAAGCTCGTCTGGAACTTCACCAACAGTGGCGTGGTCCCCGGCAGCGGGGGCGTCAACACGCGCAGGGCGCGGCTGCCCGTTTCGGCGCTCGCGGGGGCGGAGTTGCGCGTCAGGGTCAGGGAGCCGGCGGTGCCGAAGATGGTGCTCGCCTTCTACTACCCCTGGTACGGGAACCCCCAGGGCGTTTCCGGCCGCTGGTACCACTGGGACATGGTCTCCTACAGGGAGATAGGGACTGCGACGGACTACCCGCTGCTCGGCCCCTACGACTCGTGGGATCCCCGCGTCGTCAGGTCGCACATCAGGATGGCGAAGGCGGCCGGGATAGACGGCTTCGTGTCGTCGTGGTGGGGCCCCGGCACGTTCGAGGACGAGGCCTTCGCCAGGATGCTCGACGTGGCCGCGGAGGAGGGCTTCAAGCTGACGATCTACTACGAGTCCGTGAGGGAGCTGACGGCCGACCAGATATCGGCCGAGCTCGCGTACGTCCTCAAGAGGTACTCGGGTCACCCGGCCTTCCTCCGCTTCGAGGGGAGGCCGGTCATCTTCGTCTACGCGGTGGGCGCCTACCAGCGCTCGCCGAGCTTCTGGAGGGGCGTCATCGAGAGGGCAGAGAACTCCTCGGGGGTGAAGGCGGTCTGGATCGCCGACACCTTCGACACCGCCTACCTGTCCGTGTTCGACGGCCTCCACACGTACAACCCGATCTGGATCAGCGACCACCTGTCGACCTACCTGCGCGAGGCCAGGCTCGTCAAGTCCTACGTGGGGGTCCCGAGCGGCGGCGAGGTGGTCCGGAAGCTGTGGGTCGCTACCGTCAACCCCGGCTACGACGACCGCAAGATCCGCAAGCCGGGCACTTACGTGCCGAGGGAGGGTGGAGCCTACTACAGGCGGACCTGGGAGGCGGCGCTCGCTAGCGAGCCGGACGCGGTGCTGATCTGCACGTGGAGCGAGTGGCACGAGGGGACGGAGGTCGAGCCGAGCAGGGAGTACGGCTTCGCCTACCTCGACCTCACCAGGGAGTACGCGGCCCGCTACAAGGCCTGGCAGCCGCCGCCGGCGCGGGCGCCCCAGATCGGCCTCAACCTCTCCGCCTCGGACAACCTCGTCACGATAGAGGTCGTCAACAGGGGGGACGAGCCGGCCGTGATCACCCAGCTCCTCGTGACCAACGCGAGCCTGGGAGTGGCCGTGGAGCCCGAGGGCTTCAGGGCCTACAGGCTCCAGGTGAACTCCACGACCTCGGCCGCCTTCCTACCCTTCATCGGGCCGGGCGAGAGGGTGAGCATCAGAGCCGTCGCGACGGGGAGCCCCGTCAGGGTGCTCGCGCAGTCGTGGTCGGCGACGGGCCAGCGGGCCACCGCCGAGGCCGCCGTCGAGGCGAAGCCGGCCCAGCAGAGGCAGCCCAAGGTTACCGGTTCGGGCGGCGGGGCCCCCGCCTGGCAGTGGCCGCTCGCGGCCGCCGCGGCGGCGGGCGTCCTGCTGCTGAGGAGGCGCAGGAGGGGCCCTCACTCGTAGATCCCCAGCCGCTTCCTGAAGTACTCGTCAACCTTTTTCTTCACCTCCTCCGGTATCTCCCGGTCGTAGGGCACCTCCTCAGCGTTGGCCACCTCGCGCACGAGCTCGAGGGCGAGGAAGCCGGCGACCTCGAACGCTAGCGGGTGGAGGCTGTCCGGCCCGTCGTCGGCGGTGTGCACGGCGTTGTTGGCCCCGCTGACTCTGAAGATGTTCACGGAGGGCACCCCCTGCCTGGCGAAGCTGGCGCTGTCGCTGGACATCACGTCCTCGGCCACCTCGACCCTGACCCCGTGCCTCTTCGCCAGGAACTCCAGCGCGTGCTTGAGGCTCTTCGACCCCGTCACCACCGCCCTCGTCGTCCCCAGGGCCCCGCCGTGCACGTCCAGGTTGACGACTAGCACGACGTTCCTGAGCTCGTCCTTGCGCGCCTCGACGTGCGCCAGCGAACCCCTGAGCCCCAGCTCCTCGCCAGAGAAGAGGGCGAAGCGCACCGTCCTCTTGAGGGCGGCCCCGCTGAGCGCCTTCGCCAGCGCCACCGCGAGGGCCACGCCCCCCGCGTTGTCCACGGCCCCCCGGACCCCGTAGACGCTGTCGAGGTGGGCCGTCACGTAGACGACCTCGTCCGGGTACTTCGTGCCCCTCCTCTCCGCGATCACGTTGAACGCCTCCACCTCCCTGTACTCCTGCCGCAGCGTCAACCTCACCCTCCTCGCGCCCAGCAGCCTCAGGGCGTCGGCGTACCTCACGTAGACGGCTGGCAGGCTCCCGTACCTCTCGCGCCACTCGTAGGGCACGTCGACCCTGCTGAGCCCCCTCTGCGGCGAGCTCTCCGCGATCACGAGGCCCGAGGCCCTGCCGGCCAGCCTCCTCCAGCCCTCCTTGTCGGGCCGCGTTGAGGCTAGCCCGATCCACCCCCTCGAGCTGGGGACGAGCAGGGGGTCACCCCCCTCGATGTACACGAGCTCGCCCTCCACCCCCTCCTCAGGCGTCTCGCCGCTGAACCCGACGCCCGAGCACTCCACCTCCCGCCTCTCGGGCTCGATGACCTCCAGCGCGGCGCGCTCGACTTCGAACACCCTGACCCTGAACGGCTCAAGCCTCACGTCGTAGCCGAAGCCGGACAGCTCCTTCACCACGAGCTCCCTCGCCCTCGCCTCGCCGTCGCTGCCGGTGAAGCGGGGCTGGGAGGCCAGGGCCCTCGCCAGCTCGTACGCGTAGAGGGACTCGGCGAAGAGCCTGAACATGCGGTGGCCCGCTCCCGGGGAGCTTTTAAGCGTGGCTCCCAGCGGCTCCCGTGAGCCATATAAGGCCGCACGCGGGGGGCTGCGCGTGGGCTCCGACGCGGGGAAGGCCCTCCAGGACGCTCAGCTGAAGGCCGTCGAGGAGATCAGGAGCAGCGGCCCCAAGCTGCTGGTCGACGCGGTCATCGCGATCCTCGTGTGGGTCTTCGGGAAGTACGTCTTCATCCCCATTGCCTCAGAGTTCACCCTCTTCGGGATACCGCTGCCGCAGCTGGTCAGCCTGGTGATCCTGGTGGCGCTCGCCGTGCTCATCATCAGCATAGTGAGGGAGCTCCTGAGGATCATCGACGCGGTCTCCCTCGTTCTGGCGTACACGATCGGGTCGCGGCCCGGGGCCACCGAGGAGGAGTACGCCAGCTACAGGAGGGGTCTGAGGAGCATCTTCTACGTCCTGGTGGCCGCGCTCGCCTTCCTGGCCTTCAAGGACTACCTCAACATGTTCCACCCGCTGATCTCCGCGGTGATCCTCCTGGGCCTGGCCGTCTGGGCCGTCGTCACGCTGATGAGCGCCGGGAGGGCCTTCAGCAGGCTGGCCGAGCACTACGCCCACCAGTGGGCGGCGGAGCTGGAGAGGAGGGTTCGGGGAGAGGGTTAGTGAGGCGGGAGGAGGCCGCCGCGCAGCTCAGCGCCGCCGTCTCGGCGTACCTGACGGCGTTCCTCCTCTGGCTCCTGCTACTGGCCGTCTTCCTCCCGGCGGCCGAGCTCCACGCGGAGCCCCGCCTCCAGCCCCTCGTGGCCGCGGCCTTCCTGCTGGGGATCGCTCTGGAAGTGTACAGGGGGACGGCGAGCCTGCTGCGCTTCCTCGACGCTGCGGGGGCCGGGAGGGCCGCCAGGTTCGCGGCGTACGAGCTCGCGATAGCGATCGACGCGGCGCTGCTGGCGCCCGCGCTCCACGCGGTGTCACCCGCCCTGGGCGGAGCGGCCCTCGCCGTCGCCGCGCTGCTGGGCGCGCTGCTGGCGCTGTCCCACGCCGACGTCGTCGTGGCGGCCCTCATGAGGGGCCCCCGTCGCCCCCAGACCGCTTGACCAGCTGGCGGACGCGTGGAAGAAGAGGGGCCGCAGCGCGACCTCGAAGCGGTCGTGGACCCTCTTCCAGAGGGGCGTCTCCCAGCTGCCCGGCCCGTACACCTCCACCACCCTGTACCCGCAGCACTCGGCCTCGCTCGCGTCGAGGAGGCTCGCGGCTAGCCTGTAGGGGATCTTCTTGAGGGCCAGCCCGCCGACCACCCGCTCCTCGAGGTCCTCCATGCTCTCGTACAGCTCCTCCGCCGCCACCAGCCTGCAGTCCTCGAAGACGTACAGCCCCCTCACGAAGCCGATCCGGCGGGAGCTGAATGAGACCCAGAAGCCGTCGAGGAAGCCGACGACCCCCCCGCCGCACACTTCCCGCGGCGGCTTCCACTCGTAGCCGCCCGGCGCGACCCGGGGCGCCATGACCGCTGAGCCCACCTCGAGGGTCTCCCTGATCACCTGGAGGCGCTGGGTCTCGAAGAACCTCGAGACGTGGGGGTCACCGTACTTGCCCACCAGCCTCCCCACCCTCACGACGCGCTCCCCGAGGGCCAGCAGGGCCCTGGCCGCGGACGAGAGGTAGGGGTCCCCCTCCACGACCTCCCTCAGCCCCTCCGCCAGCCTGCCCCCCTCCCAGAGCTCGATGAAGTGCGCCGCGTAGTACCCGTAGACCCCCAGCCGCGGCAGCGCTTCGCGGGCGAAGACGTAGAGGTGGACGCTCCCCTCCCCGTCCACCAGCAGGGCGTGGTCGCCGGCCCACCTGACCCTGAGCCCCAGAGACCTCGCGATCGCCTCCGCCGCCTCCCTTACGACCACGGGTCGTCGGCGGCAGAGGGCCCATTATCCCTTGCGGAGCGCGAAATCGAAGTAGAAGGGCAGGGCGGCCCCCACGGACACGAGCTCGGGCAGCGCAGCCCCCCTCGGCACGCCGAGGCCCAGGTGGAGCGCCCAGGAGGCCGCGCCAACGGCAAGGGCCAGCAGCGCTAGCGCGCGCCTGGCCCCCCTGCTCCAGGCCGCGTACTCCGCCAGAAGGACCGCCAGGGAGAGGAAGAAGGCGACCGACACGTAGAAGTGCAGGCGGCCGTAGACCTCGTCGAAGACCGCCACCAGCGTGAGCAGGAAGCCGGCCGCGGCCAGCGTGGCGCCGATGTGGGGCGACCTGCGGACCGCGCACGTCAGGCCGTGGGCCGCGAGGAGGAAGCCGCCGGCGGCCAGCCCGAAGTTGAAGAGGGGGGCGACGTTGCTCCTCGTCGCGTGCCCCAAGTCGCTCAGCGCGTTCTCGAGGAGCCTGAACCAGCCCGACGCTAGGGCGGCCGCTGCGATGAAGGCGAGGGGGACGAGCACCGCGGATAGGGCCAGCGCCGCGCAGCGCTCCACGGGGCCCGCGCGGGGCACCCTCTTTAAAGCTTGGGGGGCCCTCAGGGTGTGCCGGTCAGGATAAGCCAGCTCCTCTACCCCCGGCTGACCGTCCTGATCACGACCTGCGACGCGAGGGGGAGGCCCAACGTGGCGACATTCTCCTTCGTGATGCCCGTGAGCTTCGAGCCGAAGTACGTGGCCTTCAGCGTGGCGCCCGATAGGCACACGTTCTCGAACCTCCGGGAGGTGCCGGAGTTCGTGGTCAACGTCCCGACCTTCGACATGCTCGCGAGGGTTTGGCTGTGCGGGAGGCGCTCCGGGAGGGACGTGGACAAGTTCAAGCTGGCCGGCCTCACGCCGGTCCCCAGCGTGAGGGTGAGGCCGCCCCGCGTCGGGGAGTGCCCGGTGCAGCTGGAGTGCGTCGTCGAGCTAGCGAGGGAGTTCGGCGACCACTGGCTCGTCGTAGGCCGCGTCGTCGAGGAGCACGTGGAGAGGGTCGACTTCGAGCCCCTGCTGCACCACACGTCGAGGAGGTTCATCAGGCCGGGCGCCGCGGTGGAGGCAGAGTAACGAGCCCACCGGGGAGCTCAAACCTTGCCCTAAGTTTTCCAGGGGGTTTCGGAGACCGAGGTCGCCCTCGAGCTGGGCCCTCAGCTCCCTGATCATCGCGTCGGGCCCGCCGAGCGCTACCCCGCGCTCGGGCGGCGGGTGCGGCCACGCGTCGAGGGGGGCCCGCGCCCACCGCGGCCTCTTCCGGTGCCCCCGGTGCGGGCTCGCTATCGACGCGGATGCGAAAACCGCGAAAAGGCGAGAAGCAAGAGATACACCCGCCACAACTAGAAACCATAGTAAAGTAAACAAACGTAGTACTAGCTAGTAGAAAACATAACTCTATGGGGGGTAACCGGGAGCCGGCTCCCCACTGCGCGGGCCGGCGAGCTTTAATCCACCTCCCCCATGAACAGCTCGATGCTGGCCCGCACAGTGCTGAGAGGCGCGTTGACTAAAAGTGCGCTGCGCCTTGCGGATTCGATGCGTGGGGCTGATGCGAAATGTCCCGGCATCTAGAACCCGAGGTCCTTCAGCTCCGGTATCGCTGAAGCCGCCTCCCTCAGGGATTCGAGCGCCATGCAGAAGGCCCAGCCCGTCCTCGCCGCCACAAGCTGGGAGATGAGTGAGTCTATCAGCGCGCGCTTCGCCGGGTCGCCCTCGTACTTCCCCCTCAGCTCGTAGAGCTTCTTCACGATGTACATCCTGTAGATCATAGCGATGAACCCGGAGATCATGCTCCACAACCTTGCGCTGCAAGGCTCAAAACGCGCATTTATCCCTTTGCCGCGCTGATGCGCGGTGCCCGGGGGAGGTGAGCGCGGGCGGCCACCTGGGAGGGCAAGCA
>JAGDWA010000008.1:0-24005 GCA_023269735.1 Thermofilum sp.
GGGAGAAGTCGTAACAAGGTGGCCGTAGGGGAACCTGCGGCCGGATCACCTCCTTCCAAAACGCACCGGGCGCCGCGCCGAACCTCTCTTAGACCCGAACCTCCAAGCCCCCCTCGCTCGGGGGCTTGGTTTGTTCGGGCCCGCACCATGTCGCCGCGGCCGGAGGCCAGCCCTTCACTGGGGGGCCTTCCACCCCCGGGATCCGGGTGAGCCGCCGGAGGCCGCGGCGGCGGTATACCCGTACCCCCGGCCCTTTTTATGCTTTACTCCACCTTAAACGAGCTAGGGTTAGCAGGGCGGTGACTGTCGAGTGGCAGAGGGTGGGGGAGCTCATCATGATCCACTCGACCAGCCCCCGGGCCCGCGACGCGCTGTACAGCTCCGGCGCGCCCCCGAGTTCGCCGGGGAACGCCTGGAGGAGCTCGCGCAGGCTCACTGCCGCCAGGGGGTAGGCCACCCTTAGCGCGGCGTCGAGGGAGAGGCCCCTCAGGTCGCCCAGGAAGACCTCTCCGAGCGCGTACGCCGCCAGATCCTCCAGGCTGTCGGGTAGGATGAGCAGCGCGTCAGCGAAGCGGTGGGGGGTGAACCTGCCCAGCAGCACCCTGAACTCGGTGTACGTCGAGGGGGCCGCCCGCACGAACGCGTAGTCGAGGCCGAGCGCCTCAGCAGAGGGCCTGTGGGTCGGCCTCCTCCCCACCTCTAGGACCGCGATCCTTACGTCGAATCCCCTCTCCAGGGACTGGACGATCCTCAGCGCGGCACCCGACTGGGGGTCGCCTCTGAGCGCGAGGATCATCTCGTCGCGGCGGCGCGGGGAGGCCTTCCTCAGCCAGCGCAGGGCCCTGTCCATTATCGAGCTGAGCAAGCACCTCCTGCAGAGCCGCGCCCCGTAGACGTCGAAGCAGCACGCTGGAGCCCCGCACCTCTCGCAGCGCATTTTACCCCCCAACTCCATTGCCGCGTATGCGCTCCTACACTCTCCGCATCCACGGCGGACTGAGCGCCGTGGAGAGCGCGCTGAGGGCACTGGACTCGGAGCTGCACCCCGATCCCGATGGTGTGGTGAGGGTGCTGCGCGTGGAGCGGGTGAGGGTCGTGCCAGGGCTCGTGGAGGCCCTCATAAGGGTCTCCTACAAGCTCCCGGGCAAGCGCGCTTGGAGCGACCTGTACAGGTTCGAGTTCCAGGAGGCCGGCGGCGAGGTGATTGGAGTGGCCCACCGCATCAGCGGGATAGGGCGCGTGGACCCTGACTTCATCGTGGACAGGCTGCTCAAGCTGGCCGCCTCTGAGCCGCCCCCTCGCCAGTAGGCGGCCAGGGGATGCGGGCGCGCGTGAACAGCTTCCGATCCTTGGCCAGGGGGATCGTGGCGTCTATGCCCAGCTTCGAAGTAGTGAGAGTCACTGGATCGGCTGAGGGGTCCAGGCTCGAGCCCCGCAGCCCCTCGAAGATCATCAGATCCTCATGGGGTTGCACACGGGTCGCGATGGCCCACAGGAGCTCGCCGGGGTCCTCGACGTTGACGTCCTCGTCGACTACCACCGCCAGCTTGAGGGAGGGGTGCGCGGCGAAAGCCGCTAGGATGGCGTTCTTCGCGTCGCCGTCGCAGCTCTTAGCGATCGAGATGGCGGCCACCAGCCACCCTCCCCCGGCCTCCAGCAGCCTGACCGAGCCGACGCGCGGCACCACCCTCCTGACGCTGTCCCATATCAGCGCCTCCCTGTAGAAGCCCATGAGGAGCTTGTGCTCGCAGCCGCCCTGGAGTATCGCGTAGTAGACCGCGTCCTCCCTCACCAGCACGCGCTTGACCTCAAGCACGGGCTGCCTCCTGACGACGTCCAGGGTCCCGAGGGCGTCGACGAAGGGGCCCTCAGGGGCCTCCACGTCCGTCCGGAGCTCGCCTAGGATGACGATCTCCGACTCCACCGGAACCGGCAGGCCGTCGGCGTCGTACGCTGCGAGCGCTCCCCCCATGAGCGCGTTCGCCACCTCGAGCTCGAAGACCCCGTAGGGGGGCGAGGACGCGGCCGCGACGTAGACCTCGGGCGGCGCGCCGACCACCACCGCCACCGGCAGGTTCGCGCCGGCCTCCCTGGCCTTGGACAGCATGTAGTGCAGGTGCCGCGGCACGACCCTCACGGCCAGGCGCCTGCCGTCGAGCACCAGCATCCTGTGGATGCTCGCGTTGAGCGCCTCGCCGCCGGGCTCCCGAGCGATCACGATGGCGGAAGTTAGGTAGGGGCCTGCCTCGCCCTCGTAGGAGAGAAGGACGGGCAGCCTGTCCACGCCGGGGAGCTCCCTGAAGCCCTCCAGGGGCCCCACGACCTTTAGGGGCACTGGCCTCTGCGTGGCGTCGAGGATCCTGGAGAAGGCCTGCTCGTCGCTCCGCGCGCCCAAGACCTCGTAGAGCACGCCGCGGTTCGCTATCACGTTGCCCGCGACCGGGATCGAGTAGCCCCTCGGCCTCTCGAAGAGCACCGCCTTGGTGCCGTCGAAGCGCTTGAGCCAGTAGGCGCACTCGTACCGGGTGGAAACCTCGCTCGAAACCCTGTGGAGGAGCCCCCGTAGCTCGAGCGAGCGGAGGAAATCCCTCAGCCTCGCCACGCGGTCACCCTCCCTCCCTCACCGGCCTCACGTACTCCGCGCTTATCGTGACGGGGAGCGGGTAGGCCGCCTCGGTGATCTCGATCCGGAGCTCGCCCTTCGACCTATCGATCTCCACGACGCGCCCCCGCATGCCTACGAAGGGGCCCCCTGTGATCTCCACGACGTCTCCAACCTGCAACATCTCGATCACGGGCCTGGGGGCTATCAACCGCTCCAGCTCCGAGAAGTCCATGCTCCCCCTCATCAGCCCGCGGACGTGCTTAAGGCCGTAAGCTGCCTGTTGCACCACGTGCGGGCTCTCGGCCTCCACGACGATCACCCCCCTGAGCCCCGGCAGCACGCACAGGGACCTCACGGGGAGGTTCGCGGCCCTGATGCGCTCCTCCATCATGACCGCCATCGTTACCTCTTGGCCCATCGTTACGCGAACCCCGTAGAAGCGCGCCCTCCTAGCGCTCACGGGGGAGGGCGCCCCCTCACGGTTAAAAGCTTAGCCTGACGCTGGCCCCCGTCAGTACCTGGTCCTGAGGTACAGCACCGCCGCTAGGACTATTGCGGCTAGCGCAGCCATTACCACAACGAGCACATCCGTTGAGGGCGGGCTGATCTGAGCCATCCTCAGGGCGGAGCCCGCGAGCTGGAAGACGTAGCCGAGCGCGCCGAGCGCGAAGAGGCTCAACGCCACGACCCGCAGCGAGGCTCTGTAGACCTTCGCCTCCGGCCTCTTGGTCGCCTTGAGGGCCCTCCTCAAGTCGCTGAGGAAGCCCACGGGGTGCCGCCCCCTCAGCCGCTAAAAGCGTTTCCGGCCGGGCCTCTCTGGCCCCTGCTCAGCGGCGGGCCTCCGATGCAGCTTTAAGGGGGCACGGGTGCGGCGCGCCGTGGCCATGGAGGTGCTGCCCGTGCTACACAACGTCTACTCGCAGCAGAGGGTGGTGGAGGCGGCTCGCATCGCGTACGGGCTGGGCTACCGGGTGTTCATTGTGACGAAGGCCAGCGGCAGCGCCGCACAGGCGGGCGTGCCTGAGGCTCAGAAGCTGGCGCTCAAGCTCGGTAGGACCTTCGCGTGCCTCCCCGACCTCCAGGACGCCGTCGAGGTCTTTGCGCCCAGCGCGATCCTGATGTTCCTGCCCCGCAAGTACGCGCAGGTCCCGCTGTCGGAGGCCGTCAAGGGTGTTAGCGGGAGGGTTCTGGCAGTCTTCGGGGGGGCCGACCCCGGCCTCACCAAGAGGGAGCTGGAGCTGGGCACTGCCGTCTACCCCGATGGAGTCGAGGAGGACGTGGGCTCCACCGGCATGGTCGCCATCGCGCTGTACATGCTCAAGCGGCTGCTGCAGCCGGGCGGCTAGGTCGAGAGGTCTCTCAAGATCCTCCTCAGGGCCTCTGCGCACCGCTCGAGGAACTCATCCCTGCTCATACCCTCGTTGACCAGCATGTAGTCGGCGAGGGCTATCACCTCCCCGATCCCGAGCGAGAGCTCGCGCTTATCGCGCTGCACGAACTCGTCCCAGGTCCTCGGATCATCCTGCCTGCCCCTCTTCAGCAGCCTCAGGTACCTCGTCCTAGGGGACGCGTGGATGGCGACGAGGGCGACCCTGCCGAAGTACCTTCTGAAGAGCCCAACCTCGGCGGGGCTCCTCACCCCCTCGATCACCACGATGGGTGCGTCGGGCAGCGACTCCAGCACCAGCTCAGCCACCGCCGCCTCCCCCCTCGCGAGCCTCAGCTCCCGAGCCAATCGAGCCAGCGCCTCGGCGTCCGTCCCCAGCCCCCTCCTCACAGCCTCCTGCCTCACGGCGTCCCCCATCGAGACCACGGGGAGGCCCGCCCTCCTCGCTGCCTCGGAGAAGAGGGACTTGCCGCTGCCCGGCAGGCCGGCGACTAGCAGGGCCGACCGCATCGCGGGCGCTGCGCTGGGCCAGGTTTTTATTCGTAAGCGTGCGGGAGCCCCGTGCGAGTCGCTGTAGTGGGGGTGGGGAGGTGGGGCGTGAACCACGTGCGCGCCCTGAACGAGATCAGGAGGATGGAGATCGAAGGCGTGAAGATCGATGAGCTGGTGGTCGTGGACAGGGACAGAGCGCGCGCGGAGCAGGTCGCGCGCGCCCACAACGCCCTCTGGGCCGACGACCTAGCCGACGTCACTGGGATGAAGGTGGATGCGGCCGTGGTGGCCGTGCCGACCGTGTACCATTACGAGGTCGTAACGAGGCTGCTCCCCCACATGGACGTCCTGGTGGAGAAGCCCATCGCGGCCAAGCTTGAGGAGGCTGAGGCGATGGGGAGGCTGGCCGAGAAGGAGGGCAGGATCCTAGCCGTCGGCCACATCGAGCGCTTTAACCCCGTGGTCGCCGCCCTCAGGGAGCAGGTGGGGGACAGGAGGGAGGTGGTCCACATCTCCGCGCAGCGCATAGGCCCGGGCCCCCCGAGCTGGTACACGCTGAACCTGGGCGTCGCCCACGACCTCCTGGTGCACGACGTCGACATAGCGTGCTACCTGCTCGAGTCTACGCCCAGCAAGGTCCTCGCCCGAGCCTTCTGGGACCCGTCGAGCGGCCTCGACACGGACATCGTCGCGCTCTACTCCTTCGACGACCTGGGGGTCCTTGGCGACTTCCGGGCGAGCTGGAGGGCTGGGCCGAGCTTCAAGCGGAGGGTCCTCACGGTCCAGCTGAGGGACAAGCTGCTGGAGGTGGACTACGTGCTCCAAACCATAACCGCGGAGAGGGGGCTGACCGAGCACAGGGCGGTGGGGGGGTACAGTGAGCTCATCGCAGCCTATACGTCGAAGGTGAAGGAGAGCCTAAGCCTCTTGGGGGTGCGTAGGGAGCCCCTGATACTCGAGCTGGTGCACTTCCTCAACTGCGTGAAGAGGGGGGAGAAGCCCATCAACAGCTGGGAGGAGGGTTACAGGGCCCTCAAGTGCGTGGTGGCGGCGCTAGAGGCCGCGCGCAGGGGCTCGGCCGTCACGATCGAGTGAGGCGCTCCGCGAGCTCGTAGGGTTGCACGCCGATCCGGAAGCCCTTCGGATCGAAGTGTGTCCGGGAGAACTCGACACCTAAGCGCTCCGCCGCCCGGCCCACTTCAGCGAGTGAGGGCTCCTCAGGAAGCCTGGCGAGGCTGGCGAGCACCGCCGTCGTCGTGTAGAGGGGGGGCTTCCCCGCCTCAAGCGAGATTTGCTCTGCCACCCTGAGCCCCTCCCTGCGCAGGTACGCCCTCCTCCTGTAGTGCTCCAGGACCCTGAGGCTGAAGCTCCGCTCCCATAGCTCCCCCGTCCACGCGGGGCCGCCCACCTGGAGCCTTGCGCCGCAGCGGGGACACGAGGCTCCGCACGACGTATACTCTGCGAGGGCTCTGTAGGCGCAGCGGGGGCAGTAGACCGCCCACCCGATCAGCTCCACCACCCTTCTCGCCCCGCTCCTGCTCCTCCTCACGATGAAGGCCACCCGGAGCGAGTGCCGCGCGAGGAACGTGTAGATGGGGGTCGCGGCCATGCCCAGCTTGGCGGCCTCGCGGGCGACGAACGCCGCCAGTATTCGCGCGCCGACCTCCTTCGAGAACTCTGAGCGCAGCGGGGTGGCGAAGTACTTCCTCCTGCAGGAGCTGGGGGAGCTCCCGAATAGCGGCGCTAGATCCGTCGCTGTGACCATCAGGAGGCCGCCGTGCCTGAGCGCTAGGAGGGCGGACTCCACGAACGGCGCTGGGGAGCCAAAGGGGTCTATGTCCACCACGTCGAACTTCTCCCCCCTCTCCGCGAACTCCAGCAGCAGGGCACGGGCCTCCCTGTTGTACACGCCAACCCTCTCCGCCAGCCCGTTGCTCTCGGCGTTGACCACCTCCACCCTGTACGCGAGCTCGCTCCTGTCGTTCAGCACTACCTTCGCCACCCCCTCCACCTCAGCCGCGTAGCGAAGCCCCCTGACCCCAGTGGCGCTCAAGGGCTCGCAGACCGTCACGCTCCTGCCCAGAGCCTCAACGTACGCTGCCAGGATCGCAACGCTCAGATCCCTAGAGACGGCGGCAGCCGGGTTGTAGAAGATCGGCGCCCACGCCGGCTCTGGCGCCCCGCCCCTCGAGTAGAACGCTAGGTCAGGTACGAGCAGCCTGACCTTGCCCTCGGTCACCTCAGTCAGCTTGACTTCGGGTAGCATGGAGAATCTCGCTCAGTTGCTCGTCCAGGCGGTCGATGTGAACCGTCTTCGTGGCCTCCCCGCTTACGAGCTCGCTCCTCTCCCCCCTGATGAACAGCACGAGGGATCGGCAGAGCACGGCCACCCGCAACGTCAGCTCCTCCTCCTCCGCTTCCCCCTCTGGCTCCGAGTTCTTCCTCAGCACCAGCTTGGCGGGCGGGTACCCCGCCCTCCTCTTGGCCGCGATGTGGAACGGGGCCCGCTTCACCGGGAGGCCGATGAAGCCGGCCCTCGTCAGCTTCTCGTAAACCTGCTTTAGAATGGGATCCCGGATCCTGCCCTCCAGCCGCTCGCCGCTCCCCAGGGTTCGGGCTGTGAACTCCCGTATGCCAGCTATCGTCATCCTCTCCAGGACCCCCTCCCCGAGGACCTGCGCGAGCCTCCTCGCGACCTCGAGGGTCGCATCGGCGCGCCCAGTCTCGTACTCGTAGATCATCCTCCTCGTCACCCCCGCACGCAGGGAGAGCTCGCCGAGCGACATCCCCTTCTCCCGCCTGAGCTGCCGGATGCTCTCGTTGCGGACCCTGACGTAGACCCCACCCCTGCTGACATAGACGAACGGCAGCCTCTCGCCCTTGAGCACCCTCTCAAGGGTCCTCGGGCTAACCGAGGGCACACCCTCATAGGTGACCAAGATGTCGTCGGGGACCTCCTCGCAAGCTAGCAGCGGCGTCGCCTCCAGCGAGATGGACAGGCTCTTCAGATCGTCCATGAACCTCTTCGCGCTCTCCTCGTCTAGGTTTTCCGCGAACTTTATCATGAGGATGTCGTCGTCTCGGGCGGCGACGACGTCGAAGGAGTACCTCCCGCTACCCTCCTCGACCACCTCGAAGCCCGACGCCCTTAGCGCTGAGCTCAGGGCCCTCGCTCTCATCCCACCCTTGCTCCACGAGCTAAGCGGGCTGCACCACTTTAAGTTTTATCGGTAACGCGCAACGACGAAGGCGTGCGCCACATCGTACGGCTCCAGGTGCACCACGTCCACTATCTCGAAGCCCCTCTCCTTCAAGTGGTCGATCTCCCTCTTGTACGTCTCGGAGGGCTCCTTGGTCACGTCGATGCTCATGGCCTTTATCGCTTGCATGACGTAGCCTCCGCTCTTGAGGAAGTACTCGGCGTTGTCTGCCACTATCCTGCTCTGGAAGGGCTGGGCGATGTCGGCGTAAATGACGTCGACCCTCTCGGTGACGATGTGGGCGTACTTGTGCGGGAGCCTCGCGTCGGCCAGGATGGGGACTACGTTCTTCCTGTGGGCCGCCACCCTCTCTATGAACTCCCTCATCACCCTCGGCGCGAACTCAACGCCGTAGAGCACGCCGCTCTCCCCTATGAT
This sequence comes from Thermofilum sp., assembly GCA_023269735.1. Classification (GTDB taxonomy): domain Archaea; phylum Thermoproteota; class Thermoprotei; order Thermofilales; family Thermofilaceae; genus JANXEW01. Next base: position 8,123 of record JAGDWA010000008.1, read on the forward strand.
ATCCGAAACGTGGCTCGGGTTCGTGCCCGCCGCCGCGCCCAGGTACAGGACCTTTGTGCCCTCGCTCAGCGGCACGAGCTTGATGCCCTTCAGTATCGCCCCGGCGAGCTTGCCCCTATAGGGGTTCCATATCCTGTACTCCCGCTCCCCCATCCTGACGAGCTGCTCCCCGTAGACCCTCACCCCGGGCGCTAGGTTCACGGTGGCGAGCCTCGAGGAGCCATCGTCGAAGTCGACCCAGTAGACTCCCTTCACACTCTCGTGGGGCCTAACGCCCGTGGGTGCCGACACGGCCCATCACCTCTTCCTCGGCCTCCGCGCGGGGGCTTTTCTCTCTTCCCCAGCCCCGCGCTTGGGAGGCTTGGCGTACATCGTCTTGATCTCCTGGATCCTCTTCTCCAGCTGCTCCTTGAGCTCGTCAGCTTTGTACTCGCCTGTGAAAGCGTCGATCCGGGCGGCGATGGCCAGCTTAGCCGCGAGGGCCCTCGCTATCTTGCCGCGCTGCCACTTCGGCGACCGGTGGATGTGCGGATACTGGAAGATCACCCCGTGCTTGGGCGGCTTGCCGCCCGTCCTGAGCGCTCGGAAGAGCGCCTTCTCGGCCCCCAGGACCTGGATAGTGCTAGCGGGGAGGGTGGCCAGCTTGTTGAGCCCCCCGGCCAGGGCTATCAGGCGGGCGCCCAGGAGGGGGCCGACGAGGCCGCGCACGTTAGGGGCGACCTCCATCATCGCCTCATCGATGTATTCCTCCAGCCTCCTCCTGACCTCGAAGAGCTGCAGGGTGATGTCCGAGAGCAGCCTGATGGCGCTCAGGTCGAACTCCGGTAGGTCGGCCCCCATGCTCGTCTTGGCGGCCTCAAGGATCCTCTCGGCCACGCTGGGCTTGAAGCCCGCGCTGATCAGCTTATCCTTCGTCATCGAGTCCCTGCTGCCGATCTTCGAGACGATCCTGACGTAGTCCTCGTGCTCGTCGACCAGCTCGTCCAGCTCCGGGAAGTGGAGCCCGTACCACTCCCTGACCCGCGAGGCGAATAAGTTCAGTGTCTTGTTGATGTCGTCGAGCGCGGATATCGCCTGCGCGATGAAGAGGTCGCGCTTCTCGGCGGCCTTCCTGACCTTGCGGCGCGTGAGGGCGACCGACACCTGGTGCACGAACTGCCTGTACACCTGCTCGTCGACGCCGAACCTCGCCAGGTACGCGGCCATCGACTCCCTGAACCTCTTCGCCACCTCGTTGTTGAGGGCTACCGTCACCTCGCCCTTGAACACTGCTGCCAGGCTCTTTGCGAGGTCGGCGTCCTCGACGACCAACTCCTTGAGCCCGCCCGCCTTCCTCAGCAGAGCTTCCAGCGTGGGAGGTACTTGCCCCGCCTCGAGCGCCAGCAGCTCCTCGGCGGCCTTCTCCACGTCCGCGGGGAGCCTCTCGAAGGCTATGACGTCTCCCCCCTCGCTCAGCAGGGCTAGCGCCACTGGCGTGCAGATCAGATAACCCCTCATCGCCCTTCACCTCGCGAGGCTCGAAAGCCATTATAAAAACCTGTTCCCAGGCAGTTGCAGCTTTTTATGACCGCTGGAGCTGCCGCTGGCGTGGCGAGGAGCGCCGTCATCAAGATCGGCGGCCACGTGCTCTTCGACGGGGTGGAGCTGAACGTGGGCTACGTGAGGGAGCTGAAGGACGCGCTGGTGGAGGCGGCCGGTGCGTACGACTGGCTGGCGGTGGTAGTGGGCGGGGGCGAGCTGGCACGGAGGTACGTTGAGTGGGGGAGGGAGCTCGGCCTCAACGACTCGGCGCTCGACATGATCGGGATAAGGGTCGCTGCAACCAACGCTGCGCTGCTGTGGGCGTACTTCCATGGGGTGGCCCCGCCGTCGATACCTTCGTCCCTCCAGGAGGCGGTGGCAATGCTACCGGCGTGGCGCGTCGTCTTCCTGGGGGGCCTCCAGCCGGCCCAGTCGACGACGACGGTGGCTGCGCTGCTGGCCGAGGCCGTGAGAGCAGAGAAGCTCGTGATAGCTACGGACGTGGACGGCGTGTACAGCGACGACCCGAGGAGGAACCCCGCGGCCACCAGGTTTGAGGAGGTTGCTGCGAGTGAGCTGGAGAAGATGTTCTCAGGTGGGCTCGTGGCGGGGGGCTACCGCCTGCTGGACCCCCTAACCCTGGCCGTTCTGAGGAGGAGCGGGATCGAAGCCTACGTGGTGGCTGGCCGCCCCCCGCGGAACATCGTGAGAGCCCTTAGGGGGGAGCGCATAGGCACGCGCATCCTGCCCAAGTAAAGCATATATTGCCTTGCCGCCCAGCGCCTCCTGGCGGCCGTAGCCTAGCGGTAGGGCGCCGGCCCCCCGCGCCGGAGGACCCGGGTTCGAATCCCGGCGGCCGCACCATGCTCCCTCCGTATTCCTCGCGCGCTACCGGCCAATTACCGGCAGCCCGCCAGCTCCTCCCTAAAAGGGAGAGAGGGGGGGTTGGACCGAGGTTCATGCTCCACCTCTCGACTCTCGATGAGATCACGGGGAGGGACTCCTTTAAGAAGCTGCTGGGCTCCAAGGTCTACGACAGCAGCGGCGAGTACGTGGGTTACCTCAAGAGGGTCTACCTGGACAAGAAGAGGGGGCGCGCAGCCAAGATCGTCGTCAGGCTGCTGAACGGGAGCCTGCTCGTGCTCGACCCCAAGGAGGCCTTCCTGGATCAGGGCGGCAGGATAGTGCTTAAGAGCAGCGTGAAGGTCGCAGCCCAGGACATCTCAGCCGACGTCGCCCGCTTGGAGAGGCTCGTGGCAGAGCTGCGGGGGCTGAGGGAGAGGATCTTCGAGCTCGACGAGGCGTTCATAGCCGGAGAGCTCTCCAAGGAGACGTACCAGAGGTTTCGGGCGGCGCTCGAGCAGAGAAAGGGCCTCGTGCTCAGGGAGCTCAGGCAGCTGATCGAGAGGGTAGAGCCCTACTTGCACAAGCTGGAGGAGGAGAGGAAGGCTCTGCTGCAGCAGGTGGACGGGGGCAGCGGGCGCGCGCTCCAGGCTCTGCAGAAGCTCAGGGAGCTCCGCGAGAGGCTCTCCAAGTTTTACGAGCTGGTCGACAGCGCGGTGCAAGAGCTGGCGATAGAGATGGAGCTCGATGAGTTCATCGAGCGCTACTTGAGGCGGAGCTGAGAGTCGTGCGGGGGCCGAGGATCCTGTGGGGTCTCGTGGCCCTGCACTCTCGGCAGTAGATGTACAACTGCTTGTACTCGCCCAAGTCGTACCCCACGTCGAGGGTGCGCCTCGCCCCGCAGACCTTGCACTCGAGGACCCACTCGGTCAACGCGGTCACCTCTCGCGCGGGGCTCTGAGGCTGCTCGCCTCATCAAGAGCCTCAGCGAATGGTCGCGGTGGCATCATCGCCCCCTCCTCTGGCGCTTGCGGCCTATATAACGTTCTCCCTGTCATGCCGATACCACCATGAACGCGTTCAAGGCTGAGAGGGAGGCCGTCTTTAGGGCGTCGCTACGGGCCTCTGCGGGCAGGCTGGCAGGCGCCACGAATGCGAAGGCGTAGGCTTTCGAGGACGCGTAATCGATGAGGCCGCACACGCCGCGCCCGTAGCCCACGCCCTCCTTGGCTGCGCTCAGGTTGAGCTGCGCCAGCTCGTCTACGCTCGCCACCCTGTAGCCCTTGCTCCTAACCTGGTCGAGGACTATGTAGAGCATCGTGTCCTCGACACTCGAGGGGCGCTCGCTGGTAAGCGCGTAGAAGGAGGCGGCCCCCGACTCGTGAAGGTCGATCACTAGCCCCAAGTCGTGAGCGTCTACGAACCTCCTGAGGAAGTCCGACTCCGGCACCCCCTCCGCTAAGTCGTCGTACGTCAGGACCCTGACCTCGCGCACGAAAGCGGTCACCAGCCTGCCAGCCTCGCCGGAGCCCTCAGCCGGCAGCCTGGGGGCCACTACTATGCGCGTGCTGTCGAGCGGCTCCAGCAGCTCCCTCTCCCTGAGCTTCCTCTCGAGGTGTCGCACGGGGTCGGTGGCGCTAAGGTTCCTCCCCACCGCGATGCCGACGCCCCTCACGAGTGCCAGGAAGACGTCATCGTCGTCGATGAGGACCTCGGCGCCGCTATCGGCTAGCAGCCTCACCGCGTCTGATGGAGAGCCCACCCCGACCTCCTCCCCCAGTAGCTTCTTCAGGACGAAGCCCAGACCCTGGAAGCCCGTGGGGTCTCTGGACGGCAGCACGTAAGTGCGCTTCTCTATGTCGACTTCCACTAGGAGCTCGAGCGCCGCGTACACGCCGGAGGCTTCGATCCCCAGGGCACCCGCCGTCACTAGCACCCCCGGCTCCTCCTGGCCGCCCACGCTGAAGATCACGATCGGTAGCCCAAGCCAGTCGGCCGTTGACGCCGCCACCTTGTAGTGTTTCCTCATGGCAGCGATCGTCTCCAGGTACTCACCCTCGCTCATCGGCGCCGGAGCCCGACCCACCTTAAAAACGCTCGCCAGCGAGTAAAGCTCATTACCTCACGAGCGAGCGCGCCACCGTGGCCGTGGAGGAAGAGGCCCTCAAGCCCGAGCGCCGCACGAGGAGGGTGGACTCGGGGATACCGGGGCTGGACGAGCTCCTGAATGGGGGCATCCCGGCTCGGAACGTCGTGCTCCTCTCGGGCGGCCCCGGCACCGGCAAGACCATCTTCGGCCAACAGTTCCTCTACCACGGCCTGACGAAAGGCGAGCCAGGGGTGCTGGTGGCGCTGGAGGAGCACCCCGCCCAGATCATTAGCAACATGCTTAACTTCGGCTGGGACGTGAGGAAGCACCAGGCTGAGGGGACCTTCGAGATAGTGGACGCCTTCACGGGCGGTGTGGGCGAGTACGCGAAGCGTGAGCGGTATGTTGTCAAGAGCGTCGACGACGTCCCCACCTTCATCGACGTGGTGAGGGAAGCCATAAGGGACCTCAAGGCCCAGCGGGTGGTGATAGATTCGGTAACTACGCTCTACCTCACGAAGCCCGCCGTCGCCAGATCCGTCGTCATGACACTCAAGAGGGTTCTGGCGGGGCTGGGCTGCACCTCGATCCTCGTATCCCAGGTCAGCGTGGGCGAGAGGGGCTTCGGCGGGCCCGGCGTCGAGCACGCAGCCGACGGGATCATCCGCCTGGACCTGGACGAGGTGGACGGGGAGCTGAAGAGGAGCCTGATCATCTGGAAGATGAGGGGGACTTCCCACAGCATGCGCAGGCACCTCTTCGAGATCACCGACAAGGGCATCGTGGTCTACCCCAACAAGGTACTTAGGTGGAGGAGGCGCGTGAGCGAGGAGGAGGGAGCATGAGCGAGGAGGAGACCGTCGAGATCCCGCTGAAGCCAGCTTCGAGGAGCGAGATCCACAGGCTCGAGGCAGCCCTCATAATCGCCACGCTGCTGCGCGAGGACGTGCTGCAGCGGATCAGGGAGAGCACCGAGAGGCTGACCTGGATCGACAGCCTGGCCGTCGCGGCGGGAGCCTTCGCCCGTGCGCGGGCCGGGATGACGGCCTCCCAAATCGCTGAGGACCTCGGCCGCAGCGAAGCTACCGTGAGGCGGCACCTCTCAGGCAGGACGGAGGCGGCGAAGCTGATCGAGGAAACGTACAGGAAGTTCTTGGCGGAGGGCGTGAGGATAGAGCTCCCGGCCGCGGTGAGGGGGGAGGAGCCCCAGAGGGCGAGGGAGCTCGAGAGCAGGGTGAGGGAGCTGGAGGAGAGGGTCCGCGCGCTGGAGGAGGAGAATAGGGAGCTGAGGAGCAGGGTGGAGGCAGCGAGGAAGCTTGCCGAGGAGCTGGTCGGGGCGCTTAAGGGCTCCTAGATGCTCGGGGTCTACCCCTTCTGCCCTCGCCGCGGCCTGGCGCTGTGCGCCGAGGAGATCGCCGAGATCCTCGCCGCGGCCTCCTCCGGCTCCACTGTCGTCGAGGTCTCCGTGGGCATCGGGACCGGTAAGGCGGCGCTGAGGAGCTCCGGGGGGCTGGTGGAGCTTGGCGGGGTAACCGTGGATGCCGGCAAGCTCGCTAGCGCCGCGAGGGAGGGGGGCGAGGACGACGTCTTCTTCCTCACAGAGAGGGGCGAGGTGGTCAAGGTCGCTTTCTTCCGCGGCCACCTCTACTACAAGCTCGAGGGCCTGGGCAGGGGCGTGGCTCCGACGCTCGAGATTTCAGGAATACGCATGCACAACATCGTCGGCACGGATCCGTGGCGCGACGCGAGGAGGAAGGTCGAGCTGGTGGGCGTGGGGCCGGGCGACGTTGTGCTCGACGTGTGCACTGGGCTGGGGTACACGGCTTCGCACGCCGTGGCCAGGGGGGCTGAGGTCGTCACCGTCGAGAAGGACGTGGCGGTGCTGGAGGTCGCTGAGTACAACCCCTGGTCCCGCCTGCTGGCCCACCCCTCCGTCACGATCCTGCTAGGCGACGCCCTCGAGGTCCTCGAGGAGCTACCCGAGGGCTGCTTCGACGCTGCGGTGCACGACCCGCCCACCTTTAGGATCGCGGGCGAGCTCTACGGCCTCGAGTTCTACAGGAGGCTCCGCAGGGTCCTGAGGAGGGGGGCCCGCGTCTTCCACTACACGGGCTGGCCCGGCAAGCACCGCGGCCTGGACATCCAGAGAGGGGTTGCGCGGCGGATGAGGGCCGCCGGCTTCAGGGTCCTCAGGGCCATCAGGGGGTACGGGATACTGGCTGAGGCTGTTTAAGCGTGGGCCACGCGCCTCGACTTCAGCTCGATGAGGATCCTCCTCTTCCAGCCGGAGCTCTCCAGCCTCCTGACGACCTTGATGAGCGTGCCGGGGGAGAACGTAGCTATGGCGGCGTACCTGACCATCGGTGTGGCGCCGTCCCAGTACAAGCAGCACAGCACGGTCCTCCCCTTGTGCTTCAGCAGAAGCCTTTCAGCGCGCATCCTGCTCAGGTTGACGCCAAGCGCCTCTATCGTGCTGTCGATCACTTCGAACTGCTTCGAGTACCTCTCCACGCCCCAGCTCCTCGCGACCGCTTTGAGGCCGGAAACCATGAGATCTATCATGGCGACCGTCCTGTCCCTCCCCACCTCGAAGAGCGCAACCCCCACGGGTGGCTTGTAGAGGCGGACTCTCCGCATTCGCCCGCCCTTCTCCCGAGCGCTTTTAAAGCTCACTGTGAAAATCGGTGGTAAGGCAAAAATAGCGAGGGGGACCCCTCAAGGGGGGCGGCCGTAGTCTAGCCTGGACTAAGACGCCGGCCCTCCGCGCCGGAGAACCCGGGTTCGAATCCCGGCGGCCGCACCACGCTGCCCCTCAGCTGCCTCAATAGGTAGTGCACGCTCTCGCGTATCCTCGAGGGGGACCTGCCGGAGGCCTTGGCTAGGGCGTAGTATGTGAGCCCGCCGCCGGAGGCCAGATACAGGGCCGCCAAGGCCACCAACAGGGGGTCGCGGCCCCCTAGGATCCGGGCGCCGAGGAGGATCCGCCTGGCCCTCTCCGCCACATCGCCATCCAGCCCCAGCCTCCTCGCGGTGACCTGCAGGGCCGTCAGCGGCGTCATCCGGGGCCGGTAGCGGCTCGTCCTGAGAAGGGCCTTGCTCGCGGCGCGGTAGCTGACCCTCAAGCCGCGCGCGGCCAGGAATTCGCAGATCTTCCTGAGGGGCACATGCATCCCTCTCATCCTCAGCGCCGCGTAGATGGCCACCGCGGCCGCGGCCTCGCGGCTGACCCCCTCCCGGCGGGCTGCACCGTAGTACTCCAAGCACTCGCCGGCGTCGAGCCCGAGCTCCCCGGCGCAGAGCCTCAGAGTCTCCAGGAGGGCGTGCCCCCCCGGCTCGCCGGGGGCTTCATACGGGCCACCCTCCACCAGCTGGTGTAGGACGAGCCCGCACGCCGAGCAAACCAGGTGCCCCTGGCTCTCGACGACCCTGCCGCTGCACTCGGGGCAGTTCACGGCGCTCTGGCCGATGCTGGGGCTTAGCGCCTGTCGGTCGCTCAGGGGGAGGGGGAGGGGGCGGCGAAAGCTTGATTAAGCGCCTTACTGTCGCGCAAGAGGCGCGGGGCGCGCCAGCCGCCCGCAGAGAGCGCACGGAGGCCGACGATGTACCGTCGGTCAGTGAGCGTGCGTGTTAACGGGTGGCGACAGCGCCCCGCGGCTCCCCCCTGAGCGAGCCCTTTTTAAGGCGCCGGAAAGCTGCGCGCAGTGCTGGAGGCGCAAGCGGGGGTAGGTGGCGTGGGCGGGATCCCCGTTAACGCGAAGTACGTCATCCACGCGAAGGTGGAAGTGGAGGGCATAGTGGACAAGTCCGACATAATAGGCGCGCTCTTCGGGCAGACGGAGGGGCTCCTGGGGTCGGACTTGGACCTCCGCGAGCTGCAGAACAGCGGGAGGATTGGCCGGATTGAGGTTTCGATCACTAAGGCCGACGGGAAGGTGAGGGGGACGATAAAGATCCCGTCCAACCTGGGCAGGGTTGAGACGGCGCTTGTAGCTGCAGCGCTCGAGACGATCGACAGGGTGGGGCCCTACCCAGCGAAGGTCGAGGTGACGCAGATAGAGGACGTGCGCGCGGAGAAGAGGAGGCTGATCGTTGAGCGGGCCAAGGAGCTCCTCCAGATGATGACGGAGGAGGCGCCGGAGAGCAAGGAGCTGGTGGAAGAGGTCGCGGAGGCGCTGAAGGCGGCGGAGCTGACCTACTACGGGCCCGAGAGGCTGCCGGCCGGCCCCGAGGTGGACGCGGCGGATACGGTGATCGTGGTCGAGGGGCGCGCTGACGTCATCAACCTCCTGAAGCACGGCTACAAGAACGTGATCGCACTGGGCGGGGCCACGATCCCGAAGACCATAGTGGAGCTCGCAAAGCGGAAGAAGCTAGTGCTATTCGTGGATGGTGACAGGGGCGGGGAGCTGATCGCGCGCAACGTGCTGGAGGCCGTGAGTGTGGAGGCCATCGCGCGGGCGCCGCCGGGCAGGGAGGTCGAGGAGCTGACGGGCAAGGAGATAGCCAAGGCCCTCAAGAACAAGATGAGCGTCAAGGAGTTCCTCGAGTCCCTGAAGGCGAGGGAGGGGGTGGAGGAGAGAGCGCCCGAGAGCGGGGCAGCGGCCGTGCCGGCGGAGGCTGGGGCGATCAAGCCTCCACCCCACGTGGTCGGGGAGGCCAGGTCCCTACTGGGGACCTTAGAGGCGATACTCTACGATAGCGAGTGGAGGCCCGTGAAGAGGATCCCCGTAAGGGACCTCGTGAAGGAGCTGAGCTCAACCGAGGGCGTTGAGTACGTGCTCTTCGACGGCATAGTGACCCAGAGGGTGGTGGACGTGGCATCGACGAAGGGGGTGAAGGCCCTGATAGGCGCCCGCCTCGGCGACGTCCTGAGGGTACCAGGCGACCTGACGGTCACAACGATCGAGGAGATCGCGAGGCAGTAGCAGCGTCAGAGGAGGTGCATCTCCTCACCACTCAGTGCAGGTCAGGCTCCTCATCCTAGGGGCGCCATTCCCCCAGCGGCTTAAAAGTGTAGTGGTGGGCCCGCCGGGACTTGAACCCGGGACCTCCCGCGATCTGAGCTCCCGCTCGTCAGGCGGGCGTCCTAGCCGCTAGACTACGGGCCCCTGGGAGGGCTCTGCTCTACGCTTTTATGCTTTACCGCCCGCGGGACCTCGGCGGGCAAAAAGGTTATAGGGCCCTCGGCGCGGCGTACGCCTCGCATGTCGAGCGAGGCTCTGAGGACCCTGGACGGCAAGAAGGTGCTGCTCTTCGGCAAGTGGGACGTGGAGGAGGTTCAGGTGAGGGACAAGAGCCTGGCCCCCTACATATGCCTGAAGCCCGTGCTAGTGCCGCACTCCGAGGGGCGCCACGCTAAGAGGAGGTTCGCCAAGGCCAGCGTCCCGGTGGTTGAGCGCCTGATCAACATGATGATGCGGCCCGGGAGGAACGCCGGCAAGAAGTTCCTCGCAGCTAACATAGTCAAGAACGCCCTCGAGTTAGTGGAGCTGAAGACCGGCCAGAACCCGATCCAGGTGCTCGTCTGGGCCATAGAGAACGCGTCGCCCAGGGAGGAGACGACGCGCGTAGTCTACGGCGGCATACTCTACCACGTCTCGGTCGACGTCTCGCCTCAGAGGCGGGTTGACCTGGCGCTGAGGCACATCTGCGAGGGGGCTCGCCTCGCGGCCTTCAACAACCCCAAGCCGATCGAGGAGTGCCTTGCGGACGAGATCATAGCGGCAGCCTACGGTGAACCGTCGAGCTACGCGTTGAGGAAGAAAGAGGAGATAGAGAGGATAGCCCTAGCGGCCAGGTGACTACCCTTTAACTACGGCTATCGGCGCGAGCCTCACGACTTTCCTGGCCATCCCCGACCTCTCCGCAACGTCCGCCACCCTGTCCACGTCCTTGTAGGCTTCGGGCGCCTCCTCCGCCACGACGGCCATGCTGGCGGCGCGGACGACGATACCCCTGCCCTCCAACCTGTCCCTCACCTCGCTCCCGCGGTACCTCCGCTTGGCCTCCTCGCGGCTGAGCACGCGGCCGGCTCCGTGGGGTGCCGAGCCGAAGGTGATCTCCATCGCCTTCTGGGTGCCGACGAGTATGTACGAGGCCGTGCCCATGGAGCCCGGTATCAAAACAGGCTGCCCGACGTCCCGGTACTTGGCGGGGACGGCCGGGTGGCCGGGCGGGAAGGCTCTCGTGGCGCCCTTCCGGTGGACGTAGACCTTCCTCCTAGCCCCATCGACCGCGTGCTCCTCGAGCTTGGCGATGTTGTGGGCCACGTCGTAGACTATGTGCAGGCCGAGCTGGTCGGCCGACCTCCCGAAGACCTGCGAGAACACCTCCCTTACCCAGTGGGTGATCACCTGCCTGTTCGCCCACGCGAAGTTGGCTGCTGCCTTCATGGCGGCGAAGTAGTCCTGGGCCTCGCGGCTCGTGGCGGGGACCGACACGAGCTCGCGGTCGGGCAGCGGCATGCCGTACCTCTTCACTGCCACCTCCATCACCCTCAGGTAGTCGCTGCACACCTGGTGCCCGAGGCCCCGTGACCCCGTATGTATCATCACCGTGACCTGACCCACTTCCTCGATCCCCATCGCCTTCGCCAGCCTCTCGTCGTAGATCTTGTCGACGACCTGGATCTCGAGGAAGTGGTTCCCGCTGCCTAGCGTTCCGAGCTGGTCCCTCCCCCTGTCCTTCGCCACGTCGGAGACCTTGGACGCGTCAGCGCCCTCCATCGAGCCGCGCTCCTCTATGAAGTCCGGATCCTCGGCCCACCCGTAGCCCTTGTTAACCGCCCAGAGGACGCCCTCCTCTAGCACCCTGTCGAGCTCCGCCTTGCTCAGGCTTATCCGGCCTCGCGAGCCCAGGCCCGACGGTATGTACCTGAACAGGAGCTCGGCCAGCTCCCTCATCCTGCCCTTGACGTCTTCGTACCTGAGGTCGCTCCTGAGGATCCTGACCCCGCAGTTGATGTCGTAGCCCACCCCGCCCGGGCTCAGCACCCCCTCCTCCGCGTCAAAGGCCGCGACCCCTCCTATCGGGAAGCCGTAGCCCTGGTGGCCGTCGGGGAGGACGATCGAGTACTTGTAGATGCCGGGCAGCATCGCAACATTGGCAGCCTGCTCGAGCGTCAAATCGCTCTGCATCTTCTGGAGCAAGTACTCGTCGGCGAAGACCCTAGCGGGGACGCGCATCCCCTTCTTGTAGGTGGGCGGGATCTCCCACACTACATCCTCGATCCTCTTCAGGGTTACCACCATCGCAATACCCCCGCATTGGGAACCGAAGACCTTTTATGCTTTTCTTGCAGCTCTCAAGCAAAAATCAATCTCTACACTAACCTTATCTCTGAGTTATCATTTTATTTTATTTCCTTTATAGAGCTGAGATGTTCAGTTTAGCTCTTCGGCGGCACTACGATGATTCTCGGTGACGGCGGTGGCGCAGACCCCCTCGGATTCGGGCGGACGGCGCTCAAATGTCCACGACAAAGCGTAGCCTCGCGCTGCCCGGCTCTAGGGCTATTTCCATGGAGTGGTAGGTCATGGCCTTGACGAGCGTCCTGGACTCATGGCGCTCTGGGTCGTACTCCTCCCCCCACGCTGTGGCCTCCAGCACCCACCCTCCGCTCTCCTCCCGCGCGAGCCTCTCGACCTTAAACCTCGAGAGCAGCAGGCTCTGGGTGTCGAACACCACCAGGAGCTTCTCCACCCAATCGTAGAGGAGGGCCTCCAGGTCATCCCCCCTCGCGGTGATCGAAACGCGCTTGACCGGATTGACCTTGCTGGTGTCGGTCATGACCTCGAAGACGCCCAGAGCGGCGTACTCGAGCGCCTCCTCCAGGCTCTCGCCCCAGGCCTCGATCATCACATCGGCGGTATGCGGCAGGTGCCTGTAGCCTCCACTCACGGTGGCCCCCGCAGCTCCGCACTTTTCTTCCTTCCCTCTGCCGGCCGGCCTCCAGCCGGGAGCAAGCTCCTCCCCCGCCAGCGGCCACTGCGGCAGGCGATCTCCCTGAGCGGCTCAGCGCCGCAGCCGCGAATCCCCTTATATACTTCCCTTGAGCGAGCGACACGGCATGGACGGCGGCCTGATGGAGCTGGTGGCCTTCATCGCCGCGCTGATGCTGATCTCGTACGTAGCCCGGGAGCTGGAGATCTGGCGGATATCCAACGAGATTGAGCTGTACCTCAGGCTGTTCAAGGCGTCGAGGGACAGCGCTGTCGCCTTCGTAGCGAAGAAGATCGCCGAGCTGTTCTCGAGGGCCCGCCAGCAGATGGACCTCAGCGGCGTGGAGGAGCGGGTCAACATCCTGGTCGACTCGGTAATAATCCCCGTTGAGAGCATGGACCCCTTCGGCCTCGTTAGGAAGGCGAAGTTCCTCCTGCTCAGCGTGGACAAGACGCTGGAGGAGGAGGTAAGGAGGCTGGTGCCGCTCGCCGGGAAGAGCGACGTCGACACCCTAGTCTCGCTCCTCCACATAGCCAGGGACCTCAACTCGCTGTACAAGCTCGTGAACCACAACTACACGCTGGCGAAGCGCTACAAGAGCTACTGGCTCCTCCTCCAGCTGGAGGCCCTCCTGCCCTTCTTAGCGGAGGTGCTGAGGGCTTACGAGGGGGCGCTAGACGCCATGATGAAGCAGATACCCATAGGCGACTCCGTAGGCCCCCTGGTCGCTCACATGCTCGCGCGGGAGCTGAACGCAACGCCCCTTGAGCTGGGCGTGGAGGACACGGAGATATACTTGGCGGAGCTGGATGGGCGCCGCCTCATCCTGGTGAAGGCGGAGGGGCCCGGCAGCAACGTGGGGAGGCTCGACGAGGCCGTCAGGCGTGTGCTGGCGACGTGGGGCGGGTCGGTGACGTGGGCCGTGATGATCGACGCGATGGTGAAGTTCGAGGGGGAGGCGAGCGGGGCGATCGCCGAGGGCTTCGGAGTGGCGATAGGGGGCAGCGGGGTCGAGAAGTACGAGGTGGAGAGCGTCTTTACCGAGCACGGCGTACGCACGTATGCGGTACTCATCAAGATGTCCGCTGAGGAGGCCATGACATCGCTGAGCAAGGAGCTCTACGAGGCCTCCGTCAGAGCCAAGGAGCGCGTCAAGAGCTTCGTGAGGGAGCACGTGCAACCCGGCTCCACAGTCATCGTGGTCGGGGTCGGCAACTCGATTGGAGTGCGCTGACGCGGTGCCGGCGGCTACACCCTCAGCAGCTCGAGGACCCGAGTCGTGTTCACAACCCCCCTTCTCGTCAGGGCGACGGTGTCCTCGAATTGGGCCACAGCCCCCCTCCCCGCCTCGATCAGCACCGGGTAGCGGTACACCCTCCTCAGCTCCACGAGCTCCCGCAGAATTCCCGCGGTGGCGGCACCCCAGAGGGGCTGAAGCCATCGCTCCGAGAACGGTAGCCCCCTGTACCTGGACCAGAGGGTCTTGAGCGCGCCGTCCAGCCTCTCGTCACCGACCCTTCTGAGGTTGACCAGCCTGTATATCGCGCCACCCCTCCCCTCCACCACGTAGCCCCGGCCGTCGGTCACGAAGGGCTCCACGGCGTAGACCTCGCCCAGGGTCGCCCTGTCGCAGTCCTGGGACGCCACGTTGGGCACGTGCTTCCCGGCGTGGAGGACGTACCTCTGCATCAGGTGCCCCGTGAGGTTGGCTACCGGCCTGAAGCCCGCGGCCCTAGCCACTCCCTCGACGCTGCGGCCCACCGCGCAGAGGTCCACTCCGGGCTTCAGCACGGCTAGAGCGGCCTGCAGAGCCCTGGCGGCAGCCTCAGAGAGGGGTTCGTAGCGGGGGTCGAGAGCGATGGTGATGGCGGCGTCGGCGATGTACCCGTCGACGTGCGCGCCCACGTCCACCTTCACGACACCCCCCTCGGGGACCGTCGATGGGTCGTCGATGCCGGGGGAGTAGTGCGCTGCGACCTCATTGATGGATATGTTGGCTGGGAAGGCAGGCTCGGCCCCCTGCTTGGCTACCTCGGCCTCCAGCTCCTGCGCCACCCTGAGGACGCTCACCCCCGCCTGTACGATGTCGAGCGCCCTCTCCAGCGCCCTCCTCACGGCCTCGCCGGCTGCAAGCCACTTTTCGAGCTCCTCGTCCGACACGCTGGTGGCCCCATCTTAGGGCAGCTATAAAAAGTCGTGCAGCTAGGGCGCGGCTGAGATGGGGGCGACGGAACCTTCGGCTGAGGAGGGGTTGATGGCGGCGGTGGAGAAGGCGCGCGCCCACCTGGAGGCGGAGGACGCGGCTCGCGAGAAGCTGCTGAGCCTGACCCGCGAGGTGGTCCGCTTATCTAGGCAGGTCGTGTTCCGGATCCACGACGGCGACGTGGAGGGCGCGCGAAAGGCCTTTGGGCAGCTGGCGGAGCTCGTCAACGAGCTGACCGCGTTCAAGAGCACGAACCCACGGCTGTACTACGGGGGGTCGGTGACGGGCGCCTTGGCCGAGTACGTTGAGGCGAGCGCCCTCCTATCCTACGTCCAGGGGCGGCCCATACCGAGCTTCGAAGAGCTGATGGTCGAGCCCGCCCACTACCTGCTGGGTCTCGCCGACTTCGCTGGGGAGCTGCGGAGGCTCCTTTTCCGCCACCTTAACGAGGGGGACCTCCCGTCCGCGGAGCGCGCGCTCCGATTCATGGAGGTGGTCTACCGCGCTCTCGCCGCCATAGCGGTCCCCGAGGCCCTGGTGCCGGGGCTGAGGAGGAAGGTGGACGTCCTGAGGGCCGTGATCGAGAGCTCCGTCCGCGACCTCCACCACTCCTCGTCCAGCATCAGGTTGGAGAGGATCATGGGCAGCCTGATGGGCAAGCTGGGAGGTGGAGGGGGAGGCCTTGAGTAAAGCTGGCATCCCGTTCGACGTAGCCCGCGCGAGGTACGCCCAGAGGGCCATCGCGTCGAGGGTAGTGGAGGAGGACGAGGTGCGGGCGGAGGAGGTGAGGCTGGTAGCCGGCGTGGACGTAGCGCACAGGGGGGCGCGCGCGCTAGCGGCGGCAGTGGTCGTCGACGCCCGCACCCTGAGGCAGGTCTCGCGCGCCGTGGTGGAAGCCGACGTGCGCGTCCCCTACATCCCGACCCTACTGGCCTTCCGGGAGGCAGGGCCCATGGTAGCGGCGATCCGCAGGCTCGACTTGGAGCCGGACGTGGTGATAGTCGACGGGAACGGCCGCCTCCACCCCCTGGGCGCCGGCATAGCCTGCCAGGTCGGCCTAGCGCTGGACAAGCCCACGATCGGCGTGGCCAAGAAGCTGCTCTGCGGGGAGGTGGGCGCGTGGAGGGGGCGGGAGGCGCCCGTGACGCTCTCGGGGAGGGTCGTGGGAGTGGCCCTGATGACCTCGCGCAGGCCGATTTACGTTAGCGTCGGCCACAAGGTGTCGCTCAGCACGGCCGTCTCGATCGTTTGGAAGCTGACGAGGAGGGGCTACAGGCTGCCCGAGC
>JAGDWA010000008.1:24015-44576 GCA_023269735.1 Thermofilum sp.
TGTGTATAAGAGACAGTCTCAGGCTCGCTCACCTAGCGGCCGTTGAAGCCGCGCACTCTCGCACAGCTTCCTCAGGATGAAGCTGCTCGAGAGGCTGGGATCCCCCACCCTCCCCTCCAGCTTGAGGACCCTCGTGCAGAGCCCCAGCCGCTCTACCGCGTCCCTGACCAAGCTCTCGATGTGGCCCTGGTCGGGGCCCAAGAGGACGATGTCTGGCTTCAACCTCAACAGGGTTCCCTCCACGTCGAGCGGATCGCTGCCCAGGTGCGCCTCATCGACGTACTTGATGCTCCTCACGACCTCGAGCCTCTGCTGCTCCGACAGGAGCGGCGGCCTACCCTTCAGCCGCTGCACGGTTGAGTCGCGCGCCACGACCACGATCACCCTGCCCAGCTCTCTGGCCCGCCTCAGGAGGTGTATGTGGCCCGGGTGGATGATCTCAAACACTCCGCCCACGAGGACTCTGGGCCGGGGCTGCCTCGGCCACTCCACCTCCACTATACCCATCAGGGACAGCGCGTCGAGGAGGCCCTCCGCGTAGGATGAGCACGCAATGCTGGTGACGAAGTCCCCCTTCTCCAGGTAGAATTCGGCGTCGGAGAGGTAGCTCCTAGCCAGCTCGACGACCTTCCATTCCTCACCGGCAGCGCGCGCCCCCTCCACTTTCGCCAGCACCGCCCGGAGGTTCTCCACGTAACGCTTAGCCCTAGCGGGAGCGTCCTCCACGCCGGCACCCCTTAGCGTCGGGGTGGCGCGCAGTTAAAATGCATCGCTGACTACCGCGAGCCCGAGTCCTGCCGAAGCATGCCGAGCCCGCGCGGGTTAGCTTGGAGAGGCGCAGCCCCCCTCCCCCTCACGCTCGGCCAGCACGAGGGACCTCACCCTCCCCACCCATGCTTCAACGTCCTCCCGCGACGCCCCAGCGACCACTTGGAGGCACTCGGCCTCCACCGGGTTGAGCAGGCCGGGCACGACGAGCACGTGGGGCGGGGGGCCAAGCTCGGTGCTGGAGCCCACCTTCAGCACGCGGACCCTCTCACGCGGGCTCGTCGCGCAGGCAACGGCCACGAAGAGCGTCCTCTCGTCGATGATGCCGGCTCCCACCCTCCCTTCCATCTCCCTCATCAGCTCCACCGCCTCCTCCGCCCTCATGGCGTAGCCCTCATCGGCGTCAAGCTCGAGCAGGAATAGCGTGTGGAGCCCGCGGCGCAGGTTGCTGAGAAGCACCCAGTAGGGGGTCAGGGAGAAGTAGCCGGGGCGCGGCCTGACTATCGTGACGGGCCGGCAGAACTTGTAGACGTCGAGGCCCAGCACCCCGCAAACGGCGCTCACCACCGACGGTGATGGGAGGTAGACCACATCCACACCCCTCTTGGCAGCCTCCAGCTTGATGACGGCGTGCGTCGTGGCGACGAAAGGGTCCCCCGGCGACAGCAGCACGATGAGCCTCTCCCTCGCCCGCTCCAGCATGCTGTAGAGCCAGGCCCCCTCCACCTCCCGGCGGGTCACGACCTCCACGCGCCTGCCCGCGAGCTCCTCCAGCGCCCTGAGGTCAAGGTCGGGGACGAGGCTCGTGTAGAGCTCGACGAAGACCTCGTCGGCCTTCCGCACGTAGTCGAGCAGCCCCAGCGTGACGTCCCTCAACCCGTAGAGCCCCAACCCGCCGATCACGAGCACGGGGCCGCAAGGAGGGAAAGGCTTTAAACTCCTCTAGACTTAAGTGGTCGGGCGGGGGTGCCCGAGCTAGGTCAAAGGGGGCGGTCCCCTGGGGGGCCCGAACTCAGGATCCGCACGGGATGAGAGCTCCGCTGGCGTAGGCCTGCCCGGGTTCGAATCCCGGCCCCCGCACCACCTGCGCTAGAGTTTAACATTTTAGGGGGGTCCTAGCGGAGGGTCAGCCATGCCCCGCGAAATCAAGGTGTTCCGGATAGTCGGTTACATGAACCTGCACAGGGCCGGCGAGCGCAGGAAGTTCACCGTGGAGGTGCCGGCGCTAAAGCCAGCGCACGCCCTGGAGAAGGTGCTGAGCGAGCTGGGCTCCAGGCACAAGCTGAAGAGGGCCCACGTAAAGATCCTGGAGGTCAGGGAGATCTCGGAGGACGAGGTGACGAAAGAGCACGTGAGGGAGCTGCTGCAGCTCGACAAGATCGTCGCGCTGCCGTGAGGTGGGCGGATGGCTGAGCGCAGGCCAGAGAGGGAGCGGCTAGCGGCGGAGTACACCCTGCTCAGCCAGCTGCTAGAGGACGTCAGGAGGAGGATCGACCTCCTCAACGCCGGGCTGAACGAGGTCGCGCTCGCCAAGAGGGCCCTGGAGGAGCTGCAGAAGCTGAGCGAGGGCGAAGAGATGCTCGTCCCGGTGGGAGCCGGGATCTACGTGCGCGCCAGGCTAGCGAGCAAGAGCAGCGTCCTCATGACCATCGGCGCCAGCATAATGGTCGAGAGGACTCTCGAGGAGGCCCAGAAGGCGGTCGAAGCTAGGGAGCAGGAGATCAGGGACGCCCTCCAGAAGAGCGCCTCCGACTACCAGGCGCTGCTGAACCGCCTGCGCGAGCTCGAGCAGCAGATCAGGAGCGGCTAGCCATGCTAGAGGGTCTTCGGGCTGCGTTCCAGCAGATCGCCGAGTTCCTGGCCACCCGTAAGCTGAGGGGAGAGGAGCTGGACGAGCTGGAGCGCTTCGTCGTGTACAGGCTGTTGGAGTGCGACGTAGCCCTCGAGGCCGCCGAGGAGGTCGCGAGGCTCGTCAGGTCCAAGGCTGAGGGGGCGCGCGTACCGAGGGTGGGGGACCGCGCTGATTGGGCGGAGAACCTTCTGCGCTCGGCCGTCAGGAGCGTCCTCGAGCGCGCGGCCTGGTTCGACCTGGAGGAGGAGGCGGTGAGGATAAGGGCCTCAGGCGAGGTCGTCAAGATGCTCTTCCTCGGGCCCAACGGCCACGGGAAGACCACCACCCTGGCTAAGCTGGGGTACAGGCTCAAGGCGCGCGGCCTCTCGGTTGTGTTCGCTGCTGCCGACACCTGGAGGGCCGGGGCGATCGAGCAGCTCATGGCCCACGCCGAGGCCGTGGGGGCGGACATCGTCGCGCACGGCTATGGGGCGGACCCCGCCGCCGTGGCCTACGACGCCGTGGCCTACGCCCGCAAGCGCGGGAAGGACGCCGTCCTGATCGACACCGCGGGTCGCCTCCAGACCGACGTGAACCTGATGGAGGAGATGGCGAAGATCGCGCGCGTCGTCAAGCCCCACTTCAGGGTATTCGTGGGCGACGCCCTTACGGGTAACGACGCCCTCGACCAGGCCCTGCGCTTCAACCAGTTCGTGGGCGTGGACGGGGGCATTCTAACCAAGGTCGACGCGGACGCGAAGGGCGGCGCCGCCCTCAGCTTCGTCTACGCCACCGGCAAACCCATCCTCTACGTGGGCACCGGCCAGAGGTACACGGACCTCCAGCCGTTCACCATCGATTGGTACCTCTCGAGGCTCTTCGATTAGCTTTAAGGCCGAGGGGCCTCATGGCGGAGCCGTGCCGAGGCATCTCCTCACGATTGGCGACCTGAGGGCCGACGAGCTGCTGCACCTGATCGAGCTAGCCCTCGAGTACAAAGAGTTGAGGCGGCGGGGCGTGAGGGTTACGGGAGAGCTCTCCGGCAGGAGCGTCGCGCTGATCTTCGAGAAGCCGTCGACGCGCACGCGCGCCTCCTTCTCTGTGGCGGTGTACGAGATGGGAGGTTTACCGGTCACCTACTCGTGGAGCGAGCTCCAACTGGCGAGGGGCGAGCCGGTGAAGGATACAGCCCGCGTCCTCTCGCGGTACCACGACGCGATAGCGGCGCGCGTCTACAGGCACAGCGACCTAGAGGAGGCGGCCCGGTACTCCTCCGTCCCCGTCATAAACCTCCTGAGCGACCGGGAGCACCCGCTCCAGGCGCTGGCCGACTACGTGACCATCCTCGAGAGGTTCGGCACGCTCAGCGGGGTGAAGCTGGCGTTCGTGGGCGACGGGCGCAACAACGTCTTCACCTCCCTGGCCGTGGCAGGCCTCAAGCTCGGGGTGGAGGTGCGTGTCGCAAGCCCGCCGGGCTACCAGCCCTCCATCGAGGAGCTGGAGAGGGCCGCCGGCGAGGTGCGCGGCGCCGTTAGGGTGTACGAGGACCCCTTTGAGGCGGTGAGGGGGGCCGACGTGGTGTACACGGACGTCTTCGTCAGCATGGGCCAGGAGAGCGAGCGGGAGGCCAGGCTGAGGGCCTTCGTGCCGCGCTACCGGGTGACGGCCGAGCTCATGGGGGAGGCGCCCGCGCACGCGGTGTTCATGCACTGCCTGCCGGCGCACAGGGGCGAGGAGGTGGAGGAGGAGGTCCTAGAGGGGCCCCGCTCGGTGGTCTTCGAGCAGGCGGAGAACAGGCTCCACACGTCCAAGGCCGCGCTGAGGTTCCTCCTGATAGAATCCTCCTAGCACGCGCCCGGGGGCTCAGGCGGCGCGGGCTGCCGGGGCGCGAGCGCGCAGCTCAGGCTCCCTCGAGGTACCTCCTAACCTCCCTCGCTATAGCCCTTGCGAGGGGCGGAGGGACGGCCTCGCCCACCTGGTCGAACTGGAGGTCCCTCCCCCCCACGAAGACGTGGTCGTCTGGGAACCCCATGAGCCGGGCCTGCTCGCGGACCGTGAGCAGCCTGTCCTCGAAGGGGTGGACGAATCGGGAGGAGCCCATCACCGTCGGCGCCAGCCTGTAGGGGTGGAGGCGCACGAAGTTGTACATCACCCTTCCCCCAGCTCCGGGGTACCTGATCAGGGCCTCCCCCCACCTCAGCTTGCTGATCCTCCTCTGCTTGCGGGGCGAGAGGGGGACGTACTCATGGTTAGCGATATCGTGGGGGGCCCCTGGAGGCGGCAGGTCGCCTATCGCCTCTACGACCGTCACCCGCCTCGGGAGGGGTGAGGGCCTGATCCGCACGTTCGACACGAAGAGCCTGAGGCGGTGCGACGGCGTCCCGTGGTTTTCGGCCAGGAGGACGTTGAAGTAGACCCTCTGGTAGCCCACCCGCCTGAACTCGTTGGCTATCGCCTCCCGCAGGGGCCCCTCGGCGAGCGCCGGCACGTTCTCCATCACGAAGACCCTGGGCCTGAGATCCCCGACGAGCCTGATGAAGTGCAGCACGAGCCTGCCGATGGGGTCCTCGTAGAGCCTGTCGAGCGGGTCGGGCCTCCTCAGCGGGTTGGCCCCCGTGAAGGGCTCGCAGGGCGGGCCCCCTATCACCACGTCCGGCTCGCCGACGGCCGCGAGGATGTCCTCGCCCCTCAGCTGGGCCACGTCCTCGACCATCACCTCCGCCGCGGGGAAGTTCCTCCTGAAGCTCTCGGCGACCGCCTCGACGTTATCGACGCCCAGCACTACTCTGAAGCCTTCGTCCTTGAACCCCCGCGCGAAGCCGCCGGCGCCGCAGAAGAGGTCGACCACCCTGTAGCCTCCCATCGCGCTTCGAGCGGTGCGCAGCTTAAAGATACTGGTCCAGGCTGACCCTAACCTGCGGTTCGGCCTCGACGCTCAGCGCGCCGCTCGCGACGGCCTCCTTCAGCCTCCTGGCGAGCGTGGGGCCGATGCTGGGGACCTCGGCCAGCTCTCGCTCGCTCGCGCGCGCGATGTCCGCCAGGCTCCTGAAGCCGTGCGAGTAGAGGGCCCTGGCCCTGACCCGCCCGATGCCCTTGACGCTCGTCAGCTCGAGCAGCTCGGCTTTGACGCCGTGCTTCACGCGCTCCTTCAGCACCGCGAGCCTCCGGTAGTGCTCAGCCAAGCCCACGAGCTTCGAGAGCTCTGCTGCCGCGTACAGCAGCCACTCGGCCGTCTGGATGAGCGCGTAGAGGTCGCCGGGCCCCACGTCGTACCTCTCGTAGATGTAGTCGTCGGGCTTCTCCTCCACCCAGTCGAGGAGCATCGCGGCCACCTTGAGCTCCGAAAGGTACATCTCGTAGTCGTCCGGGTCCTCCGGCGGCGGGAACGCCAGCTCGTTGGCGCGCAGCCTCAGGAGCTCGTCGAGCCACTCCCTCTCCCCCCTCCTGATGTACAGCCTCGGCATGTCGGGGGTCGCCGCCACCAGGTGCAAGTACGTCAGGTCGGCGAGGGCGCCGCTCGCCGTGAGGCGGTCGAGGACTATGCTGGCCGTGCGAGGGTCGATGTAGAGCTCCGCCACGCGCCGTCCCAGCGCCGTGGCAGCAAGCCTCCCGTCGCGCTCCTCTAAGAACCCGCTAGCGGCGAGCTCC
Organism: Thermofilum sp.; assembly: GCA_023269735.1. Lineage (GTDB taxonomy): Archaea > Thermoproteota > Thermoprotei > Thermofilales > Thermofilaceae > JANXEW01. The sequence goes on from JAGDWA010000008.1 coordinate 30,263, forward strand.
CCCACGACCCTGCGCGCCAGCTTCATCACGTAGCCCACATCGCTCTGGGCGGCGAAGAGCGTGCGCTTCAGCGTCTCCTCGAGCTCGGCGAACGATGAGGCGAGGCCGCTGGCCACCTCGGCCAGCAGCTGCCCCCGCAGCGCCCTCTCGGAGGAGAGCTTAGACACGATGCGCTCCGGCTGGGCCCTCACGTACTCCTCCATCAGGTACTCTGCCTCATCGAGGGTCCGCGCCACGAGCACCGCTTCGCCGACCCTGTCGTACTTCGGCCTGCCGGCCCTCCCAGCCATCTGCTTGTACTCCATCACGCTGATCTCCTCGTAGACGCCGAGCTCAACGTTGTACTTGTGCCTGTCAGCCACGATCACCCGCCTAGCCGGGAGGTTGACCCCCGCAGCTAGGGTCGGCGTGGCCACCACCACCTTCACCAGGTTGCCGCGGAAGGCGTCCTCCACGACCTTCCTGGATGCGTAGCTCAGGCCGGCGTGGTGGAAGGCAACCCCCTTCGCGATTAGGGAGGAGAGCTTCTCGGTGACGACGTTGTGCTCCCTCGCGAGGAGCTGGGCGCTCACCCGCTGCAGCTGCGACCTCTCCCCCCTCCCCACGTACCTCTCGGTTAGCGCAGCCAGCCGCGAGGCCAGCGACACGGCGGCCCTCCTCTTGAACGTGAAAATCAGCACCTGGCCGCCCTCGCGCAGCGTGTCCTCCGCGAGATCCAGGACGGGGCTCTCGTGTCGCACCTCGACCTCCCTGCCCCCTCCATCGGCGTACTCGACGTAACCGTCGTAGTACACGCCCTCCCTCAGGGGCACCGGCCTCCAGCCGCTGACCACGGCCTTCGCCCCCAGCCACCCGGCTATCTCCTCCACGTTCCTGATCGTCGCGCTCAGCCCGAGCACCTGCGCCCGCGGGAGCACCCTCCTAATGCGGGAGAGCAGCAGCTCCAGCGTGGGGCCCCTACCCCCCTCACCGACCAGGTGCACCTCGTCCGCGACCACCAGCGAGATCTCGCGGAACCAGGGGGCGCCGTGCCTCAGCAAGCTGTCGGCCTTCTCGTTGGTGGCGACGATGAGGTCGTAGCGCCCGAGCCACTCGCCGCTCGAGTCGTAGTCACCGATGCTGACGGCGACCCTGTAGCCCAGCCTCTCAAAGAGTTCCGAGAACTCCTCGTACTTCTCGGTGGCTAACGACCTAAGGGGGGTGAGGTAGAGCACCTTGCCGGTGCGGCTCGATAGGTGGCGCGCAGCGGCGAGGATCGCGATCAGCGTCTTGCCGGAGGCCGTGGGGGCCGCCACCACCAAGTTCTCGCCCTCCAGCAGGCCGGCCCTGACCGCCATCTCCTGCGGGGGGAACAGGGTCTCAACCCCCCTCCTCTTGAGCTCCGCAACCACCTCGGTGGGCAGGCCGAGGTCCTCGACCCTCATCGGCCCTACCCCATGCGCAGCAGGAGGATGTAGCCGGGCTTGGGCTCTATCACCTCACCGCTGTTGTAGAGCCTCTCCAGCACTTTCCGGACGAACTGCTCGTCGAGGCCCTTCTCCACCGCCCTCTTCATGAAGTCCTCGCGCTTGACGGCCTCCCCGCCCGCCTCGTCTATCATCTCGCGCAGCAGCTTTATCACCATCAGGACCTTGTCCCTCTGCGACTTGGGCTGCCCCGTCATGACGATGTCGATGTCGAAGGCCTTGGCCTCTACGTCGTACCCCACGCTCTTCAGGAAGAGCATCATCAGCTCGATCGCCGCCTCGGCGTCCTTCTCAGTGACGACCTCGCTGAGCGCCATTTTCGCGTGGGCCTCCGCAAGCCTGATCAGCGCCTCCAGCTGCCTCGGCGTGATGGCGATGGGCGAGTCCGCGCTCTGGCTCTTCGCCCTCATCTCCACGTAGAAGTTGACGAGCTTCGCCTTCGCCTCTTCAGTCAGCCGGGGCCTCACGTGCCTGCGTGCGTAGGCTATGTACTTCTTGAGGAGGTCGCGCGGTATCACGTGCTCCATCGACTCTGGGTAGCTCTGCCTGTGGAAGTCCACCACGTACTCCGCCAGCGCCCTATCCTTCTCGGGGCTGGGGACGTCGGGGATCACGAAGATCAGGTCGAAGCGCGACAGTATGGTGGGGGGCAGGTCGATGTTCTCGGTCACGGGCCTGCCGTGCAGGTAGCGCCCGAACGCTGGATTCGCCGCCGCCAGCACCGATGCCCTGGCGTTCAGCGTGGCCACGATGCCGGCCTTGGCTATGCTCACCGTCTGCTGCTCCATGGCCTCGTGGATGCTGACCCTGTCCTTCGGGTCCATCTTGTCGAACTCGTCGATGCAGTTGTGCACGACCACGCCCTCGGCGACGAAGTTGTGGGCGCGTGGCACGTAGAGGTCGTAGACGAAGCCCTCGTAGCGCTCCCTCCCGACGCTAGTCACCCTCGCGCTCCGCAGCCTGCCGCCCTCGGCCACCGCGAGCCTCCGGCCCACGCCCACGCTCTCCGCCGCCACCCACTCGCGCCGTTCCGCGTCGAAGAGGAGGTGGTCGGGCGTCACAGCCAGCCGCCTCCCGCCCTCCAGCTTGAGCTCGATGAGTGGTCCCTCCCACAGCTTCCTCCTGACCAGCGCGGCCTCTGCCTCGCTGAGGCGTGATCCCCGCATCGCAATGATCTCGACCCCGAGGGGCGCTACCTCCACGATCCCACCCTTCGAGAGGGCCTCCACCGCCCGCTCGCGCCGGAAGAGGCTCTCGATCTCCACGAGGTCTCCGCCTGCAATCTCCACCAGCGATGCCGGGTGGAGGCACGCGACCCCGCCGTCCGCCAGCACGAGGGCCCCGGCCTCGAGGAAGAAGTCGCCGGTCGACTTCTCCCTCACCACGGCCGCCGTGAGTCCGGCGGCGGTGGACCCCTTGCCGCTGGTGAAGATGCCACGGGGCGCTATCGAGGCGACGTACCTCAGGATCTGCGACTTCGCCGTGCCGGGGTCGCCTATCAGAAGGATGTGGATGTCGCCCCTCACCCTGACGCCGTCCGGGTGGACCTTGGGCACCCCCCCGAAGAGGAGGAGCGAGATCGCCCTCTTGATCTCCCTGTACCCGAAGATCGAGGGCGCTATCGAGTTGACTATGAGCTCCCTCACGTCGCTCCTCCTGGAAAGCTCGACAATCCTCTTCTCGTCCTCCGGCGTTATCTCCACGTCGAGCTCCTCCCTCGACGAGACCTCTATGTGGTTGGCCTCGAGGTACATCTGGAATATCGGTGGGTTCGCGCTCCTCAGGCTCTTCTCCGGCGAAACCAGCAGGATGCCCGTGATCGTGGCGCGGTCCCCCGGCCTGACCACGTCGACCAGGTCGTGCGTGGCGACGACCTCTATCGAGCGGGGCAGCTGACCCGAGGGGAGCTCCTCCGGCCTCTCCTGGAGCACGAACTTCTGCCAGTCGATGAAGGCGCTCTTCTCCAGGACCAGCTCGAACTCACTCCTCCTGCGCCCCTCCGCGGAGCAGCTCGGGCACTGCAGCGGCTTCTCGAGCTTGTCCCCAGCCTGCGGGACCACGACCTCCTGACCGCACTCCTTGCACCGGAACACGGCCTCCCTCAGGAGCTGCTTGACGGGTGAGATCTTCGTGACGATCCCCTCGACGGATATCAGCTTCCCCAGGTGCAGGGCCCTGAGCCTCCTGATCGGGACCCTCAGGTTCTCGGGCAGCTTCCTGACCCTGACGAAGAACTCCGGCACCTTAGCGGCGTACGCGGGGTTCTCCAACTTCATGATGCCCTTGACGGCCTCCCCAGCGGCCTTCAGCGCGGCCCTCGGATCCCCAACTAACCACTCCGCTAAGTTATGGTCAAACACCAGTATATCATCGAAATCGACCACCAGGGATATGCTCCCCTCAAGAACCATCCTAGCTATCTTGTTTCTGTACTTATACTCACCCTTTTCATCCTTGAATGACTTGAAGAGCGCTGTGAAGGCGTCCGCCAGCCAGGCGCCCTTCACCTCCTGAACAGCTTCCACCGGGCTAGCCAACCACGTCACCCCTCTCCAGGAACTCGATCATCGACGCGTACCAGTCCCTCACCACCCTGCACAGCAGCGCGTAGAGCGCTCGCTCCTCCGTCGTCAGCCTCTCGGCGAAGTCCCTGTTGTGTAGGGCCCTCGCGCGCGCCACGGCCTCGAGGATCTTCCTCAGCCTCCTGTCGAGGATGTCTATGGCGAGGGACCTCATGCTCTCGATCTTCTTGGGGTCCTCCCCCCTGCTCTCCAGGGCGCGCAAGGCCAGCCTCACCCTCACGTAGAAGTCCTTGGGCAGGGGCTGGGGGCTCTGCTCGTCCCTCCCCTCCATCCACGCGATCCTGTTGACCTCCTGGTGCGTGGGGAGCGCCTCGCTGTCGAGGGCGACGATGCCCTTCCGCAGCAGCGGTAGGGCGTCGTACAGCGGCAGCTCCAGCCGCGTGCCCTTGCGGAGCACGATCTCGCTCGCGCCGCCCCTAACCAGCGCCTTGGCGTCCTTCCGCACGACGACGGGGACGGCTACGTCCATTATGAGCAGCGTTTTAGAGAGGACGCTCAGCACCATGACCCCGCATCTCCCCTTGGCCAGTGCGTGCCGCGTAAAATGCTCACTCCGTTAGTAAGTTGAAAGTACTACGGTGGTATCACTGCGCTAGCGATGCTACGATGCGCTCCGCTAGCGGGCAGTGATCTTCCTCGCTTCGCGCTCAGTCTCCCTCAGCAGTACGATGTCGCCGAGCCTCACTGGGCCCCTCACGTTCCGGGTTAGGACCCTGCCCTTGTCAGGCCCCTCCAGAACCCTGACCCTTACCTGGGTAACCTCCCCCGTTACGCCCGTGCGGCCCACTATCTGTATGACCTCCGCGGGCGTCGCGTCGCTCCAGAGGTCCGCTGGCCGTGCGTACTTCTGCCTCGCGCTCATGGCTAGCCAGCCTTAGCCTTTATCTCGTTGACCGCCTTAACGATCTCCTCGACGAGCGGGGCCGCGCCGCCGGGCTCTATTATGCACGCGGAGGCGGCGGCCACCTGCAGCCCGCAGGCCTTGCCGAGCTCGGCCTTCGACGGCACGTAGACGTACGGCACGCCCTTCTCCTCGCAGAGGAGCGGGAGGTGCGCGACGATCTCGGGCGGGTCAACGTCCTCCGCTATCAGCACCAGCTTGGCGAGGCCCCTCTCAACGGCCTTCGTCGTCTCGTTGGTCCCCTTCCTTATCGAGCCCCCAGATTCCCTCGCCCTACGGATGGCCTCGTAGGCCTTCTCCGCCAGCTCGGGGGGGACGTTGAACCTGACGTAAAACGGCTTCTCCTTCGACATTGCTCTCGCCGCGCGCGGGGGGTTCCAACCTTTATAAACCTTCTCGCTGAACCGCTGCAGGCAAATACTATAACCCCCTCTTCGCCTGTGGGCGGCGACCGCGTCAAGGAGGGGGACGCGGTCCTCCTCTACGGGGGGAGGAGGACCTACCTGATTAGGGCTGTCGAGAGGGGGGGCAAGTACAGCTTCAACGAGGGGGTCGTCCGCGCTGACGACATAATCGGGAGGAGCTACGGTGAGGAGGTGGTCACCCACCTCGGCGTTCGGTTCAAGCTGGTCCGCCCGACGCTCCTCGACATAGTCTACCGCGCTTTCGCGCGCAGGACGCAGGTCATCTACCCCAAGGACGCGGCGTTCATAATCCTCAAGTGCGGGATAGGCCCCGGCTCGAGGGTCGTCGAGGCCGGGACCGGCTCGGGGTACCTCACGGCCCTCCTCGCCTACTTCGTGCGGCCCAGCGGCACCGTGTACACGTATGAGGTGCGGAGCGAGTTCGCAGAGGTCGCGCGCAGGAACCTCAGGCTGGCGGGCCTCCTCGACTACGTGGTGATCAAGGAGAAGGACGTTAGGGACGGCATCGAGGAGCGGGACGTGGACGCGGTCGTCCTCGACATGGCGGACGCCTGGCTAGTCGTGGGCCACGCGTTCGGCGCGCTGAGGAGCGGGGGGACGCTGGCGTGCTTCCTCCCCACCGTGAACCAGGTCGAGAAGGTCGTCATTGAGGCTGTTAGAGCGGGTTTCGTGGCGGTGGAGGCCGTCGAGCTGCTGCTCAGGAGCTACAAGGTCAAGGCGGGCGAAACCCGGCCGGAGCTCAGGATGGTCGGGCACACGGGCTACCTGGTCTTCGCCCGCAAGCCCTAGCGCCGCTCCAAGATGGCGCGAGGTCGGGCAGCATCGCCGGCACCTGAGGGCTGCGGCCCCCTGCCGGCGTGCCAGCCGATCCAGAAGCCCCGCTGGCATGGCGCCCCGGCCGGGATTTGAACCCGGGTTCTCCGTGCGGCCGCGCCGCACTCCGGCTCGACAGGCCGGCACTCCAGCCGGCTTGCGGCTACTAGGCCAGACTATACGACCGGGGCTCGCGAGGGTGAGGGGGGCGGGGCCCTTAATACTTTTCCTCAGCGGGCCGCGCTGGCCTTACGCAGCTCGCCGCCGCTGCCGTAGAAGCGGGTCCACTTCAGCTTCGCTGGGTCCCTGCTGTACTTGATGGCGCTCTTGAAGCACTTGCTGGAGCAGAAGCGCAGTATCGTCCCGTCGTTCCTCACGTACCATAGGCCGGTGCCCGGCTGTATCTCCCTGCCGCAGAAGCTGCAGCTGTAGACCCTCACCATGGCCTGTCGAGCACGCCCCCCGGGTCGGCTTTTAAGCCTGACTCAGCAGCTGCGCCAGGTTGACGATGCGGGCGGCGCCAGCCAGAGCCTCCGCCACCAGCTTGCTCTGCGTGGTGAGGACCACCTGCTCGCGCCCGCTCAGCTCTAGCAGGGCTCTCGCAATTGCGACCTTCGTGTCTTCGTCGACGTTGGGGACCGGGTCGTCGAGTATCAGCAGCTCGAATCTCCGGGGCTTGAGCCTGCGGGCGGCCAGGATGATCGAGAGGGCGAGGATCGCCCTCTGCCCGTCGCTGAGCCTGCTGAGGGCCGGCAAGAGCCCACCGCCCCGCCTCCTGACTAACAAAGCGTACCTGCTCCTGCCGTCCTCCGCGACCTCACCCCTCACCTCCACCGCGACGGCCTCGTACTCGCCCCTGGGGTTGAGGGCCGCGAAGGCTCTGGAGGCCTCATCAGACAGCGCGCCGGCCAGGCGGAGCCTCAGCCTGGCGTGAGCAGCGGCCAGCGCCTTCCGTATGCTCCCCAGGGCCTCGATTAAGTCCTTCAGCCGCTCCTCCTTCTCCCTGATGCTCCTCAGCTGCGATGCCTTCGCCTCGAGGTCGCTGATCCTCCTCGAGACCTCCTCCTCCTGCCTCTCCACGAAGCTCAGCCTCTCCCTCCTCCTGGAGATCTCCGCCTCCAGCTCCTTCAGCTGGCCCTCCAGCTTCCCGACCTCGCTCTCATCGTACCCTATCTTCGACATCCTGCCCTCCACCTCCTCGAGCTGGGCCCTCAGCTCGGAGTACTTCAGCCGCTTGACGTTGGCCTCCAGTCTCCTGAGCTCCGCCGATATCCTAGCCAGCCTCTCCCTCAACGTGGACAGCTTCTCCTCGAGCTCCCCCAAGGTGCTCTGCAGCTCCTCGGCCTCCCCGTAGACTTCGTCGAGCTCGCCCTCCAGCCTCTCCCTCTCCCGCTCGTACGCCTCCAGATCCCTCAGCTCGAGGCTGAGCTCCCTCAGCCTCCGCTCCGCGCTCCTCACCTCCTCCAGCTCGCGCTCGAGCCGCTCCAGCCTCAGCCTCACCCCCTCAAGGGCAGCGGGCCTAGGCAGGCCCTCCGCGCTGCCAACCTCACTACCGCACACGGGGCACCTAGCAGCGCCGTGGAGCTTCAGCGCCTCCACGACCTCCCTCTGGAGGACGTGGGCGCACCGCTGCCTGTCCTCATTGAGGCGGAGGGACTTGAGCTCCACCTCCAGCTGAGCGATCCTCCTGGACACCGCGGCAGGGTCGCCGTACGTCCCTATCAGGCGCTCGTACTCGGCCCGCAACCTCGACCTCTTTTCGATCTCGTGCTCCACCCGCGCCAGCTCGTCCTCGATCCTTTTCGCGTGGGACTGGAGGTACGCTAGCTTGCCCTTAACCTCCTGGCTCTCGCCCATCAGCCTCTGGACGCACTCGAGCTCAATCTTGCTCGCGACCCTCCTTGCCTCGCTCACGAAGGCCTCCAAGCTGTCGCGCGATACCTTAGCGGAGCTGAGCTCTTCGGCCTCCCGGCCCATGAAGCACTCGGCCAGCAGCTCGCTCAGCTCCTCCCTGATGCCCTCCGCCTGCTGCACGAGCTCCTCCCAGTCCACCGCCGCGGGCAGCCTGGCGGCCCCCTCGCTCTCGAGGAGCCTCAGCTGCTCCCTGAGCAGCGCCGCCCTCTCGCGAAGCTCCCTGACCTCCTCGCCCCTAGCTCGCAGGGCGGCGAGCCTCTCCTCCAGCACCCTCTTCCGCGCCTCGAGCCTCTCGAGGTCCCTCTGCAGCTCGTCGCGCTGCCTCACCAGGCCCCCGTAGGCGCCCCGCAGCCTCTCGAGCTCCTCCAGGAGCGAGGGGCCCCCTAGCTCCCTCTCCTCCTCCCTCAGGGCCTCGAGGGCGCTGCGGCACTCCCTAGCGCTGAGGGCCCTCTGGAACTCCTCCACGTCGCTCAGGCCTAGCAGGGAGTCGAGGAGCCTGCTCTGCTCGGCGGGGGGCGAGAAGAGGAGCGCGTAGAGCTCCCGGTAGCCCAGCGAGTGCTCGCGCGCGAAGTCCTCGAGCCCGCACTTGAGCTTGGAGGCGAGGTAGTGCTCCGCTAGCTCGTCCCGGAACTCGTTGCCGCCCGAGGTCGCAATGAGCGTCATCCTGCCCCGCCTGTCGAGGGTCCTCGCTACGGTGATCTCGTCCCTCCCGTCACTCAGCGTGAGCACGACCCTAGCCTCCTCGCAGTCGTCGTTGATCAGGTCCTCCCTCCTGAAGAGCCTGGACGGGAGCTCCCTAGTCGCCCCGAACAGCGCGAACTCCACGGCCCTCGCCAGCGAGGTCTTGCCGGCGCCCGGCGGGCCGTACACGACCGTGAGTCGCTCGTCGAACTCTACCGCCACCTTCCTCCCGAACGCCCTGAAGCCGGAGACCTCAAGCCTCTTCAGCCTCCACGGCACCCTCGATCACCCGCCTCACCATCCTTCGTATCTCCTTCCTGACCCCCCTCGGCCCCCCGACCCTGTAGGCCTCGAGGAGCACCTTAGCCAGCTCAAGGGCGCGCGGCTGGTCCCTCAGGGCCTCGCTCAGCATGCGGAGGAGCTCCTCGTAGAGGAGGCCCTCCGAGGAGCCCAAGGCGCCCACCCGCAGGTGCGCTAGTCAGAGGAGGCCCTCTCGCCGGCCCTGCTCGCCAGGCTGCGGATCCACGGGTTGTCCCTGATGAAGGGGAGGTCGAGCACCGCCAGCTCGCCGCCGACCCCGACGGGTGCCGGTGGAGCTTGCGCCTGGGGCGCGGCCCTCCCACCTCCACCCGTGACCGCACCGCCGCCGGCCGTAGGCTCGAGGGGTGGGGCGCGCTCAGGAGACAGCTTCTGGAGGGCGCTCTCCAGCCTCTGGAGGAGGGCCTCGAGCGCCTCGATCCTCCTCTCCAGCGCCTCGATCCGAGCCCCCTCCAGCGGCACTGCGCTGGCGCCCGCCGCCGGAGCCTCGAGCGCCCGCCCAGCGCCCCTGAGGGGCTTGGCCCGCACCGCTACCTCCACGCCCCCCTCGCCCACCTTGAGGAGTCCCACGCAGCTCTCCTCGAACTCGGCGCTGGAGGGCAGGTGGCTGTAGCGTACCTCGTCGACTACCACGTAGGCTAGGTCGCAGGCCCTCTCCCTCAGGATCCTGTACAGCAGGCTCCGGAGGGCCCTCCTGTCCCTCACCGGGTTGCTGGAGAAGGTGAACACCTTGACCCCCACCAGCTCGCCGCCCTTACGGAAGGCCGCGTCGAAGCCGGCGGGGGGCTCCTCCTCGCTGTACCCCTCCCCCAGGAAGTGCCTCCTCACGGCCTCTATCAGTAGTGAACTCCTCTCTTGAACCATCCCTCACCCCTGTTCTCGTCCCAGAGGTAGCTGTCGGGTAGCGCCAGGCTCCACACCACACACCCCTTCCACACCGAGGACTGGGGGTCCTCGGTCATCCTGACCTCGACGCTCAAGCCGCGCGCCCTCAGCATGTGCTCGACCTTCTCCCGCGCGGAGACGGCGACCCCCTTCAGCTCCTCCGGCACCCTCCACTGGAAGTTGCCGCCGCTGAGTATGACCTTCTTCAGCAGGAGCTCGTGGATCCCCACGGGGGTCTCGCTGATGGACTGGAGGATGGCGTCGCTGAGCGGCACATCCCCCTCGATGGTCCTGTCGCCCACCACCGTCGGCCTTATGTTCAGGACCCCCCTCTTCTTGTAGCTCTCGTAGATCTCGTGGCGCGGGTTGAAGACCACCTCGCCGATCAGGAACCTGTACCAGCCCCTATCCTCCAGGTCGATCTCCAGCAGCGGCGACAGCTTGACCCTGCAGCTGAACTTCTGTGGGTTCTCCCTCGCCGCTCTCACGGCGCGGTCCAGGTCTAGGGGGACTAGGCCGGCCTCCTCCTTGAACCGCCTGACGGCCTTCTCGTCGCTCGCCAGATCCCCGTAGCCCAGGTCCTTCAGCACCTCCGCTGCCACGGCGTCGGCTTCCGCCCCTCCCCTGTACAGGGATATTATCGCCTCCCTGATAGGGTAGGAGTTTATGGGGGTGATCTGCGTGTTGCCGTGCCCCGACTCCACGACGACGCAGGTCAGCTCCTTCTCCGCTATGGCGACGGCCAGCGGCTGAGCTATGACGGTGAACGCCTTGACCAGCCCCGTCTCCCTGTCTATCTTCGCGTGCACCTCCAGGAGCTTCTCCACCATGTACTCCGGAGCCCTAGCCGCGATGGCGGCCGTCACGTAGAACCCTTCGAACCCCTCCTTCTTCTTGTAGTCCTCGAACTGCTTCAAGCCCTTCCTCGTCAACTCGGTCACCACCATCCAGCTCCTCTCGTCCTCCCTCTTGATCTCCCCGTCCTTCAGCGGGTAGATCAGGTTCCTGACGAGCATCTCCTTGGCGCCCAGGTACCTCATCACCTCGCTGTAGTCCACCACTAGCTTCTTGTCGATCCCGTACACTTCCCTCAGCAGAGGGCTGTCCTCGAGGAACAGGCCCACGCTCTCCATTATGCGCGGCTTCCGCTCCATCAGGGGGCCGTACTTGAAGTACCTAGTACCGTAGTCTTCTCCGTACGCTGCGACAACGCGCCTGGCGTCTAGCGCTGCCGCCATATCTGCTCACTGCTCGGGCGTGGATATTTAAACCGGACTGCCTGAGTGGGGCGAAAGTATTGCCTCAGACGCCGCCGCTGACGATGAAGCGCAGCTGAGCGAGCCTGTCCATCACCTCGATGAACTCCCTCTCCAGCCTGAGCTTCGCCTCCTGGAACTCCTCCTCCCCGATCTCGCCCCTCTCGCGCCTCCTCACCAGCTCCATCAACTCGTTCTCGAGCTCCTTGCGGCGCTTCTCCAGCGCTCTTAGCGCCTCACGCGGGTCCTTGAAGCCCGCTAGGGAGACGCCCACGCAGTTCCCCCGGGCGCCCGAAGATAAAGCTTGCCGCCGCTAACGAACCGTTTTTTTAACCCTTTACCACCCACTACCCGTGTCGACTTCCAGCCTCCGGATCGCCGTAAAGCGGCTGGACGGGTCCACGCTCGTCGAGGCAGAGATTTACCGCGATTGGGGCCCCCTGAACTACGAGATCATATCAGCGATCCTGCCGGCGAGGGCCAGGGCCTACACCCTCGACTCCTATGCCGTGTACTTCACCCTCGGCGTCCGGGTCCTGCTGGAGGACCTCTACGTCTCAGCGAAGCGGGGGGACGTCCTGGTCATCCCCTACACGAACAGCATCGCGGTCGTGCTGTCCGACGTCGAGAAAGTGCGCTTCAAGTCGTCGCTGATAGGTAAGGTCGTGGGGCCCATGGACAACCTCAAGAGCCTGCGGAAGGGGGAGCCTGTGGTAATAGACAGGGTGCAGGCGCACGCGAGGGGTAGGTAGATGGACGGGGAGAGGGTAGTCTGCGTGAAGCTCGAGAGCCTGGCCGACTTGGCCAGGCTTGCGTCGAGCATGGTCACCATGACCAGCTCCGTGTACATCGTGCACTTCGCCCACGGCGGCAAGCACTACTACGGGGTCTTCGCGACGTTCCGCGACTTCTACAAGTACTACGGCGTCCCCATCTTCTACTTCGTCGAGCAGGACGAGCCCCTGAAGGGCAAGTACCTGGCCGTGAAGGTCGATGAGACGGGGGAGAGGGTCGAGGTTTTGAACGGCGTGCGAACAGGCTGGATCTGCCTCCCGATCGTCTCGCTGGTGAGCAAGCCAGCCATCATAGAGTTCAGCGGGGGGTAGACATGCTCCTCGAGCACGCGGCGCTCCTGAACTCCATGGCCTGCCTCGCCGCTACGGTCGCGGTGACAGCGGCTCTGAGGGGCAGGTCCCTTCAGCAGCAGTTGAGGGGTCTCAGGCTGCTCGTGGGCTACGTCTCAGCCACGCTGCTGCTCAACGTCTACCTGATGGGGATCCTCGGCGGTACAGCCTCCACTCAGGCGGCGCTGGGGCTCTCCGCGGTCACGGTCGTGGTCCTGTGGGTTGCGGTCTACAAGCTGTGGGCAAGGGGGGAATGAGACAAAAAGGAACGCTCGCGCGAAGCGCTGCCTAGACCTTCTTTTCGAGGATGATCTCGATCGTCGATACCAGCCTCTCCTTCCCTGGCTCGCCCACCTTCTCGCTGCCTATCTTCACCGCTGAAATGGCGACTTGGTCCTGCAGGAAGCGGGTTCTCACGATCTCCGCCGCGTCGACGGCCTTCGATATCGCGCGGCCCCTGGCCTTGAGGGCGACGCGCTTCGCGCCCTGGTTGAACTGTATCACGGTCGCCAGCACGTAGCTCATCACCGGCTTCTGCCCCACTAGTATGCTCGCCTCCTCCGCCATCTCCCGACGCACCTCGCTTGGATGAGCGCCCCCCTCGCCCCCCCTTTTATCCTTTTCCCGCCGCACGGGCGGCGCCTTGGTGCGGCACGCGAATGCATTTAAAGCGCAGCGGGCCGGCTGACTGTGACGGAGCTCTCGGCCGTCCGCTTCAAGGCCATGGTCACCAACATCTCGATAATCGACACGCCGTGGGGCGAGCGGGTCGTGAAGGTCGATCTGACGGAGGAGCGCGAGACCCCCAGCGCGATCGTGCTCCCCGCCGAGCAGTCCGAGGTCGCCAGGGAGATAATGCCGGTGGTATCGCAGATACTGCGCAGCATGCCCTTCTTCGGGGCTGCTGGCAAGGCGCGGCTGCCGCGCCTCTCCCTCTACCTCACGGAGGAGGAATGGGAGAGCCTGCTCGAGAAGCCGACCATCGGCGACCTGATGGAGGTGGAGGTGGCTAGGGGCAGCCTGAAGGTCAGAAAGGCCTAGCTACCTGATCTCGAGGACGCGTAGGGGGATGTCCTGGTAGTCCCCGCTGAGGGTCCACCTCCTGATAACCATCGGCAAGAGCTTCAGCTTGAGCTCTGCCGCGGCGATCTCCACTGGATCCCTGAGCCCGAGCTCCTTGACGGGGACCAGGGGTGGGGCTCCCAGCGCTAACTGCAGAGCACGCGCCCCTATGATCCTGGCCTTTTCATACTTTGTGAGCCAGGGAGGCCCTATCCTGATTACAAAGCCCTCAGAGTGCACGAAGGCGGTCGCGAGAAAAAGCGCTAAAAACTTTCCTTTTTCAGGGTGCGCGCCCGGATTGACGTCGTGCTAATCGAAGCTGGTGGAGGTCTCCTCCTTCTTCTCCTCTTCTTCCTCCTTCTTCTCCCCTCCCTCCTTCTTCTCCTTCGGCGGCGCCGCCGCTATGATGTCGTCGATCCTGAGTATCATTATCGCGGCCTCGGTTGCCGACTTGATCACCTGCTTCTTCACGAGGGCTGGCTCTATCACGTTGAGCTTGAGCATATCCTCGATCTTCGCGTTGAGCACGTCGACGCCGACCCACTTCTCCCCAGCGGCGTGCCTCTTCCTCAGCTCGGCGAGGACGTCGACGGGCTCCATCCCCGCGGTCTGGGCTAGGATCGTCGGTATCACCTCGAGGGCCTCAGCGTACTTCATGACCGCCAGCTGCTCCTTGCTGGGCAGCTTGCGGGCGAAGTCCCTGAGCCTCAGCGACAGCTCGATCTCTACCGCTCCGCCACCCGCCACGATCTTGGGCTCCCTGATCACGTTTCTCGCAACGCTGAGGGCGTCGTGCACCGCGCGCTCAGCCTCGTCAACTATGTGCTCGGCCCCGCCCCTCACCAGGATGCTGACCGCCTTGGGGTTGGGGCAGCCCTCGACGAAGA
>JAGDWA010000060.1 GCA_023269735.1 Thermofilum sp.
AACCGCACCGCCGCTCGGCGCAGTAACGGGAGAGCGCCGGAAACCCGGCCGGGGGCGCACCGCCCCCTGCTGCCCCCAGCCCACTACCGCCCCCACGAGGCGCCCCGGGGACTCCGCGGGGTGTGGACCCGTGACCCCATCCGCGGCGGGAGAAGGGAGGGGGCGGCCGGCGCGTCAGCACATGAATGGTCAATCACGGCTCAGCACTCGGCAAACACATCATCCGCCGGGTACCCGCGCCGGCCCCTCTTAAGCCTGCCCTCCCCAAATGTTAGCTACAAGGGGCCCCGGGGCACGGCGGTGCGTGGGTGGTGGGGTCAGGAGGTGCCCTGTCTGCGGCGCGCCACTCAGGAGCGCCGCTGGGGCCTGGAACCACGCGTTCCGCCACTTTGAGGAGGCGGCCAGGGAGGGGGTGGTCGCAATGGAGAAGGTCGGCGGGATCTGGGTCATCAGGGCGGGCGAGAGGGTGGTCGTCGGCGCCGGCTGGTCGGCGCTCGAGGAGCTGGCGCCCCTGCTGAGGAGGAGGCAGGGAGATAAGGGGCAGGGCGACCCTGAGGCGCGATGAGCAGGCGCTGCATCTTCTACCAGCTCACCGCACAGGGCTCCAGGTGCGTGCTCGCCAGCCCCGAGGAGTGGAGGCAGCTGCTGGCCAACGGGCGGAAGCCCCCCTGCGTCGGCGGCCAGGACCCCTGCCCCTTCCAGCACCGCGCTAAGCCCAAGAGGGGGGCGCAGCCCGCCACGGCCCGGTGATGAGAGGAGAGCTGGCGAGGGGTGAGCGGAAGGCTAGGCACTGATGGTGGGCCCGCCGGGATTCGAACCCGGGACCCCCCGGTACCCCACCGGGGCTCCGGATATGAGCCGGGTGCTCTACCTGGCTGAGCTACGGGCCCTAGCGGGGACGCGGCTTCGGGCCTATTATACCTTTCGCGCTAAGGCCGGAGGAAGCCCTCCAGCGTGCTCTGCCGCGCCTGCCTCCTCCAGGCCGCCTCTAGCCTCTCGACGACCAGCCTGGCCCTCTGGGGCGAGAAGTCGTTCTCCCCCACGAGGAACTCGTAGAGCTCGTCGCTGCGGGGCTCGGAGAACTCGATGGAGTAGTCCTCCCGAACGGGGGGGTTCATGAAGAGCTCGACGATCTCCCGGTAGTTGCTGGGCAGCCTCTCCCTGATGGCGCTGGGGAGCCTGTCGAGGCCCCCGTACAGCTTGATCAGCCTGCAGGCCCTCTTCGGCCCGATGCCCCTGACCCCCCTGTTGTAGTCCGTGCCCGCGAGCACCGCCACCTCCACCAGCTGCCTCCTCGTCAGCCCCAGCGAGCTGAGGAGCCCCTCGAGCTCGACGAGCTCGGGCTCCAGCCTCCTGGCCGCCTGCTTGCTCGGGAGCCACTCGAAGCCCGTCAGCGTCACGTACCTCACGAGCCTCGGGGCCCCGTAGAGCAGGGAGTCCCAGTCCTGGCTCGCCACGGCCCAGGCCTCGCCCCTCGACACGATCAGGGCGGCCTGGGCCTCCGCGTCGTGGGGCGCCTCGACAACGGGGAAGCCCATGAGCTCGACCAGCCTCTTGCTGCTCCCGATGATCCACTCGTCTACGCTCGCCGACACGACGGCCTTCGAGAAGGCCCTCTCGTACTCCCCGGCCTCGAGCAGCCTCCTGTACTCCTCCAGGGCCCTCTCCCTCAGCGCCCTCCTCCTCTCGACCTCGGCCCGCTTCAGGGGGTGGGGCGGCCCGTCGAAGACGAAGATGAACCTGCAGCCCAGCTCGTAGGCGAGCCTGGAGAAGCGCGTCGCCAGCCCCACCAGGTGGGACGTCACGAGCCCCCTCCTGTTCCTCAGCAGCTCGCCCCTCTCGTCCCTCACCAGCGCCAGGAACTGGTACACGGCGTTCAGCGCGTCGACGGCCAGCACCCTGCCGGCAACCCCCCTGAGCCCGATCCTCACGGGCTTCACCAGCGGCGTTAGCTTCGAGCCCACGCGCGCGCCGGGGGCGCCCGAGGTAAAATGCGCGACGCCCTCAGCCGCTCCACTCCCACTCCTCCAGGCTGGAGGCGATGTCGGCCAGGAGATCCCGCGCCAGCTCCCTGGGGATCGAGAGGAAGAGCTTGACGAGGTGCTTGCAGAACCTCCTCGACTCCGCCGACTTCCTCCAGTCCTCGCAGTCGTGGAAGATCCTCCTCTCGGCCCTGTCGACCTCGACTCTGTACCCCCTGACCCTCGCCGCCAGCCCCCTGTCCGTGACTGTGTAGCTCACCTCCGAGTCCGGTATCTCCAGGCCGCGCTGGAACCTCCGCTCGCCGGCGAGGGCCTTCAGCACCCCCTCGATCCTGCCCTCCCTCAGCTCCTCCAGGGCGCCGGCAGCCACCGCGGGCGCGGAGGAGAAGTACCTGTCCATCCTGGCCAGCGCCTCCAGGTGCCTCCTCTCCGCGAGGCCGAGGAGGGCGAGCATCTGCAACGCGTTGTGGGGCGCGAAGCCCCTGAAGTGGTTGTTGAAGTAGCCGAGCACCAGCCCCACCTCGTCGGCGAGCTCCCTCACCCTCTGGGCCCACGGCTTGAGCTCCTCGATACTGTAGTGGTAGTAGTACCAGGGCCTCTCGCCCCTCCCGTGCCACCTGATGTACGCGAAGCCCGCCGTGACCTCGACCACTGGGGGCAGGAGGGGCTCGTCGACGACCACGTAGGCCACCTCGTACCTCCTGAGTAGGCTGAGCACGTCCCCCGCGAGCCAGCTGGGGTCGCGGAACTCGACGGCCACCCTCACCCCCCTCGGCAGCGCGGCCAGGAAGCCCTCCAGCGGCACCTCACCCCTCCCCCTCGGGGGCAGCTGGACGAGGACGGCGCCGAGCTTACCGTGCCTCTGGAGCGGCCGGATGGAGCTGAAGAAGGCTTCGAGCTCGGGCTCGGCCAGCTTGGGGTTGAGGAGCCTCTTGTGGGTGATGCCCCTGTACATCTTCACCGAGAACAGGAAGCCCGGGGGGGCCGTCCGGGCCAGCCCCTCGTAGAACCCCTCGCTGAGGAGCGAGTAGAAGGAGGAGTTCACCTCCACCGTGTCGAAGAGCCTCGCGTAGCTGGAGAACATCCCCCTGTCGCTCTCGTAGAAGGGGCCCACCCAGTCGTCGTAGTCCCAGCCCGACGTCCCGATGCGGATCCTCGAGCGGGGCGCGAGGCCCAAGAACTCGTCCAGCGACATCGGGGTTGCCGGCTCGCGCGGGTTTTAAGCGCTAACGCGGAGGCTCAAGCGTTTAATAGCTCGGGGGGTTGGGGGGCGCGTGGCGAGGCTGAGGGTCGGGATCATCAGCTTCGCGCACGTCCACGCGCCGGGCCACGTCGAGCAGCTCAAGCTGCGCCCCGACGTGGAGATCGTGGGGGCCTACGACGACAACCGCGAGCGCGGCCTCCACTTCGCCGGCCGCTACGGGCTAGAGCTCCTCGACTCGCTCGACAAGCTGCTGGCGAGGCGGCCGGACGTGGTCGTGATCGACAGCGAGAACAGCAAGCACCTCGAGCACGTGAGGGCGGCGGCGGAGGCGGGCGTCCACGTGTTCTGCGAGAAGCCGATCGGCGCCAGCCTCGAAATGGCGGTCGCGATCCGCGACGTGGTGAGGAGGGCCGGGATCCTCTTCACGACGGGCTTCAACTCGCGCTTCAACCCCGAGGTGGCGCTGCTCAAGGACCTCGTGGAGAGGGGCGAGCTGGGCGCCGTCTACATGGCCAGGGTCAGGGTCGCGCACTCCGCCGCCATCGACAGGTGGTTCGGCGGCTGGTCCGGCTGGTTCGCCTCGAGGGGCGAGGCGGGCGGCGGGGGCTTCCTCGACCTGGGCATCCACGGCGCCGACCTGCTCCGCTTCGTCCTGGGGGACGAGGCTGTCGAGGTGCAGGGCTTCGTCTCCAACGCGACGGGCTCCTACGACATCGACGACCAGGGGGTCGGGCTCATCAGGTTCTCGAGGGGCGCGCTGGGGATCCTGGACGCCGGCTGGACCCAGCTCGTGGAGCACATGCCCTGGGCCCCGCTGGAGGTCTACGGCAGCAGGGGCTCCGCCCTCAGGACGTGGATAGGCCTGATGTACTACACGAGGGAGAGGAGGGGCTGGGTCAAGCCGGCCCCGCCGCACGTGCCGGTGAGGAGCGCGCTCGAGGACCTGATCGAGGCCGTGAAGGCCGGAAGGCAGCCGCTGATCACCGTCGACGACGCTGTGAAGGCGCAGGAGATCATCGAGGCCGTCTACGTCAGCTCGCGGGAGGGGAAAAGCGTGAAGCTGCCGATCGGCCCGCGCTGACCTCAGCGGCCCGCTATCGCCGCGACGTCCTCGGGGGGCAGCCTCCAGCCCATCGCGCCGACGATCTCCCTGATGTGGTCGACGTTCTCGCTCTTGACGATCGCGACGACCCTCTCGTGCCTTATCACGTAGTTGAGCGCCACCTGGATCGCGGTCTTGCCGTGCTTCTCGCCGATCCTCCTCAGGAGCGGGTCGGCCGCGACGGCCCCCTTCTCGATGGGCGTGTACGCCTGGATCGTGATGCCCCTCCTGGCGCAGAAGTCCAGCAGCTCCCCCTCGACGAGGTCCCTGTGGTGCACGCTGTACCTCACCTGGTCCGCCACGATCTCGGCGCTGCTCGTCGCCTCGACGGCCTCCTGGAGGTCCCTCAGGTTGAAGTTGCTCACGCCGATGTACCTCGTCAGCCCCTCGGTGTACACGACCTCGAAGTTCCTCACCTGGTCCCTGATGCTCATCGACCTGTTCGGCCAGTGTATCAGCATCAGGTCGACGTAGCTGACGCCCAGCCTCCTCAGGCTCGCCCGCGCCGCCTTCAGCACCGTGTCCTTGTCCACCAGCTTGTCGGGCCAGATCTTGGTCGTTATGAAGACGCGCTCCCTCCCGAAGGCCCTGACGACCCTCCCGACGAACTCCTCGGCCCTGCCCCCGTCGTAGACCTCGGCCGTGTCGATGTTGTCGATGCCCAGCTCTAACGCGTAGAGGAAGGCGCGCTCGGCCTGCGCGTAGTCCCTGATCGCCCACGTGCCCAGGCCTATGGCGGACACCCTGTCGGAGCCGATCAACCTCTTCTCCACGGTGACCGAGCCCACGCGTCTCCCTCTTGCCACTGGTATAAAGCTTTGGCCCGGGCTAGGCCCCCGGCTTGCTCACGTACAGCAGCACCCTGTCCACCTCGGTGTTCAGGCCGGGCTCCGCGCTGAGCTTCGGGTCGACGGCCTCGACCCAGATCAGCCAGCGCCCCCTCGCCTCGTCCCTGGCGGCGCCGAAGTACGTGTGGATGGGGTACCTCTGGTGCTCGTAGGGGGACCTCGGCTCCCACCTCGCCTCGAAGATCGTCTCGAGGTTCAGGCCCCTCAGGTCCACCGCGTAGGCCGCCACCGTGTCCGTGAGGGCGGCCCCCTTCACGACCTCCGTCGTCTTCGTCCCGAAGAACACCGGCCCGGTGGAGCCGGCGAGCAGGGAGCCGTAGAGGAGCAGGTAGGGCCGCTGCTCCGCCCCGTCGATCCTCGGCACGCCCAGCTTCACCCACCGCCGCCCGTCGCCGCTCACCGCCAGGGCGGTCCTCGTGCCGCTGGGCGAGCTGGCCTTGTAGAGGCACACGTAGCGGCCGTCGATGATGTCGATTGTCGGGTCCCTCGCCTCAGTGGAGTCGTAGTCCCTGTCGCAGCGCAGGACGAAGCCCTCGCCGCGCCAGGGGCCGGCCGGGTCGTCGGAGGTGAGGAGGTACGTCTCCCACTTCCCCCCCACGTCCAGCGAGGCGTAGAGCATGTACCGGCCGGTCGCGGGGTCCCTGAGCAGCTGGGTCCCCTCGATGCTGTGGACCGCGCACCCGCACATCGAGCTCAGCTCCTCCTTGGTGATCGAGGAGGCGAGGCTGAAGCTCTCGCCGTCGGGCGAGCGGTAGACCTCGATCGCGTAGCCCCTCTCGGGCCACGAGCGGGGCCTGCTCGTGAGCAGGAACTCGCAGTCGAGGGGGTCGAGCCAGAGCTTCCCGGCCCCCGCCCAGGAGCCGGGCTCGAACTTCGGGGGGTCAAGGAGCACCCTCCTGAACCTCCTGGCCGCGAGCACCGCCTGGGGAGGGGTCAGGCCCTGCCACACAGGGGGGCGCTCAGGCGCCCGGTAAAAATGGGTTTCGGGGCTACAGGCCCGTGTGGCTGAGCTCGTACTTCGCCTGGAGGCCCTTGACCGCGGTCACGGGCTCCCGGAAGAACTGGGGCCCGAAGGCGGAGGCCAGCCTGGCCGCCACGTCCCTCCTCTCGTCGACCAGGTTCACCCTCTCCCTCGGGTCCTCGACGAGGTTGTAGAGCTCGTCGGGCTGGCCGGCGGGCCTGCGCACGTAGCTCCACTCCTTCGTCCTCACGCAGCGGTCCGGCGCCTCGTGGTAGCCCATGATCACGAAGTCCCTGTGCTCCTCGGCCTCGCCCCTGAGGACGGGGGCGAAGCTCCTCCCCTCCAGCCCCCTGGCGGCGCCGCCGAGGCCCAGCAGCTCCAGCGCGGTGGGCAGCACGTCGGGCAGCCAGGCCAGCGCGTCGACCACCCTGTGCTCGCAGCCGGGGTAGTAGACGATGAAGGGGATCTTCAGGAGCTCGCTGTACATCCTGTCGGGGCCCTTGAGGAACTTGCCGTGGTCGGCGAGGGGGTGGCCGTGGTCGGCGGTGAGCACGATGAGGGAGTCCTCGAAGAACCCCAGCTCCTCCAGCCTCTTGAACAGGATGCCGAGGCAGTAGTCGACGAACGAGACCTCGCCCGCGTAGAGGCCCCTGATGTACCTGACCTGCTCGGGGGTCGCCCAGCTCTCGGCGGGGCCGCCCATCGGCAGTATCAGCCGGGGCCCGTCGTAGCTGGGGTCCGTGTAGGTGTCGAAGCGGGGCGGCGGGTCCCAGGGCTCGTGGGGGTCGAAGAGGTCCACCCACAGGAAGACCCTCCTGTGCTCCCTGTTCCTCTCCAGCCACTCCACGGCCTCCATCACCACCCTGTAGGCGAAGTAGTCCTCCTCGCTCTCGAAGTCCTCGGTGTTCGCCAGGTACCTGGCGACCAGCCTCCTCCAGTGCTCCGGGTACTTGTCGCTCACGTAGTCCTCGACCTTGCGCTTCCTGGGCCAGTGCGAGGTGTAGGCGTCGTACTCCTGCCCCCTGATCCAGCGGAACGCGTGGAAGCCCCTGTGGAAGTTCATGTCCGGCTTGAACAGGTGGTAGGTGTCGGTCACCATCGCGTTGACGAAGCCCTCCCTGGCGAGCAGCTCGGCGGCCGTGATGTCCAGGGGGCTGGGGAGCAGGGGCCGCCAGGGCCTGTGGGGCAGCGTGACCTCGCCCGTGAGCAGCTCGGTCCTCACCGGTATCGTCGGCAGGCCGCAGGGGTACATGTTGGTGAAGACTACGCTCCTGCGGGCGAAGGCGTCGATGTTCGGCGTCTCGCAGGCCCGGACCCCCTCGAAGACCGGCCTGCCCTTGTTGTAGAAGCTCACGTGATCCTGCCTGAGGCTGTCGACGACGATCAGGATGAAGTTCCGGATCTCGCGCTCCACGGGGGTCGGGCGGAAAGCTTCCCGAAAAGGCTTGCGTGGGCGGCGGGAGGCTTAAAGCTCCGGCGCGCCAGGTGGCGGGGGTGATGAGGGCGTTGATTTGGCCGCCGGTGGCCGGCCTCGATTCGGCTGACCCCGCGCCAGCTTCATTAGCCCGGCCGCCCCAGGGGCGGCGGCCCCGATGAGGCCCCTGTGCCCCTCGCGACCCGTGAGCGGAGCCCGGCATTGCCGCGAGGGGCCGGGGCGCCGCAGCTGCGCGCCCGAGGGGCTGCGCCCCCCGAAGGTGAGCGGGGTCGGGTCGCCCCCGTGGTCACCACCCGCACGCCCCTCTCCACCGCGCCGGGCGCCGCCGCGACTGTGAGGACCACTTTACGAACCCCCTCACCAGGGTCCCCCGGCCCCTCCGCAGCCCCCCGGCCCAGCGAGAGGCTGGCGGGCCCGATTTTGCAGTTTAGGCGCCGCTAAACTGCGTGCATGCCGCGCGGAGCGCTGCCGCCCCCCGCCAGCGGTTTATACCCCAGCGGGCCCCCGCCCGCTGTGAGGGCCGAGATCCACGGGCTCGAGGTCGCCTTCGCCAAGGTGAGGGTGACGCCCGAGAGGCCCGTCTACCTGGCCGGCCTCTCGCGCCCCCGGCTGAGCCGTGGGGTCCACGACGACCTCTACGTCAGGTGCATGGTGATGTCCCACGGGGGCTCCACGGTGGCGCTGGTCGGCGTCGACTCGATCGGGCTCCCCTACGCCGACGTGAGCGAGGTCAAGGGGAGGCTGCTGAGGAGGGGGGTCCTCGCCGTGGTGGCCTCGACGCACGACCACAGCAGCCCGGACACGATCGGGCTCTGGGGGCCCGACTACGAGACGAGCGGCGTCGACCCCGAGTACCTGAGCTTCCTGAAGGGGGCCATCGCCGAGTGCGTGGAGGAGGCCTGCGGCAGCCTGAGGAGGGCCAGGCTCACGGTCTCCTCCGCCCAGCTCCCGGAGGGCGTCGCGAAGAACTCGAGGGACCCCGGGCTCATCGACAGGGAGGTGACGGTGCTGGCCGCCGAGTCGTACCAGGGCGAGAGGCTGGGCATCGCCGTCAACTTCGGGCTGCACCCCGAGGTCCTCTCCGGAGACAACCTGCTGATCACCGCTGACTTCCCCCACTACATGCTGTCGGCGCTCGAGAGCAGGTACGGCGGGGTCGGCCTCTTCCTCAACGGGGCGCTGGGCGGGATGGTGACGCCCGACGTCAGGGAGCACAGCTTCGCCGAGGCGGAGCGGGTTGGGGTGGCGATAGCGGCCGCGGCGCTGGAGGCCCTCGCCGGGAGGGCGGCCGCCCACTCCACTCCTGAGCTCCTCCTGGTCTCGAAGGAGGTCGAGCTCCCGGTCCACAACAGGGTGTTCATCGAGCTGGTGAGGAAGGGCGTCTTGAGGAAGCTCGGCGACCGCCCCGACAGGACCGTCAGCGTCGTGAGCTACTTCCGGCTCTCGCCCCTCGTGGAGGGCGTTAGCCTCCCCGGCGAGCCTCTGCCCAAGGTCGGCCTGAGGGCGAAGGCCCTGCTGAGGGCACCCTTCAGGATGCTCGTGGGGCTGGGGGACGACGAAATCGGCTACATCATAGACGCGGAGGACTGGACTGAGGGGAGGTACGAGGAGAGCATGAGCCTGGGGCCCCTCACCTCGACGATACTGCTGGGCGAGCTCTCGAGGCTCGTCGAGCTGGCGCGCCGCGGCTGACGTCGGAGCGCGCCGTAGCCGGGGGCGGAGATTTGGAAAAGCAGGGGTGACCGGCCGCTGGGCCGCGCTCGGCTTACCTCCTCACGAGCTCGCCCTCGACGTTCCCCTCGATCCTGCCGGAGCCCAGCAGCTCCACCCTCTCCGCCTTCACGTCGCCCCTCACCGTGACGTCCTCCACGGTGACCCGCTTCGCCTCGATCCTCCCCACGCGCAGCGCGGGCGCCCGCCCCCTCCTCACCAGCCTCGAGATCGAGAGCCCCCCGCCGTCGGCCCTCCTGACGCTCACCTCCTCCCCCCTGACCAGGGAGGCGCTGGAGTCGTCGGACAGCTCCAGCTCCACGGAGCCCCCCTCGACCTCGCCCTCGACCCTGAAGGCCCCCGAGAGCCTGACGCTGGGGGCGCGCACCCGCCCAGCGCGCAGGGAGCCGGCGACCCTCACCTCGCTCTCGGCCTCGAGGGAGCCCTCGACCGAGAGGGAGCCCGCGGCGCTGATGGAGCCGGCCCTCAGGTCGCCGTGGACCCTGGCGGACCCCGACA
>JAGDWA010000107.1:0-2463 GCA_023269735.1 Thermofilum sp.
CGGGCCTCACTATGAGGTGGTGCAGCAGGCCGCGCAGCGCGATGTCCTCCGCCAGGACCTTTACGTCCTCCTCTGAGACGTGAAGGCGCACGTTGGCTGAGGAGGGGAAGAGCTTCTCGAGCGGCAGCAGCACTACCTGCTCCATCGGGCGCCTTGGCGCACGCTCAACTTAAAAATCTTCGCGGAGCCAGAGCGGGCCCATCAGCGGTCCGCCTAATCAGATCTGGAGGATCTCGCATATCCTGCTCGCGACAGCTCTTCCTCTTTCTGTTAAATCGAATATCCTGACCTTTACCTTCCCTTTTATATCTATTTGTTCTTCATATATAAGACCTAAACTTTTCAATTCGTTTAGATTGCTTAGCGTCCAGTTGTACTGGGCCCTGTACCTGCCCCCCGCCAGCGCGCGCTGGATGTCGGAGAGGGTAGCTTTGCCCGCCTTGCAGAGGAAGGCGAGGATCACGATGAGGGTGTGCCTCCCCTCCCTGAGCAGGTCCCTGACAATCTCGTCGACGTTGTCGCCGCCCGTGCGGGAGGTCGTGACCACGCCTTCCCTCGCGCAGCTGAAGAGATATAAACTTTACTGAATACATCACATAGGCACATTTGCTACAGAGAGTTACTGAGCGTCTCTGCGCAGTACTCTTGCTGCAGCTAGGTAAAACTTAAAAATTACTAACGCTCTTGTACTACGTGCTAGTGGCCACTTTCAGTGGCTCGAAGGGGGGCACGGGCAAGACGGCACTGGCTGTGAGCCTCTCGATTATGGCATCGGGCAGCCTGAGGTCCCTGCTTGTCGATGCTTCCGCCGAGGGGGGAGTGACGGCATACGTCTTCGGCGACGCGCCGGGCCCCTACCTGAGCGAGGACCCGGAGGGGTCACTGCGCAGCGTCTCCTTGGGCGACATCCGCCTGACGGTCGCGGTCAACAGGGGGCCGCTGCTGTGGCCGGAGAGGGTCGCCGCGAAGGTCAGGGAGTGGGCCGAAAGCCACGCGCTGACGATCGTGGACCTACCCGCGCTGACCGACGTGGACGCCGTGGAGCGCTACATGCCGCTGCTCGAGCTCACCGACGCCGTCCTCATCGTGGCCGAGCCCAACCCCGCGTCACTGGAGGCCTCGCTCTACAGGTTCGGCGAGAAGAGGGTCGTTGTCGCGCTCAACCAGCCCAGGCCCTACCCGAAGAGCCTCGTCGACCACTACGCCAGGGTCGTGGCCTCGTGGTGCAGGAGCGCCGGCGCCGAGTACGTCGTCGTGCCCTACGAGCCCGCGGTCTCGCGCATGGGCCCCGGTCTACTGAGGGTTTTCGACTTCACGTCAAGCGAGTTCGATGCCGCTGTGGCCAAGCTGATTCACCTATTACTCAGAAAACGTTAAATAGGGGCTCACAAGTAATTTTACGATGGTCGGGATCGTCAAGAGGGAAGAGGGGGTGAGGGAGCCGAAGGACTTCTTCCGTGAGCACGAGCGGCTGAAGCAGGCGAAGGGCGACTCCCAGCCGCAGGCCGCCACAGCCCGCCCGCCGGTCAACGCGGGAGGCCCAGCTCCGCCCGGCACCCCCCAGCGTAGCGCGTTTGAGGTGCTGCTGGAGGCGATCAGGGCCCTGGGGTACGAGGTGAAGCCCCTAGAGACCCTCAGGGAGTACGCCGCCAAGCTTGACGAGCGCGAAAGGCAGCTGGTGGCGGAGATCGAGCAGCGGCAAAGGGTGCTGGAGGCTGTGAGACAGGCGCGCGAGATCCTGAGGAAATTAGGCGTGTAGCGTTCGGCCGGTGGGGGCGCATGCCGCTGACCAGGTCGGCGAGGAAGCTGAGGGTTTCAGGAGAGGGGCAGCCCGGCGGGAGGGCAGGTGCTGCGGAAGCCGCTGCCCCACCCCAGCTTCTCGAGCTGGCGCGGGCTGAGCGCACCCAGGTCTCGGAGCTCGCGCCCCCCAGCGCGGCCGCTGGGCGGCCCGAGGCCCCCCAAGCGGCAGCCCAGCCGCCCCCCAGGTCCGCGCCGCCCTTACGGATCCCCAGGGTGAGGATCCGCGCCCCCTCGAGGATGGAGGGTGCTGCGGTCCCCCTCCCCCCTCTGAAGGGGGAGGTCGTGCGCGTCGACAGCGGGTACTTGGTGCTGGGGGACGGCGTCATCCGCGTCTACTGCGAGAGGGAGGGGCCATGGGGTCCGCTGCAGCCGCTCATCGACTACCCGGGCACCCAAGAGATCTTCATCGCCGAGCGCGGCGGCGAGGTCCACGTCACCGCCGGCGTATCCGGCAGGAGGTACACGGTCGAGATGCCCCGCGAGCTGATCGTGGAGCGCCTGGCGCAGCGCATCGCGATAGTGGCCGGCATCCCGCTCAGCGAGCGGAACCCGCAGGACTCGGGGGAGTACCACGGCTGGCGCGTGAACCTGTGCCTGCCCCAGCTCGCCGGCGGCTGGCAGATCAGCGCCGCGAGGGTGGTCAGGGTGGAGCCCTTCAAGGCC
>JAGDWA010000107.1:2473-7373 GCA_023269735.1 Thermofilum sp.
GACGGCTGCGCCGTCGAGCGTCACCTTCGTCGGCCCGCCGGGCTCGGGCAAGACCACCGCGCTCGTCGGGGTCCTCAGCACAATCGTGAAGCTGTGGCCCCGCTTGAGGGTCTCGATCGTCGAGGAGGAGCCCGAGGTGGCGACGCAGGTCTCCGGCCCCAACGTCGTCAAGTACTTCAGCTTCGGCGACCGCACCGTGACGAGCAACATCAGGGCCACCAGGCGCTACGACAGGCCCGACCTGCTGGTGGTGGGCGAGCTGAGGGGTGAGGAGGTGCCCTCCTGGTTCGAGGCGGCCGGCAGCGGCATCCCCGTGCTGACCACCGCGCACAGCACCGGGCTGGGGGACGCGGTCAAGAGGCTCGACACGCTGATACAGGCTTCGGGCTTGAGGGCGAGCGTGCTGGATGCCGTCAGGGTGTGGGTGGTCTGCGGGAAGGTGGTCAGCAGCGACGGCGGCATCCAGCGGGGGGTGCAGGCGGCCTACGTCGTGACGGAGGGGGGCTTCGTGCCCGTGTACAGGGCCGGGAGGTACCTGCCCGAGCCAGAGTTCCTCGAGCTCCTGCCGCCCGAGCTCCAGCTCTCCCTCGACGGCGCCAGCGGGGCGGAGGAGGTCTACGGCGCCATCAAGCGGCGCCTGGGCGCTGGGGAGGCCGTCTTCGAGCCGCTCGAGCCCCTGCCCTTCGAGGGGGTGGCGGGGCGTGATTGACAAGATCAAGAGGGTCCTCGGCCTGGTCGCTGAGGAGGACCCGCTGAAGAGGGAGATCGAGGAGATGAGGAGGGAGGCAAAGAGGGCGAAGAAGGTCTTGGAGAGGCTGGAGAGGGGGAAGAGGGCGAAGAAAGCGGTCGAGCTAGAGGAACCTGACTCGCTCTTCCCTGGGTGAGACAAAGTAGGGCCGGTGCTGGCTCCCGGGCCTGCCAGAGCTTAGGGCATTGCCGAGCCCCTGGAGCATTAGCGGGGGGCTCAGGCGCCGGGACCGTTGGGAAACCCTGAGGGATAAAAGGGTGAGGCTCCAAATAATATCTAGGGCCGAAGGCTCGACAAGGCTTCTGCTGACAGGCTGCAGCGAGAGCAGGCGCGTCGCGATGAGAATAATATTTATATAGGGGCCTCTCCCAGGCAAGGTGATGGAGACCAGAAGGCTCGGCGCGATGCCGCCTATCGTGACCGTCATCATCGTCGTGGCGTCGGTCGTGGCGGCGGCGCTGGCGGCCTACTTCATCTACTCGACGACCGCGAGGGGCGTCAGGCAGGTTTCGCTCACCGTGGTCGGCCAGCCGACGCTGTACGCCACGCGCACCGGCGTCGAGCTGCGCGTGACCTTCAAGAACGACGGGACCGCCGACGTGGACCTCACCGGTTCGGTCATCTACGTGCAGAACAAGACGAAGGCGGCGGTGGAGTTCAGGGACCCGACTCCGCTCGCGGGGTCCCTGAAGCTGGCCCCGGGCGACAGCGTCGCGCTCAAGTACACCGCGTCCGGCGCAACGCTCGACGACTTCCCCGACGGTGCGCTGGCGACGCTGCAGACGAAGGACGGCTACCAGACGAGCTTCGCCGTAGCCAAGCCGTAAGGCCGTTAACGAGGCAAAAACTAAACTCTTTTTCCCTTTCTCGCGGCGCAAAGCATAAATTATACCCTACCGCCCGAAGCCCGATGGGGCGCAGGGGCGGCGTGCCGCCGATCGTGACGGTGCTAGTGACGATATCGGCAATCGTGGCCGCCAGCCTAGTGGCGTGGTTCATGTTCGCGACGGCGAGGAGCGCGACGCAGCAGCCGCTCCTGGAGGTCACCGATGCCTACACCGACGGCACGAACCTGGTCTTCACGGTGAGGAACGTGGGCACCCAATCCGTAAACCTAGGCAGCTTCACAGTTTCGTGCACGAATCCCGGCTCCACGACACCGGTCGCGCTGACCTCCCAAGGTTGCAGCTCGAGCACTGCCGACCCCGGGAGGAGCGTGGCCTGCAGAGCCACCGTTTCCTCTGGGGCGCTGCAAGACGGCGCATCCTGCGTGGTGACCTTCTCCGGCACCGGGACGAGCCACGGCTTCAAGGTGGTGAAGCCGTAACTGCGGCGCAAGGCTAAAATATTCTCATTCTTTTTCCCCGCGTGGCCAGCCTGAACGAGCTGGCCGAGCTGTGGCAGCCCATGGCGCTGGCCATGGCGGCGGTCGCCGGGCTCTGGCTCCTGCTCACGCACCCCGTCATCGCGCTCGAGGGCGCCCGCGTGGAGGGCGGCGGGCTGGTCGTCACGCTGAGGAACAGGGGGCTCGCGGCGGCGAGCCTCGCCAACGCCTGGGTCCTGTGCGGCGGGACCGCGCTGGCGGCCGAGTGCGAGCCGGGGCTCCTGCGGCCCGGGCAGGCGGCCACCTGCAGGGCGAAGGTGAGCCCGCCAGAATTGAGGGGCTGCGCGCTAGCCCTCCCCGAGACGGGGGCCCCCATCAGGCTCCCGGATCCCTAGCGCAAAGCTTAAAGTATTATTTTCATGCTTCACCCCGTGGGCTCCACCTCTAGGGCTAAGGGGGGAGCCGCTTCCGCGGCCCTCCTCAGGTGGGTGCGCAGCGAGGCCGACGCGGTCCCCCTAGCGCTCGTCATGCTGAGCAGCCCCCAGCTGCCCCTGACCACGCTCAGGGAGGTGCGCCGCTACGGCTTCGACTACCTCCCGGACCCCGAGGACCTCGCCCTCGGCTCAGCGAAGCTGGACGGCTACAGCGAGCGCATGAGGCGCGTCCTGGAGGCCGCGGTGGAGGCGCAGCGCAGCGGCTCCCGCAGCGCGCTGGAGGAGAGGCTGCGCGACGTGCTGGCCGAGCTCCGCACGACCCTCGAGACGGCCGACTACAACATCTCCAACCTCTACTCGCTCGTGAGCACGTTCACCTCGACGATCCCTGCCACGATAGTGGCGACCCTGGCGCTGGTCGGCAGTGGGGCCGGGATGACAGCGCTCGCCTTGGTGGCTGTCGGTCTGGTGCTCGCGCTGGTCTCCGGCCTGGTCATATTCCCGTGGGAGTTCGGCGTCCCCACGCCGCCGTGGCGCACCTACCTCCCCCTGCTCTCCGCCCTCCCGCTCTACCTGCTGCTCTGGTGGCTGAAGGTTGAAGCACCCATGACGCTCTCGCTAGCCCTAGGCTCGATCCCTACGATGGTCCTGCACCTGTGGTGGACCAGCGCTGAGCTGAGAAGGCTCGAGAGGGCGAGGGAGATGGTCAGGGTGGCGGCGAGGGCGGTTGGCAACCCCTACCACGCCCTGGTGAGGGAGGGGCTGATACAGGACCCGGAGGACCTGCTGAGGCCGGAGTGGAGGGGCTTCGCCAGGGCCGCGGCCCTGGGCCTGTGGCAGGTGCTGCTGCACGGGGGCTACGAGAACCTGCGCCGCCTGGAGGAGTACATGAGCCAGGTCATCGAGTTCGTTAAGCGCTTGCGCTCGAAGACGAGGGTCTTCCTCATCTACGCCGTCGTCGAGGCCGCGATCGTGGGCGCGGTATACGCGGTCGTGATAGCGTCCGGCTCGCTCTTCCAGGGCGGCGGCGAGTGGCTGGCGAGAACGGGGATAAGCGCCGCCGGCCTCGCGGAGCTCCGGGCCTACATGGACCCCATCCTCGCGGTGACCTCGCTGACGCTGGCGGCAGCGACCGCCGGCGCGAGGGAGGGGAGGCCGCACCTGCTCCCCCAGTACCTGCCGCTCTGCGCCGGCAGCGTCTGGCTCGCCTGGGTGCTGGCCTCGATCTGGGCGCCGGGCCTCTTCGGGTGAGGGGCGTGAGAGTCGACGCAGTGCTGGTCACCGCGATTGCTGTCGCATCATCAGTGCTCCTGCTAGCCCTTTACGCGAGGCTCACGGCCGCCTACGTGCTGGCGGCCGACTGCTACGCGCGGGCCCTGCAGGTGGCCCGGGACGCGGCCCAGGCGCTGGCCGCCGGCCTGCGGCCGAGCCCGCCCCAGGGGTGGCAGGTGGAGGTGGTCTACGCGAACGGGACCGCCCTGAGGTACGGCTCGCTCGCGCGGGAGAGGTGCAGGGCCTACGCGATAGCGGGGGACGGGGCGCTCGTCATCGCGAGGGGCTAGGGGCTCGCGGAGCCGTCTCGCCTTTCTCTGTCACCCTGGGGACGCTGGCGCCCGACCGCGTGCGTCACCCTCCCACCATCACTATGATGCCGCCGGCGTCCCGCTGCGCCCTCACCCACCACCACGCCGCGGCCCCCGCCTTGCGCGTGATCGGCACCGCGTAGCACTCGCCAGCGCAGCAGACCCTGCCGACCTCGATGCGCGCGGGCTTGGGCAGGACGATGAACCACTCGGCGTCGGGCGGGGTCGCGTTGAGCAGCCTCGCCACGGCCTCGGGGTACGGGTCGTAGCGGGCGAGCCAGAGCCTCGACGCCAGGAGCAGCAGGCCCGCCATCAGCACGGCCTCCGCGAGCAGCACGACGGCCTCGTCGACGGCGCCGCGCCTCCTCATGTTCGGATTCCTCGAAACTAACAATTATTTGAAGTTATCCCTCGATAGTGCCGCAGACAACCCTGGTGCCTGGGGCGAGCGATCTTAATCAACGCCGGACCCCCTTACCCCTGCTATCGACTCTTTCATGCAGAGACCCCACTCTGTCGCGGAAGCCAGATGATGTCCGATGCGGTGCGTGCGCGCAGGGTTGTTTCTGGGCGGGTACCAGAGCTGCATTCTGCTCACCCAGAGTACTCAGTGCACTGCTCGGTTTAGCCGCAGGTGGTGACATCCAGCCTCAGCACCACCACCTCCCTCCTCCCCGACCAGCTGTAGCTGAGGCCGCCCAGCTCGACGCTGCCGCCGCGGCTCGTGGCGAACTTGTAGTCGGGGCCGGAGGCCGGCCTGAGGCAGACGCTCGCCGCCCTGCCGGGGCCCTGGGACAGGGAGGCGTATCTG
>JAGDWA010000107.1:7383-9751 GCA_023269735.1 Thermofilum sp.
TCGCCGCCCTGCCGGGCGAGGCTGAGGCGTATCTGACCGTTACCGTGCTCCCGTCGTCGCTGGCGTCGGCGAGGCTTATGGCGCCGGCGTGCGTCCCGTTCCCCCAGGCCCTCCAGAGCTGGGGCAGCGCCTCGACGTAGGCGGGCGCGCCCCTCGCCCTAAAGCACACGAGGACGCTCGTCAGCCGCAGCCGGTACCCCCTCCCGTCGAGCGTCAGGTTGAGCAGCAGCGGCCTCACCTCGACGTAAGCGTCGAAGGTCAGCGTCGCCCTCCCAGCGTTGAGCGCCCGCCTGAGCCCCAGCGCGTCGCCCCAGCCCAGCAGGGGCTCGCTCCTGAATAGTGCGCGGGCGAAGTGGGCCACGGCTCCAGCCGCGACCGCCAGCGCTAGGACCCACAGCACCCACCTCAGGTGCACGGGGTGAGGGCGAGAACAGTATTAAATTCCTACCGCTAGGGGGAGGAGAGGGAAAAAAGAGGGTTTTATGAACGCCCGCTTGGCTGCTTACGGCCTCGCCCTCGCCGGGTACTTGGCGATGAGCGGCGCTGGCACTACGGCCCCCGGCTTAACCTCGAAGGCGCCCCCCGCTGGCAGCGGGTAGAAGGCGACCCAGTAGTCGGGGTTGTAGTCCTGCACCTCGACGACCGGGTAGACGCCGCGCAGCCAGTAGCCGTGGACGGGCGGCTGGGTCCCCTCCCTCGGGTCCACGGGCCCCCACTCGACGTAGAGGTCCGCCGCGTACTGCTTGCCCATCCTCGCCTCGGCGAACGGCCTGCTGCCGTCCGTGAAGCAGTCCCAGTCCACCGTGAGCGTGCCCACATCGCCGCTCCACCTGACGTCCGCGATGATCGGCGTCGCGGGCGCCAGCGTGAAGGCCAGCCGCTCCGCCCCGTCGACCTCGGGGCCGGGGCCGCCCCTCGGCGTCCACCACCTGAGGACCAGCGCGGCGTCAGCGCTTTTGGCGGCGAGGCCGGCGGGGTCGCCGTAGAGGAGCTCGGTATCACCTAATGCAACCACGTACACCCTGCCCAGCCCGCTCGCGGCGCCCTGGGGCGCCCACCTGTAGACCGAGCCCCTCAGGTCGAGGGAGACGCCGAAGTCCTGCGCCGGCGCGTGCGGCCTGAAGCCGAGGAGCCAGAGGGGCTGCTGCGTGGTGTTGGGCGGCAGGTAGCGCCACGTGACGTTGGCCTCGATGCGCATGTCTATGGGCCTCCTCCTGAGGCCCGCGTCGTAGCCCATCAGCCGGTAGGCCGCTTTAGCCCACTCCACCTTCAGGGTGGTGACGGCGACGGGCTGCCAGAAGGCCCTCCCGCTATCAACGTGGTACCACGTGACGTTGTAGAGGGCGAGCGTCGTCCCGTTGGGGAGCCACACGCGGGAGGTGGCGTACGGCGGCTCGCCGACTACCAGCGGCCTCCACGCCGCCAGCGCGGTGAGGCGCCAGCCCACGTAGCTTGGAGGTGCGCCCCCCACCACCGCGGGGAAGTCGCTGATCGAGCTCTGGTCCCAGGCGAGGCACTTGTCGCAGCCCTCCACCTCGTGGCCGGCGGTGCTCCAGTCCCTGGCCATGTGGAGCTCCCAGGTGCCTGTGATTGGCACCCAGGCGCACGCGGTGCCGTTGGGGGCGCAGAGGTGCGCGTGGACCCAGGTGCGGTTGTCCAGCCGGAAGTTCTCTAGGGCCTCCCTTGTGACAGGGGTCACGTTGAGCAGCCACCTGCCCCTGCTCCCGTCCGTCATCCCGCGCCTGACCTCGTAGGGGCTGCCGAAGATCAGCGCCGGGATCCCCTCGGCCGGCAGGAAGAGCGTCTGGTTGGTGGGGCCCAGCCTGAAGATGGCCCTAACTGCCAAGCCTAGGTTGTAGATGGTGACGGTGACCTGCGGGTTAGCGCTGTAGTCCGCGCGCGGGTAGCACTCGGCCCCGATGGTCCACCTGAGGAAGCGGGCCATCCCGCCCTCCACCGCGAGTAACGTGGCGCTTTCGCCGATGCGGAGCCAGCCGCTCCAGTTCCAGGGCAGCACCCGCCCGACCAGGCTGGAGTAGCGGGGCGGCAGGGAGACGGCCTGGACGCCCCAGGCGTCGCCATTGTAGTGGGGGTCGTAGAGGACGAGCAGCAGCCTCTCGTCGTAGACGTAGGCGGTCAGCTGGGCGGCGCCCTGGAGGTTGATGGCGCGCGGGTTGTCCGAGCCGCCGTCGCCCCACCTCCAGAAGCTGTAGCGGCGCCAGGCGATGCCCTGCTTGAGCCCGTAGTACGTGACCGGTATCTCGACGGTGTGGCTGCCCTCCGGGAGCGTGACCCTCACCCAGCCGTCGGCGTCCGCTTTGTACGTGCTCCCGTCGATCTTGACGAGGCTGCCGTTCGCCGGCCCCAG
>JAGDWA010000123.1 GCA_023269735.1 Thermofilum sp.
GGCGGCCGTGAGGGCCGGGGGCTCCGTCAGCGTGAGGCAGAGGACCAGAGGGCGGGCGGCGAAGGCCATCGGTCGCCACAGCAGGGGTGACAGGCCCCTCGTGGCGATCGAGTGCGCGAGCGCTGCGGAGAGGTATACGGCTGCCGATGCTCGCACGAGCCTCCGGGTGATCCGACCAGTCGCGAGGATCTGAATAGTCGTGGCGAGCGCGTTCTCCATGTAGGCCGTGAGGGGGAGTAGCGCCATCAGGAGTAGGGACTTGGCCACGTTGCCGCCGTTGATGGAATACGCGAAGCTGACTACCCAGAGTCCCGCCGAGAGTGCGTGGGAGATAGTGCTGGAGAGAGTGACCGCCGAGACGTACTCCGCCATCGTGACGGGCGTCGTGAGCAGCAGCTCCTTCCCAGCCAGCCCCCCTAAGCTAACGCGGCCGCTCGACATCAGCATGACGAAGAGGGGCACGGCGGTGAGGAAAGCCCCCAGGTAGGTTACCGCCTCCTGCTTAGTAATGGGGAGCTTGTAGACGCGCTCTGCGTGCTGAGGGGGAGTCACCAGGGCTACCGCCACCAGGAGCGCCGCAACGGCCGTTTGGAGGAAGAGGAGCCAGTGCGCGCGTGCGTTCTTCACGAGGAGCCATGCAATGGTGGAGATCCGCCTCACTCCCCCCTCACCAGCCTCAGGTAGACCTCCTCCAGCGTCACGTCGGTCCCCGCCTCCGCCGCCCTCCTCACCTCCTCGAGCGTGCCCTCCGCGAGCAGGCGCCCCCTGTTCAGGATGCCGACGCGCGTCGCGAAGCGCTCGACGGCGTGCAGCTGGTGGCTGGACACGAGGACGGCCGCGCCCCTCGACGCCAGCTCGGCCACCGCCTTCCTGAAGGCGTGCTGCGCCTCCGGGTCCATCCCGGAGGTGGGCTCGTCCATCACGAGCGCGCTCGGCTCGTGGATCAGCGCGGCGACTACGAGGACCTTCTGCACCGTGCCCCTAGACAGCGCCCCCATCCTCCTCCTCAGGTAGTCCTCCAGCTGGAAGAGGTAGGCGTAGCGCTCGAGGCGCTCCTCAAAGGCGTCCCTGTCTAGGCCCCTCAGGGAGGCGACGAAGCCGAGGAACTCCCTGGCGGTTAAGTTGTCGAAGACCACCGGGTCCTCGGGGACGTACCCCACGCAGCGCAGGGCCTCCGCCCGGTTGGCCACCACGTCGACGCCGCAGACCCTGACCACGCCGCTCGAGGGCCTCAGGAGGCCGACGAAGAGCTTGAGGAGCGTCGTCTTGCCCGCGCCGTTCGGCCCCAGCAGGCCGTAGATCTCGCCCGCCCTGACCCTCAGTGTGACCCCGTCGAGGGCCTTAACGCGGCCGTAGAACTTCGTGACCCCGACCGCCTCCAGCGCCGCGCGACCCTCGGCGAGCATCGGGCGCACGCCGCGGAGCGGGGTATATCCCTTTCCACCGCGGCGCCAACGCTTTTATACAACCGAGGGCGGTTGCCGGGGGCCATGGCCCTCGCGGCTGCTGGCAAGCTCGAGAGGTGGAGGAGGCTTGAGGAGGAGGCCAGGGAGCTCAGGAGGGCCTCCGCCGACTGGTCCTTCATCAACTCCCAGCCCCCCAGGGTCAGGGCGGCGCTCAAGCTGTACGTGGAGACGGGCGACCTGTACGTGGCGTCCAGGCTGGCGGGCGTGAGCGTCGAGGAGTTCAACGAGCTGAGGAAGAGGGCGAGGATCCCGAATGTCTGCTGAAGGGTTCGCGGTCGCGGACACCTGCTTCCTCATAGACTGGGCCTCCTGGAGGAGGAGGGACGTGATCTTCAGGCTGTTCCGCACGGTCTTCGTGCCCGAGATGGTCCTCAGGGAGGTCAGGAGCGAGGGCACGGTCGAGTGGATAGCGGACCACCTGGCGACCGGCGAGCTCTCCCTCCTCACGGAGACGCCGGACGTAGTCAGCGCGGCGTGGGAGCTCGTCGAGAGGTCCAGGCGGCTCCCGATCAGGGGCGTCGACCTCCCCGAGGCCGTATGCCTGGCCGTCGGGAGAGCTCGTGGGTACACGGTCCTGACCGAGAACAGGGGCGCCCTCATGCTCGCGGACCTCCTGCCCGAGCTCGAGGGGGTCGTGGTCTGGAGGTCCCTGGAGCTCATCGCTGCCGCGGTGCGGAGGAACGTTTTAAGCGGGGACCCGAGGGAGATTTTCGCGGAGTACGAGCTCGACACGGGGCACAGGTTCCCCAGGAGGGACCTCGAGGTGGTGCTGCGTGAGCTTGGAGGAGAAGCTCGAGAGGTGGAGGAGGCTTGAGGAGGAGGCCAGGGAGCTCAGGAGGGCCTCCGCCGACTGGTCCTTCATCAACTCCCAGCCCCCCAGGGTCAGGGCGGCGCTCAAGCTGTACGTGGAGACGGGCGACATCAGGCTGGCGGCCGGGCTGGCCGGCATGGGCGTAGACGAGTTCAGGCAGCTCCTGAGGAGGGCCAGGGTCCCCGTCGTGGTGTAGCCCGCCCCTGGGCACGTAGAAGTGCAGCCCCCTTCCGGTGGAGCAGCTGGGGAAGGAGCCCCCTCTTGCCCGCTACCCTCCTCCCGTAGACTGGGGCCGGCTGGGCCCCCGAGCGCAGCCCCTCGAGCGGCTCCAGCCCCTACCCCCTACCGGCGAATCGAGCGGGCACGGCTGTCGAAGTAGCGCGGTACCGGACTGCCCGACCCCCTGGGGTAGCCCCTGCAGGCGCCGCCCCAGCGCTTGGGCCGCGGGCGAAACTGCTCAGCGCTGGGGCAGCGCGAAGCTATATACTCCTCCGCCGGACCCCCTCCGCGTGCTGGAGGACCTAGCCAGGCTGGCCCTCGACGAGGCCGCGAGGCTGGGCGCCAGCTTCGCCGAGGTGCGCTTCGAGGACTCCACCCGCGAGCTGATCGTCTACGTGAACGGGAGGGTCGTCACGCTGAGCTTCCAGAGGAGCAGGGGGGCTGGCGTCAGGGTCCTCTACGGCGGCGGCCTCGGCTTCGCGTCCACCGGCGACCTGTCGAGGGAGGGGATCCTGGCGGCAGCGAGGGAGGCGGTCAAGGCCGCGAGGGCCGTCGCCCCCGGCGACAGGAGGCTGGCCCCCCACCCGCTGAGGAGCGCCTCCTTCAGGATCGAGGGGGTGAAGCTGCACCCCTCTCGCGCGCCGCTGGAGGAGAAGCTCGACCTCGTCAAGCGCGCCTACGGGGTCGCGAGGGAGGCGGGGGCGGCGTCGGCCACCGCGCGCTACGGGGCCCACTACGGCACCGTCGAGGTCTACACTAGCGAGGGGGTCTCGGTCTCCGTCGAGAGGCTCGTCGTCGGCGTCTCGGCGCACGTCGTGCTGAGGGAGGCAGACCGCACGGGCGACGGGTTCGAGGTGTACGGCGCCTCGAGGGGCCTGGAGGTGTTCAGCGAGGCGGGGGCGCCCGAGGAGGTGGCGCAGAGGGCGCTCTCCTACGCCAGGGACTCGCTGAGGGCGTCGAGGCCCCCCGCCGGCACCATGGTCGTCGTCACGAGGCCCGAGCTCACGGGCGTCTTCGCGCACGAGAGCTTCGGCCACCTGACCGAGGGCGACTTCGTCGCGGCCGGCACGAGCCCCCTCGCCGGGAAGCTGGGCGAGCAGATCGCGAGCGAGCAGGTGACGATCGTCGACGCGGGCCTGTGCGAGAGGGGAGGGTACGCGCTGCTGGCTGACGATGAGGGCGTCCCCACGCAGAGGACCGTGCTGGTCGAGAAGGGGGTGCTGAAGGGCTACCTGCAGAGCAGGGAGAGCGCCGCGCTGCTGGGGGTGGAGCCCACCGGCAACGGCAGGGCGCAGAGCTTCGCGCACGAGGTGGTCGTGAGGATGAGGAACACGTTCTTCGAGGCGGGCGACTGGGGCGAGGAGGAGATCATCGAGGAGACGCGGCGCGGGATCCTGCTGGACAAGCCGGCGGGGGGCCAGGTGGAGCTCGACGGGACGTTCACCTTCAACGCGAGGATCGGGTACCTGATCGAGAACGGGGAGCTGGGGGAGCCGGTGCGCGACGTGGTGCTCGCCGGCAACATCCTAGAGATGCTGAAGCACGTGGACGCCGCATCGAAGAGGGTCGAGATATCGACGAGCCCCTTCGGCGGCTGCGGCAAGATGGGGCAGATGGTGCACGTGGGCGACGGGGGGCCGATGCTGAGGACGGTGCTCCTCGTCGGGGGTGAGAGGGGGTGAGCGGGGAGCTCCTGCAGCTGGCCGAGTGGGGCGTCAAGAGGGCGCTGGAGATGGGCGCCGACGAGGCCGAGGTGTTCCTCTCCACCGCCCGCGCCAGGGAGGTGTACTCGGAGGGCAGGCGCCTGAAGGCCGTGGCCCCCGCCAGCCGGAGCGCGCATGTCAGGGTGGCCAAGGGGCGGAGGGTCGCCCACGCCTTCGCCACGACCTTCAGCCGGGAGGTGCTGGAGGAGCTCGTGGCGCGCGCCGTCGAGATGGCCTCGCGCGCCGAGGAGGACCCGCACTGGAGGGGGCTGCCGGACCCCGAGCCGCCGAGGCACGGGTGGGTGGGCTACGACGAGGGCGTCGCGACGGTGGAGGCCGAGTGGCTCGCCCAGCTCGTCAGGGACATGATCGAGGAGGCCGAGAGGGCGCCGGGCGTGAGGGTCTCGACGGCCGGCGCGCGGGCCCAGCTGGGCACGCACGCGCTGGCCAGCTCGAGGGGGGTCGCGGTGGAGGAGAGGGGCACGTCCTTCAGCGCGGGCCTCCACGTGAAGGCCGGCGAGGGCGTCGGCGAGAGGGGGGTCTCCTCGCGCTCCCTCGTCCGCGACGTGTACCCGGTGGTGGAGGAGGCGGTCGCCCAGGCCCTCGACTCATCGAGGGCCTCGAAGCTCGGCGAGACCGTCAGGGGCCCCGTCCTCTTCAGGGCCAGGACCTTCGCCCAGCTGCTCGCCAGCCTCGTGGTCCCCGCCCTGAGCGCGATGAGCGTCCTTGAGGGGCTCAGCCCCCTCGCCGGGAAGCTGGGGCAGAGGGTCCTGGGCGGCCTCACGATCGTCGACGACGGGACCATGCCCGGGGGCCTGGCGACGAGCCTCTTCGACGGGGAGGGGGTCGCGAGGAGGAGGACGGTGCTGGTCGAGCGCGGGGTCCTCGCGAGCTACCTGCACAACACCTACACGGCGAGGAGGATGGGGGTCGCCAGCACCGGCAACGCGGCTAGGGGCCCCGGCTCCGTGGGCATCGGCCCCTCCAACCTCGTGGTGGCGGGCGGGGAGAGCTCCGAGGGGGACCTGGAGGCAGAGGCCGCGGTCGTGGCCGACGGCACCCTCCTGAGCGTCCACACGGTGAACCCGGTGACGGGCAACTTCAGCGTCGTCGTCTCCAACCCCTACCTGGTGAAGGGCGGCGAGCTCGTGCCCGTGAAGCCGGTGACCGTCGCAGGGAACATCTACCAGGTCGCCGAGCTCGTGAAGCCCGCCCGCAGGGTCAGGGACACCTACACGGGGATCTACACGCCGGACGTGCTCGTGGGCGGCCTGACGGTCTCCGGCTAGCGGCGGCCGGCCAGCCCCCGCGCCCTAGTGTAGGCCAGGTACCAGGAGGCCCCCAGGGCCACCACCAGCAGCCCCCAGAGCTGGGCTCGCCTCTCGACGCTGAGCGCCAGGACCGCGCTCAGGGCGGCTCCCAGCACGGCGTGGAGGGGCCTCAGCGGGGCCCTGAACGGCGCGTCGCCCCGCTCCGCGTACAGCCTCAGGTCGGAGAGGTTCGTCAGGACGTGGGAGAGGAGGACCAGGAAGCTGGTGGTCATCGCGAGCCCCGAGATGTCGACGGTGAGGACGAGGGCGAGCATGATCGCGCCTGAGAGGAGCACGGTGTACAGGGGCGTCCCCAGCCTCGGGTGGACCATCGACAGGGAGCGCGGGATCTCGCCGTTCCTCGCCATCGCGAAGAAGACCCTGGACTGCCCCATGACGGACGTGAGGACCACGCTCAGCGTGGCGAAGAGCCCGCCGACGCCGACCGCCCAGCCGATCCCGAGGTCCCTCGCGACCTCCTCCAGGGGGGCCCTGCTGCTGGACAGCCGCACCCAGCCCGCCACCCCCACCGCCACGGCCGTCACCAGCAGGTAGAGGGCGGCGGAGATCCAGAGGGCGAGCAGGATCGCGCGGGGGATGCACCTCTCCGGATCCCGAACCTCCTCTGCCATCGTGCTGACCCTGGGGAAGCCTATGTAGGCGAAGTAGAAGAGGGCGGCCGCCTCGAGGATGGGCGCAGGGCCCTTGGGCGCGAAGGGCCGAAAGTTGCCGGGGTCCACCCTCCAGACCCCCACCGCGACGAAGAGCAGCAGGGCCGCGACCTTCACCGCGACCAGGACGTTGTTCACCGCCGCCGAGAGCTTCGTGCCCAGGGCGTTCACGAGGGTCACGGCGACCACGAGCGCCGCCGCCGCGACCCTGAAGCCGATCTGGGGGAACAGGGCCGAGAGGTAGTAGCCGAAGCCCTGGCTGGCCGTCGCTCCCAGCACGATGTTGCCGGCCACCCACATCCAACCCATCAGGAAGCCGACCATCGGGTGGAGCAGGGTGTGGCCGTACTCGTAGACCCCGCCGGCCCTCGGCAGGGCCGCCCCGAGCTCGGCGAAGCTCAGGGCGGTGAAGGTGGCGCTGGCGCCCGAGATGAGCACCGACAGGAGCACGGCCGGGCCCGCCAGCCCCGCCGCTATGCCGACCAGGACGAAGATGCCCGCCCCTATGATCGCCCCCAGCCCTATCGACAGGGCGTCGACGAGCCCGAGCTGCCTCCGGAGCTCGGGGGCTCCGCCCTCCACGCGGGCTCGGGGCGGCGGCCCCTTTAACGCTAACCGCCGTCACGCTACGGCTTTTAGGGGCCCCCCGAGGGTGGGGGTGTGGGAATCGTCCACGTAGTGACGGTCGGCACCAGCATCGTCCGTAACGCCCTCCAGCTGGGCCTGCCGCCCGACGCCGCGGCGGTGGTGAGGGCCTGGGCCTCCGCGCTGCCCGGCTCGCCCGAGGACGTGGAGGCCGGCGAGAGGGCCTCGCCAGGGCAACCGGAGTTCCAGGCCCTCTACGAAGTGCTGAGCAGGGACCCTAGGAGGGTCAGCGCGGAGCTGAACGCGATGTGGGGCTACCTGGAGGGGGGCGAGGTGTCCCGCGCGGAGCTGCTCGCGAGCGACTCGGGGGTGAGCGAGCTGTGCGCGAAGCTGCTGGGGGAGTACCTGAGGCGCGCCTGGGGGGTCGAGGCTGCCGTGCACCGGGTCCCCCAGCTGGGCAGGAGCTTCGAGGAGGGCCTCTACAACCTCCTCGACGCCCTGGCGTCCCTGGTCAGGCTCCACCGGAGTAGGGGCTCCAGGGTCTACCTGAACCTGACGGGCGGCTTCAAGCCCGAGGCGGCCGCCGCTTACGTGGCGGCCTGCGTGCTGGGCGCAGACAGGGTCTACTACATACACGAGGCGATGCGCGAGGTCGTCGAGCTGCCGGTGCCCCCACTCTCGCTGGACCCTGCGTACGCCGGGGCGCTGAAGGCCCTCCACAGGGGCCTCGCAGTCCCCGACAGGGTGGCTGGCGAGCTGCGGGCCAGAGGGCTGGCCCTCAGCTACGGCAGGGAGCTGAGGCTGAGGAGGTGGGTCGAGGTGATCGTCAGGGAGGCGGCCTGAGGGGGCGCCGCTAGGGGGCGGGGCCTCGGGCCCCGCTTTGCCTCGCGCTGGGCTGGGCGGCCAGCCTCCTCCTCAGCAGCCTCCAGGCTATCTCCACGAAGCGGGAGCCCTCGATGACGCCGCCCTCGGAGACCGTGCACCTCCTCAGCGTGAAGGCCCCCTCCCGCCCCACCGTCTCGTAGACCCTGACCTCGTCGGCCCTTAGGGCGCCGCTCGCCACCGCGTTCTCGATGCCCGCCAGGAGGGCCTCGCTGTGCGTGGTCACCACGAAGGTCACGTTGTGCCTCCTGGCGAGCACCCCGTAGAGCCTGGGCAGCTCGTGGACGACGTAGGGGTCGAGGTGCGCCTCGGGCTCCTCCAGCCCGACCAGGACCCTCTTCCGCTCGAGGGACAGCAGCGCGACGAGGCGGCAGAGCAGCCAGTGGGCCGCGAGGTTGGCCAGGCCGCTCGACAGCTGCCACCAGGGGATCACGCTCTCCCCCACCACGACCGCGGGCTCCCCCTCCCTCTCGATGAAGGCCAGCTCCGCCTCGTACGAGGACAACTCCCTCCAGGAGCCCAGGAGCGCGCCCCTCAGCGCGTTATAGGCGCCGGGCTCGACGTCGTGGTGGAAGCGCCTCAGCAGGATCCTGGCCAGCAGCGACGAGGGGCCCCCCACGGGCCCGCCCGCGACCCACCGCAGGAAGTCCCTGGGCGCGCCGACGTTGAGCCCCACGACCCCCTCGAGCGGCTCCACCCGGACGCGCTGGAGCGCGTCTCCCGGCCCGGCCCCCCTGGGGTCGAGGGGCAGCTCCGCCCTCACGCTGCTCCCATCCACCGCGATGTCGACCCTAACGCGGGAGAGCATCTTTGGCAGCTGGGGAGGCGGGCTGCAGCGCGCCGAGAGGTCGGCGGCGAACGCCATGCTGGCCAGGTACTCTCTGGCGCCGGCCGAGCCACCCGAGCCGCTCCTGACGAGCTCCTCCAGCTTGGCCAGCCGATCCGCAGCGCCGGCAGCGGCCGAGAGGTACCCGAGGGGGTCCAGCGCGGCGTAGAGCTCGGCCCACTCGCCCCCCGCCAGCCTCTCCGCCAGAGGGGGGCCGAGGAGCTTCCAGTCCGCCACCACCGTGCTCGCAAGCGCTGCCGACGACAGCGCCCCCTCGAGCAGGCTCTTGCCGCTGAGGTTCGGGCCTATCAGGACCACGATCCCCCTCTCCGGCAGCTCCAGCTCGGCGTCCCTGATCGGCCCGCACGCGTTCACCTTGACGGCCGCCACGAGCCTCCACCCGCAGGCCTAGGGGAGCGCTCTGCGCCCTCTCAATTAAAAGTGACTTTGGAGCATTCCATCCGATCGAGGCGGGGTGCTAGGGCCCGCCCCTCAAGGGGTTCGCTCGCGCGGCGCCGCGCCCGGGCCCCGGTCCGGCGGCGGAGCCCTCGAGCCCGAGCCGCGTTTGGCCTGCAGCGACGTTCCCCCTGATCGCATTGGGCTTTGAGGGGGAAGCCCCCGCGACCCCCCTGCATTCCGGGGGAGGGCGTCTCCGGCCCCCAACCTCCAGCTCGAGAAGCTTCCGGGCCACGGCTAACGCCGCAGCAACGGTGCGGGCCGCGCCGTAAGCAAGCCGGCGCCGAGGTCGCTAGGCCCGACCCCTCGCACCGCCCTCGGGCGCTGCTAGCTCGTCGAGGAACTTCACGCCGAGCTTCCTGAGGGTGCTGGCTTCATCTCCTCCTCCAGCCTCTTGAAGAGGGGTGCCGCGCCGACGCGCTCCGCGGTCGCTATGACGTAGCAGTCGGGCAGGGCTGTGAGTAGGGTCTTCTTCAGCTCACCGGCCCTGAGCGCTACGGCTTCGTCCACGCCGACCACATGGGCTCGGGCCTTGACCCACTCCACGAAGTCCAGGGCCTCCCCGTTGGGGTCGGCGACCCCCGCGGCCCGGTAGATCCTCGAGGCCACGTACAGCACCTCGCTCAGGGTGACCGCGC
>JAGDWA010000072.1:0-8600 GCA_023269735.1 Thermofilum sp.
GACCGACGCGACGGCTGTGGGCCCCGGCGGGAGGTAGAGCCTGCCCTCGCTGCCGACCCAGTACACGCTGTCCCCGTACACGCTCCTCAGGCCCGGGAGCTCGTGCGCCACCACGGGGAGCCCGCAGGCCTGGGCCTCGAGCATCGGCATGCAGAGCCCCTCGGCGCTGGAGAGGGTGCAGAACAGGTCGGCGGAGCGGTAGACCTCGGGCATCCTCTCCTCCTCCACGAACTCGTAGGTGATCTGGAGGTCGGCCAGGCCCAGGCTCTGGGCGGCGAGCTCCAGGTCGAGGGCGCCGAGGGGCGTGAGGCACCCGGTGGTCATGAGGGCCAGCCTCAGCGGGGCGCCCCTCTCCCTCGCCGCCTTCACCGCCGCCATCAGCCTTATCGGGTCCTTCTCGACGGCGTTCCGCACGACGCTGAGGACCACCAGCTCGCCCCCCTCCCTCCGTGGGCCCGGCCTGTAGTGCTTCGTGTCGACGCCCGGCGTCACGACGAAATGCGGGACGGGAGTTACGCCGGCCCGCGCGCAGGTCTCGCGGTAGACCGCGGCATCGTGCTCGTTGTAGAAGAGGGCGAAGTCGAAGAGCCCGGACACGTTGGCGGCGACGGCCGGCGGCGCCGAAGCGATGGAGTTGAAGGTGCCGTAGAGGCCCACCTTGGCCGCCCGGTTCCTCTCCCTAACGGTCTTTATCAACCTCCTAACGCTGTCGAAGAACAGCTTAATGCACGGCGTCTCAGCAAGGTAGAGGGGGGAGAGGAGGAAGAGCACGACCTCGAAGGCGTCCCGGGGGATGCTGTCCTCCCTCAGCAGGGTGCAGCGCCTCCCGTCGACCTCGAGGTCGAGCTTGGGCGCCGGCAGCCTCTCGTCCATCACGATGCAGCTCACCGAGTGCCCCCTGCGCAGCAGGGTCCTTACCAGGTAGTAAGCGAGCTTCCTGAGTGAGCTCTTTTCCCTGATAATCGGGAGTGGGGCCACTAGTGCGATCTCCATGCGTTGCCCCCCACGCCTATGACGGGTACAGGACGGCCAGCGCTGCACGCAAGGTTGACAAGCGAGCACTCCCGCGCACAGAGCCCGCGGACCCCTGGCTGGGAGGCATATGCCGCTGCGCAGCAATCTATGCATATGCAAAATGTATCAGGACGCCCTGGAGGGCGGTCTCCCACAGGGTTCCCCTACAATTTCGTAATGAGATAATTTATGAAGCTTCCCCTGGGTGGAGCCCCGGCCGGGAATCG
Source organism: Thermofilum sp. (assembly GCA_023269735.1). GTDB lineage: Archaea > Thermoproteota > Thermoprotei > Thermofilales > Thermofilaceae > JANXEW01. Next base: position 1,242 of record JAGDWA010000072.1, read on the forward strand.
AACCCGGGTCCTCCGCCTGCGAAGGCCGCTGGCCTACCACGGCGACGGTCTGCCACTGACCTACCGGGGCCTTGGGTCCCTTGCCGCCCCGCCTAATTAGCGTTTGCGCGCCGACGGCTCGCCCCTGTCGCTCGGCCTGCCCCCGCAACCCCAGCCGGCGGGCTGCGGGGGTGACGACGCACCGCCGGGGCCCGCCGCCGAAACGCTCAACAATCATCGCGGGGGAGAGCCCCGTGATAGTCTTCGGGGAGGGGGAGCACAAGGTCGTGGTCTTCAGGGAGCTCACCCCGCCCGGCCACGTGCAGGCCAACCAGGTCCTCATCGTGGACCACGGGGAGGGGCTCCTCGCCGACCCGGGCGGCAGGGTGGTCTTCAACGCGCTGGTCCGTGAGATGGCGCCCTTCGTGCCCCCTCCCAGGGTCAGGTACCTCTTCTTCTCCCACCAGGACCCCGACATCCTGGGCGCGGCGGCCGTCTGGTACAGCGCGCTCTTCAACGCGAAGATCCTGATCCCGGCGGTCTGGCTGCGCTTCCTGCCCCACTCCTTCCACGAGGGGGCCGACCTGGAGGGGAGGGTCGTCGGCATCCCCGACGAGGGGATGGAGGTGCGCCTGGGCGAAGTCGAGCTGCGGCTGATACCGGCGCACTTCCTCCACTCCCCCGGGAACTTCCAGATCTACGACCCCCACCTCCGGCTCCTGTACAGCGGGGACCTGTTCGCCTCCCTCTTCCCGCCGGGCGTCGACTACGACTTCGCGGACGACTTCGACTCGCACGCCAAGCACATGGAGTTCTTCCACTCGCGGTACGTACCGACGAGGCGCGCGATCGAGGCCTGGCTCAGGAGGGTCGAGGGCCTCGACATCGAGGTGATCGTGCCGCAGCACGGCGCGGTGATAAGGGGTAGAGAGAACGTGAGGAGGGCCCTCGACTGGCTGAGGTCCAGGCGGGGCTACCTCGACTAGACGGTGGGCCTCGAGATCCCGATGCCCCTCGCCAGCAGGTAGGGGGCCCTGACGGCCGGGCTCACCTCCCACCAGCTGACGTCGTAGAGGTCCCTCCCGACCATCTCGACGCTGGAGAGCAGCTTGGGTAGCCTGTCGGCGATCCTCACGCGGGTGACGGGGTGCTTCACCTCGCCGCGCTCGACGTAGAAGGCGGCGTCGCGGGCGATCGTGGAGAAGATGCCCTCGACGTAGTTCTGCAGCCTCGTGTACCAGTTGTTGGTGATGATGAGGCCCCTCTTCACCTCCGCCACCATCTCCTCCAGCTTCGCGTCGCCGGGGGCGACCCGGAGCGCCCAGGCCCTGGGGAACAGCAGCCCCGCGTTGCCGGTCGAGCGGGCCCCGAACTTCGCCGCGGTCTTCGAGTTGTGGAGCAGCGTCCTCAGCACGCCGCCCTCGATCACCGGCTTGCTGCTCGTCGGGAGCCCCTCGTCGTCGAAGGAGGCGGAGCCGAGGAGCTCGGGGTTCCTCGGGTCGTCGTAGATGGAGAGCTTTTCGGAGGCGACCTTCGCCCCCGGCTCCACCCTGGCGAAGATCGAGGTCCCCATCAGGACGCTCATCGCGCTGGCCATCATCCCGACGAGGTTCACCAGGTTGCCGACGACCATCGGGGAGAGCACGACGTCGTAGGCGCCGGGCTCCACGTCGACGGGCCTCCCCTTCGCCATCTCAGCCAGCTGGACGGCCGTCTCCGCCACCCGCCTGATGGCGTCCCTCGACAGCCTGCGGCTCCCGTGGGCCCACTGCCCCGAGGACTCGCCCACGAACGCGCGCAGGTAGGCCTCGAGGCCCGTGGAGGCCTCCTCTAGCTTCGCGCCCTTCGACGTCGCGACCCCGCGCTCGGTGTAGGAGAGCGTCAGCGCCCCGGCGACCCTCTCGGCCCCCGAGGCGCTGGAGAGCATCAGCTCGGCCAGCGGCGAGGGGTCGGCCATCGCCTCGACTACCGCGCTGTCGACGAGGCCCGGGAGCGGCTCGACCCTCTCGGGCTCGGGGAGCGGCGCGTAGATGAAGCTCGGCTTGGCCTGCTCCGCGGCGGCGAGGGCCCTGTCGATGAGCGCACCGACCTGCTCCAGGCCGGTCGGGTGGACCTCGGTCGTGAGGATCCTGCCCCCCTTCGCTAGGTAGAGGCCGACGGTGAGCGAGCTCCACCTCTGCACCACGCTGACCTCGCTGTTGGCGAACTTCACCATCGTGCTCTCGCGCCTCACCACGATGGCCGCCGCCTCCTCGAAGCCCCTCCTCAGCGCCTCGCCGACGAGCTTCTCGGCGACCTCCGAGACCGGCTCGCGCATCATGCGACCACCCCCAGGGGGATGCCCCTCAGCCTGACGTCGGGGCCCCCGAACCAGACGGGCACGCCCTGGCTGGGCTCCCCCTTGCCGCACATCCCGGCCTCGAAGCGCACCTCCCTGCCCGCGGCGTCGATGCTGCTGTAGAAGCTCCTGGTCGTGACCTCGAGGACGGGGTTGCGGACGGGCTTCGTGAGCTCGCCGTTCTCGATCAAGTAGCACTCGAGGCCCACGTAGCGCTGCCCCCACCTGATGTCGTCGATGTTCCACTCCATGTAGCTGCGCATGTAGACGCCCAGCTTGATGCCCTCGAGGAGCTCCTCGAAGGTGTGGTCGCCGGGGGCCAAGTAGGTGTTCGCCATCCTGATGATCGGCTCGCTGTTGTGGTCCATCGCCCTCGCCGCCGCGTTGCTGCTGGTGCCCCAGAGCTTCGCCGTCCAGCGGTTGTGGAGGTGCTCGTTGATCACGCCCTCCCTGTAGAGGTAGCGGGGCCTGGCCGGCACCCCCTCGTCGTCGTAAAGGTAGAAGCCGTAGCTTCCGGGTATCGTCGGGTCGTCGATGACGGTCGCGTGCCTGCCGCCGATGCGCTCGCCGATCATGCCCGGCTTGATGAAGCTCATCCCCGCCTGCGCGGCCTCGCGGCCCCAGATCCTGTCGGCCTCGCTGGGGTGGCCGCAGCTCTCGTGGACGATGAGGCCCACGATCTCGCTCCCCACGACGACGTCCACGGGCCCCCTGGGGGGTGCGATGCCGTTGAGGAGCACGTTCTCCAGGCGGGCAGCCTCGCCCGCCGCCTCCTCCGGGACCCTCCACTTCTCCAGCTGCTCGAGCCCGCCGCTGCCGCCGAAGGTCTCGGTGCGCTGGATGGTGCCCTTCTGCGGGTGGGCGAGGACGAAGTTGTAGCTGACAGTTAGCCTCGGGACCCTGCTCACGACGTAGGCGCCGTCGGAGTTGACGACGGCCTTCTCCTCGACGTCCTCCGAGTACCTCGCGGTCACCGTGAGCACCTTAGCCTCCTTCACCGAGGACCTCACCCCGTCCCACACCTCGGAGAGGAGCGCCAGCTTCCCGCCGATGTCCAGCGAGTCGAAGGGCTTCGCCGCCACCGCCTCGTACCTCGCGCGGCCCAGCCTCGCCTCGGCGAACTCGATCGGCCTCCTCATGAACCTCGCGTGCGCCTTCGCCAGCTTGACGGCCCCCTCCACAGCCCCCCTCACGCCCTCCCACGTGAGGAGGCTCGTGGCGGAGAAGCCCAGCGCCCCGCCAGCGACCACCCTCACCGCGACGCCCTCCCGCACGGACTCGCTGTAGCCGATCATCTCGCCGTTCCTCGCGACCAGGGAGGCCCCGGAGTGCTTGTGGTAGCGGGCCTCGGCGTAGCTGGCCCCCAGCTGGAGGGCCAGGTCGACGGCCCTCTGCAGGAGGTCCTCCTGCATCCCGCGCCCCTCGCCCGCCGAGTAAAAAGCGTACCGCTTCGCGCCGGCGCAACAGGGGTGGAAACCATTTTTACCGGCCCGCGGCCGCCGCGCCGATGAGGCTGGAGGAGCTCAGGGGCGCCGTGTCGAGGTACTCCGCCGCGGCGGTCATGGAGAGGGGCGGCACGTCGGCCCTCGTGGTGGAGAGGGGGGCGAGGCTCCTCGGCCTCTTCGTGCGGGGCGTCAACCTCCTCTGGGTCAACCCGGAGCTCGAGTCCGTGCTCGAGAGGGGGCAGTGGAACGTGGGCGGCCTCAGGCTGTGGGTCTCGCCGGAGCGGAGCTTCTTCTACGAGGACCCCGAGCGCTTCGCCGGCTGGTTCTGCCCGGGCAGCCTCGACCCGGGCAGCTACAGGATCACCGCGGCCGGCCCCGCGAGGGTCGTGCTGGAGGGGGTCGTCGAGGCGACGGACCGCACCACCGGCCACAGGCTGCACGCCAAGGTGAGGAGGGAGTTCAGGCTCGTCGCCGAGGACCGGCTGATCGTCAGGGACGCGGTGCTGGCCAGCTACCGGGGCGACTTCAACCTCTGGGCCCTCGCCCAGGTCGAGCCGGGCGCCAGGGGGGCGGCGGTCGTGCCGGTGAGGAGGGGGGCCCAGCCCGTCCACTACTTCGGCCCGATCCCGCCCGACAGGCTGGTCGTCTCGGGGGACCACGTCTCCTTCAGGATAGACGGGCGGGGCGTCTACAAGCTGGGGGTGAGGCCGGAGGACCTCCAGCTCGAGGGCGCGGCCGCGATAGCCCACGTGGCGGAGAGGGAAGGGGGCCTGTGGACGCTGCTGCTGATGAGGACCTTCGACGCGCCCCGGTGGCAGGAGGAGTGCCTCGACGTGGCGAAGGCCGACCCCGCGGGCCCCAGGGGCTGCGTCCAGAGCTACAACTCGGGGCCGGAGGCGGGGCCGGAGGTGTTCGGTGAGATCGAGCTGCACTTCCGGCCAGCCGCCGAGGTCGCCGGCAGGAGGGTCTCGACCGTCGAGTACGAGCTGGTCTTCGACGTGGGGCCTCGCGAGAGGGTCCTGGAGAGGCTGAGGGCCGAGACCGGTATCGGGGAGCTGAGGCTCCCGTAAGCCTCTTATACCTTAAGGCTCGCGTCCCCCCACGTGAAAGTTAGGGTAGGCTTCATCGGGTGCGGAGGCATCGCGAGGGTCCACGCCGACAGGCTGGCCAAGTTCGAGGACGTGGAGCTCGCCGCCTTCTCGGACGCGGTCCCCGAGAGGGCCAGGGCGTTCGCGGAGACCTACGGCGGGAGGGCCTACGGCGACTACAGGGAGATGATCGAGAGGGAGAAGCTGGACGCGGTCTTCATCTGCATACCCCCCTACGCGCACACCGACCAGGAGATCCTGTGCGCCGAGCACGGGGTCCACTTCTTCGTCGAGAAGCCCGTCGCCCTCACCCTCGAGAGGGCCGTCGAGGTGCTCAGGGCCGTCGAGAGGGCGGGCATCATCACGATGGTGGGCTACACGAGGCGCTTCCTCGACTCGCTCAGGGAGGCAAGGCGCATGCTCCTCGAGCGCGGCGGCAACGCGATCCTCTACGAGGCGTGGTGGATCGGCGGGGTAGCGGGGGGCCCGGAGCACTGGTGGCGGCGCAGGGAGCTCAGCGGCGGCCAGCTGGTCGAGCAGAGCACCCACCTGGTCGACCTGGGCCGCTGGCTCGTCGGCAGCGAGGTGGAGGAGGTGGCGGCGTACTTCGAGACGCGGTCCCTGCGCGACCTCCCCAACTTCAACATCGAGGCGGCCTCCGCCGTCATCATGCGCTTCAAGTCGGGGGCCGTCGGCTCGGTGACGAGCACCTGCGCGGCCCAGCCCGCGGGGATGGACGTGAACTTCCGCCTCATCGCGAGGAACCTGGAGCTGATAGGGGCGGGCAACGACGTGATCGTGGTCAGCGGGAGCGAGAGGAGCGTGCTCAAGGCGACGGTGGACCCCTTCGTGGCCGAGGACAGGCACTTCATCGACTGCGTGAAGGCGGGGGCCCCGACGGAGGTCCCCTACAGGGAGGGCGTCAAGACGCTCGAGGTCACGATCGCTGCCGTCAGGTCGGCCGAGGAGGGTAGGGTCGTCCGGCTCCCGCTCGCGACGTACTAGGGAGGGGCGGCCAGCCCGGCTCGCGGGCGTAGCGCCAGGGGCAGCCCGCCCCGGGGGCGGCGCCCTCCAGCAGGGCCTCTATGAGCCGCTCGAGCCTCGCCTTCCTCGCGCAGAGCGAGGAGGCGATGATGGGGGCGGCGCCCGAGACCCTGGCGCGCAGGTGGGCGAGCACGTCCAGGTACACCCGCGATGCCACGGTGCTTTCGCCTCCGCCGGGTACCTAGGCCCGCCGCGGACCGCCTCGGGCTAGCAGCCACGTAGGACGCCGGTATCACGCGGCTCCAGCGCCTCCGCGAGGCGGAGCACCTCCGCCGGGGTCAGCTCGTACACCCTCTTCTCGGCGTCGACGAGGCCCTCAGCGAGGCTCGGGTCAAGGCCAGCCTCCCTCAGGGCCCTCGACAGCTTCTTCCTCCTCTTCGAGAACAGGATCGAGGTCAGCGCCTCGATCCTGCCGAAGAGCTGGAGGGGCCCTCCCCTGGGCCTGAGCCTCACGATGAGGGAGTCGACCTCGGGCCGCGGGTAGAAGGCGCGCCTGCTGATGCTCCCCACCGGCTCCACCTCGGCGAACAGCTGGGTGATGGCGCTCAGCCGCCCGTAGTTCCCGCTGCCCGGCTCGGCGAGGAGCCTGAGCGCGAACTCCCTCTGCAGGGTGAGCACGGCGAGGGAGTAGCTCTGCTCGCGGAGCAGCTTGATGACCAGCTTCGAGGAGATGCTGTAGGGGACGTTGCTGACCACCTTGTCGACCCTCGGGAGCGGGAGGGCGAGCGCGTCGGAGTGGACGACGTCGACGAGCGGGTGGCCCCTGAAGCGGTCCCTCAGGGCCCTCACGAGCCTCCGGTCTATCTCGACCGCCACGACGTAGGCCCCCCTCCCGGCCACGGCCTCGGTCAGCGTCCCCAGCCCCGCCCCCACCTCGTAGACCGTCTCGCCCGGGCGCGGGTCCAGGGCCCTCAGGATCGCCTCGACGGCCCCCCTGCTGACGATGAAGTTCTGGCCGAGCCTCCTCCTCGGCCTGATGCCGTAGCGCCTAAGCAGCTCCCTGCACTCGCCGATCACTCCGCCGGAGGGGTGCGAGGCCTCTTTAAAAGCCGGCGGCTAGCCCCCCTCGGGCTCCTCGCCCAGGTCGGGGACGACGCCCAGCACGTCGGGGATCCTGCCGGCGCGCACGAGCTCCTCGTACGCCCTCCAGACGCGCCTGTCCGTCACGAGGCCCGCGTAGAAGCCCCTCTCCTCCAGGACCCCGCGGACCGCGTCGGGCAGGTCGTCCGGCCTCAGCACCCTGCCCAGCGCCTCCACCACCGCCTCCCTGACGTCGCCCTCGTGGGGGTACGGCCTCTTGCGCGCGCCCCGCTTGGGGCCCACGCGGCCAGGGCGGGCCCCCGCTAAAACCGTTTCCCGCGCCTCCCCCTCAGCCTGACGAAGGCCAGTGCTCTCCTGCTTCTTCGGCGCCTCCCGTGCGCTGGCCATGGCCCCGGCAGGCAGCGGCGAAGTCGGCGCAGCCATG
>JAGDWA010000072.1:8610-9343 GCA_023269735.1 Thermofilum sp.
CAGCCATGAGCAGCCTCTGGGCCGGTGGGTCGCTCGGGCAGTGGGCACAGCGGTCTTGGGGTGGGTCTACGGGCGCCTCAGGATCTCGGCGGTGTTCCTCCTCTCCGCGGCCCCGCTGGCCCCGACACCTTCCTCGCCCTCCGAGCGTCCAACGACGCTGCGGGGCAGCCGCCGGGGAGGGCGGAGGGGGCCTGCTCCCGTGCCTGCTGCCCCTCCTGGTCTCCCTCTCCCTCTGCGTCGACGTTCCGAGGAACTTCTGCATACCTCCCCACTACGCCTACGACCTGTCGGACGTCAACAGCGATGCTCACGCTCAGCTTCGCGAGCTGGCTGGAGATACCCTCGATGGCCGCCTCGCGCTGGAGCTCGGGGAGTGGGCGGTCCTCACCCTCAGCCTGCTCCCAGAGGCCCTCCACCAGCGCTCAACTGCCTAGCGGAGGATGCGGTCCACGCCCTCGCGCCCATGGAGCTCTACAGCGCCGTCTGGGGGTCCTTCAGCGTGTCCAGCAGCGCCCCCGTCGCTAAGCTCACCGGGGCGCGGGGGAGCCGGGTACGGTGCCTGCGGCACGATGCTCTCACACGCAAGCATCGCCGCTCCGCTCACCGCGAGCGCCGCCCTGGGAGCCCTCGGCCACGACCCCCCGCTAACCTTCGCGGCCGCCTCAGCCTCCTGCAGCGCCGTAGCCGCCCCGAGGGCTAGGGCGCGCGGGGACTGAGGTGGCGCGCACGCATA
>JAGDWA010000005.1 GCA_023269735.1 Thermofilum sp.
GGTTTGGCAGGGTTTGGCAGCCGGGGAGCGGCGTGGGGGCCGGGGCGCGCGGGGCGAGGGAGAGAAGGGAATAAATAATAGAGCAGCGCCCAATGCCCGTGGAAGCGGTCCTCACCCAGCAGGCGGCGCGCGCTAAGCTGGCGCTGGAGCTCGCCCGGGAGGCCAGGGGCGACATCCTGAGCGCGGCGAGGAAGCTCGCGGCGGCGGCCGCCCTCCTCGGCTTGGACGGCGCCTCCGACGGGCTCGCGCGCGAGCTCGGGGGGCTGGCCGCCTCGCTGGAGCGCATCTCTGAGGAGCTTCGCAAGGTTCAGAGGGGGGCGCCATGAGGCACCTGGAGGCCGCCGCGATCGCCCTGGCGTACGCCTTCGCCGCGGTCTACATGGCGGCCCTGGCCGCGAGGCAGGCAGCGCCGGTGCACCACGTGGGTGCGCAGAGGGCGCTGGCGTGGGCGCTCCTCAACGCCCAGGACCCGCGGAGGGTCTCGGGCCTGCTCGGCCTGGCGCTCAGCGGCGCGCGGGCGCAGGTGCTCGCCGCGGAGGCTGGAGACCTCGCCGCGGCGGCCGGCCAAGCGCAGGCCCAGCTCTCCGGGGTCCAGCTCCCGGTCTGCTACAGCGCCGCGCTCTACAACGCGACGACGGGCGGGTGGGCCCTCGTGACGGTCTGCGCCGGCCCCTGAGGTGGCTTGCATGGGGAGGAGGGGGCAGCTCGCCCTGGTCGGCGCGCTGGCGCTCCTGCTCGCGCTGGTCGCGCTCGTTTCGCTGAGGAGCCCGGAGCCCATTGTGGCCTGCGAGCGGGGCCACCTGCAGGCGGCGCAGCTCGTGCACCTGGCCAGGGCCTGCATGGCGACGAGGCGGTGCGACCTCGCGGCGCTGAGCTGGCTCGTCCAGCAGCTCTATCAACTCAACAACACCTACGGCCTCCCGCTCCGCCTCTACCCCACCCGCGTAGTGCGGGCCCCCAACCCTGGCACCATATCTCTGAGGGGGAGGGCGATTACTGTCACTAACACCACGACCTTCACGATCGCAACGCTGAGGAGCGCGGTGAGTGGGCAGCTCGACGCAGTCGAGGTCGTCGTCACCGCCGCCTCGGAGCCCACCGGCAGGACCTACCTGAAGGTGGTGGAGGGGAGGGAGTACGCCATGGTCGAGGTGAGGTTGACCTACAGTCACGAGTACCGGTCGCCGTTCTTCAATGTGACTCTGTGCCCCTCGCTGGGCGCGCTTGACGGGGTGGCCGACATCAAGCGCGTCGGCGCCTGCGAGTGGCTGGTCGGGGTGCCGCTCCAGCTGGCCCGGCCCGCTGACATCAACGTCCAGCCGGGGCTGGGCGTGAAGGGCTACAGGTACGAGCTGGTGGACGAGTTCGGCGTCCCCGTGGTCGTGCTGTTCAGGTGGTAGCCGTGGAGAGGCTCCTCCTCTACCTCGCGCTGGCGGCCGCGGTCGCGTTGATCCTGCTCCAGCTGCCGAGGCTGAGGCCCCAGCCGGACTACTGCGCCGAGGCGAGGCGGCTCACTGCCACCATCCTGGCCGTCTGGGCGGGCGGGGGCAGCGTCACCGACGCCTTCGACCTGAGGGGCGTGGCGGTGACGCCCACAGGAGTCAGCTGCGCTCCGTGCGGCGTGAGCGCCAGCGCCCCCATCGAGAGCAGGCTGGGCAGCGGCGAGCTGAGCGGGAGGTGGAGGCTGAGGATCCGCTACCAGGGCGGCAAGGTCGTTCTGGAGCCCGCGTAGGCGGCTGGAAGCTCTGGCTGGGCCGTCCCCCTGTATTACTTTCGGCCTCCTTTCACAACCTAAAATAAATACTAGAGGTTGAAGCAGCACCCTCGGTGGACCATGGTGAGGAGGAGAGCAGCGTTGCTGCTGTGGCTCGCGACGGTCTCTCTCCCATGGAATGTGTACGCGGAGGGCCCCACCGTAAACTGGGACAGCTTGAGGGGGTACGCTGTTCTGGCAGCAAAGCTGGCGGTGACAGCTACGGGCATCATGGTGTTCCTCGGGGCTATCGCAAGGAGTGCCATCGCCGCGCTGAAGAGGCACTTGGGGGGCGCCGCCACAGCTATGGCTCAGAGGGAGATCTATGAGGCCATCGAGGGTCCGCTCTACTGGCTGATCGCCCTGGCGCTCGCGGCTTGGCTGCCCGACATACTTGTCTCTATAGGGCTGCTGCCCAAGGGAACCCCCTTCACCGTCAGCTGGGATGAAATCTTCGGCAGGCCCTGAGGGCTTATGCAGTCAATTTTATTAGAATTCTCCATAGCTGCTGCAGCCATCGTGGCGGAGTTCGCCTACGGAGCTTGGCTCCTGAACCTACCTGCACCGCAGCTCAAGGCCCGCGGGTACGAGGTGATCTACGGGGCGCTGGAATCCTGCGTGGCCGGCGCAATCCTAGCAGCCATCCTGGTGTGGGCACCCACCGCCCTCAGGGCCCTCGGTATCGGATTCGTGAGCCCTGGTGCTGCCCTCGAGAGCTACGCAGCCGCGCGCGACCGCTACGTGAAGTACGCTGTCGACCTGGCCCTCGTGGCGCGCGACCTTACGCTGACGGGAGTGCTGGCGCCCCTCGCGACGACCTGGTATGCGTCCAGCGGCCTCGCAAACCTCTTCACCGGGTACCTCGCGGCTCTCTCGAGCGCGCTGCTCGTAGCATCGCGCACCTGCCTGGTCCTCGGTCCCTCCCTCATGAGCCTCGGAATAGTGCTCGCTGGCGTCAGCAGGCTCAGAAGGCTCGGTGCCACCCTGGCCATCAGTATAGCTTGCCTCGAAGTGGTCGCCGGGGCCCTAGCGCCCTATTTCGCTGCGAACGCCGCATCGCTTAGGTTCAAGTACGCTGGGGTGCCGCTCTCCGGCATAGCGCAGTACTTCGCTGGCGCCGTCAACGACGTGCTTGAGGACGTGAAGCTGATGGGTGAGTTCTCCGCCTGGGTCAGTCTCGCGATCGGTCTGGCAGCTGCGGTCAGCGCCGGCCTCTCGCTAGCCTTGGGGGGCCTTCCGGAGACACTAGTGTCCAGGCTGAGGGCGTGAGCCCATGAGTCCTAGGCCGCTCCTGCCGCTCGTGCTGCTCGCTGAGGCCGCCGCCTCTGCAGCCCTAGCCAGGCGAAGGGGGGAGCGGCTCGCTGAGGCCGCGATCGCGCTTGTGATCGCGGCCCTCCTAACGACGCTGGACGTGGCCGAGCTGGCGTCGCTGGTGGGAGGTGTACCATCGGGGTTCTTCTCGCCCCAGACGACGAGGGCCATCGGCCTCCAGCTAATGAAGGCGTGCGAGGCATTGGTCGCGAGAGCGGCCAGCTGGAGCTTCCGCACCTCGATAATCTCTTCCATCGCGTTGGCCGCGCTAACCGTTGCACTGGCGGGGAAGGGGAGTGTAGTCGCCGCGTCGCTGGCCCAGGGTGGGCTGAGCTTCGTGCAGAGCCTAGCCAACGCCTACCTGACCCTTTCGCTCACGTTCAGGTTCGTTGGGCAGCTGTACCTCTCGGTCGCCTCAGCGGCGGAAAGGGCGCGGGAGGTCATGCCGGCCGTGGGCCTGCTCCTCGTTCCTCGCGCCACGCGGCGCGCTGCGGCAGCGCTACTGCTAGCGCTGGCGCTAGTGGCACTCGCGCTACCGCTGGCCCTCAATTCGCTGGCGCTCCGATTGAGGGCCCCTCGAGAGGCGCCGGGCAACTGGACGGGAGTGGGCGTGGTCTGGCTCCGAGGCAGCATGGTGGTGCCTGTGGCCGCTCTGGAGGATGGCTCAGTGAGAGTCTACAGCGAGGCCTACCCCTTACCCCCGGGCGCCGTCGCTGTGCTGAGGGGCCCCGGTGGCAGCGTGTTTGCGCGTCCGCTGGGCGCTTGGCACCTGTTGCCGGCTGCTAGGTACCTCGTTGAGAGGCTGACCTACGCCGGCTTCGTGCTACCTCTCGCTAACGCCACCGCCTTCAGCGTGCCAGACGTCGTCAGCACCCGCCTCGAGTGCACCGAGGAGGCCGTCTGCACGCCCCGAGCGACCAACGCGACCGCGGTGGATCTCCGTGTGGGGGGCACCCAGGGTGCTCTCGTGCTATTCTACGATACTGTGGCACAGGGCTGGGGCTACTGGCTGGGCAGGGGCTTCTTCGTCTTGGCGGGCACCGCCAGGAGGGGATCCCCCCTCCCTTGGTACGGTGATGGGGGCTACCTCACGGACCACGAGGTCGTCGCCCCCCTCCACCCGGACTACGGCAGTAGCAGGGAGTTACGAGAGCGGATAGCCCTGAACGGCTCGGGGGGGCTCGTTGAAGTCGACGTGAGGGTCGTGGAGGTGGAGGCGTGGATAGAGGGGACTCTCGACCCCAGGTCGCTGTGCGATCAGGGCGTCCCGGCAACCGCTGAGAGGGGCCTGAGCAGGCTCGTAATCAACGGGACGGAGTACGCGCTAGAGCCGAAGCTGTCCTGCGAGGTAGCCTACGTCGATCCTTCGCTCGAAGACGCGAGGGCCGATGAGGCTCGGTGGTTCGACCAGTGGGCGCGGGTGCTCAACGCGTCTCTGCCACCAACCTACAACCACTCTTCGAGGTGCTTCTACGGGGGAAGCCTGGTGCAGGCCCTCACCTTCGAAGGCCGCCTCTACTACTCCCGAGCCCTCTGGCCACGACCCAAGGTGCCCAGGGTTCTCGTGAGGGCCAAGTACTACGGCGAGATCGCAAGGCCGGCCGTAGTCCGCGGTAGGGTCGGCGGAGTCGCTTACACCTTCACAGCCAAGTTGAAGTTGGTGGGCGGCACGGGTGAGTGCGAGGCAGAGCTCACGATCTCGAATTACACGATGATGAGCAGCGAGGCTGTCGCAGGCCTCCTCTACGACAGTGACTTCGAGCCCGTGCTCAACGGTAGCGTCGCCAAGCAGATAGTGGTGGAGGCCTCCGACCTCTTCAACCACGTGGGCACCCTCGCTACACTGGTGACGTATGTTTACGCGGCTGTGGTAGCCATCGGAGTGGTGGGCGGAGGGGGTCGGGCGCCGCGTCTGCTGAGGGGGCTGCTGCGGCCTTCGCGCGAGGCCTTCGAGCTGCTGGGCTCGGGGGTGACCGCGCTCGCTGGGAGCATTTTATCGATCGCCTTTGCGAAGGGTAGGGATCGCTCTCCGAGGGTGCCTCTCGTCCTGGCCGCCACCGACCTCGCGGAGGAGCTAAGGAGGGAGCAGAGGAGGCTGAGGATGGGCCTCAGAGCCCTAGTACAGGAGGGGCGGGCTAGGAGGCTGGCGAGGAAGGGGCTGGCGACGCTGGCCAGCTACGGTAGGCTGCACCCCCTGCCGGCCCTGCTGCGGGCATTCAGCGATGTTGCGCGAGAGCTGGCATTGCGCAGGGTGAGGTTGGACGTCCCCTACCTGGAGAGGCTCAGGCTGGCCCTCTGGGATCCGCTGGCCCGTCGGCTGATGGTGGCGAGCGACGTTCTGTACGCAGCCTCGTGGCTGCTGGAGTCGAGGCTCCTCTCCGCGGCGCCAGCCATGGCCTTCGCCAAGCGGCTCTGGAGGGGCTACAGGCTGATCGCTCCCGGAGGGCCCACAAGGGGAGGGTCGGAGCGCCTGAGGAGCTTGGACGAAAGTCTCATCTCCGCGGCGAGGAGGATGCTGGAGGACCGCTACTCCGCCGCCTGCTGGGGCAGAGTGGTTCAGAACCTGAGCAGGCACGTGAGCCTCAGGGGCCTTCTCGAGCGGGCGGCCGGCGGCCTAGAGGCAGGTTCGCCTCAGGAGGCCGCCTTAAAGCTGCTGATCGTGGCGGCCGCGAGGGGCCTTGAGAGGGAGGAGTTCTTCAGGCTGCTAGCCAAGTATCCCTCGGTGGCGCTAAGCCTAGCCGACCTGGCTGCGCAGGGGAGGATCCTCCTCAACCGTACGTGGAGGAGGGAGGTCGCCCTCTCCCTCTCCAGGCTTAATGTGGGGGCTAGCATCGATCTGGGGTCGGTGTGGTTGTCATCAATCGAGCGGGGCGAGGGGTGGCGCTACTTGGCTGTTCGCTACGCGCTAGACCGAGAGCTCACGGGGGGCCAAGCTACCCAGGGGGTGCCCCCCGGCGCCAAAAGCCTGCTGGACAGAGCGTTGGGGCCCCTATCGAGGGGCGAAGTCCCGGAGGATGAGATCGTGAGGTTGCTCGAGAGTGGCTTCGGGGAGTGGGAGGAGAGGTTCCTGCGGGGCTTCGCCGACGCCGCGGGGGGCGGTGGTGTGAGTGCGGCAGAGGCTGTTGAGGCGCTGCTCATGAGTGGGGACGCGTACTGGGCTGGGTGGGTCGCGGCCCTGGCGGGGAGGGGCGAGGTGTCGCTGGACCTGCTCGAGAGGGCCGTCGGAGCTGTGGCTGAGAGCGGAAGGGCGAGGGGAGGGCCCGCTGAAGCGGCGGTGAGGAGGGTGGAGCAGTTCCTGGAGAGGAGTTACCGGGGGCTTGCCGACGCCCGTTTCGAGCTCGAGAAGGCTCTCGACGTGATGAGGCAGCAGCTCGCGCTGCCCTCGCCCGGCGCTAGCGTGGCGTTGAGGCTGGCGGAGAGGAGGGAGGCGGCGGAGCTGGCCGCGAGACTGGAGGAGGTGGGAGAGGGGGTGGAGCGGGCCGTCTCGCTCGTCAACGCCCTGCTGGCGGAGTACGAGGAGGTGAAGCGAGCTACGATCGGTCTGCCGCACGAGTGGGCCGAAGAGCTGACCAGAGCGCTGGAGGTCTGGCGCAGCGCGGCCTACTCCACGCTGAACGACCTCTACCGAGCGCAGCTCGAAGCGGACGAGCTGCTTAAGAGGCTCAGGCCGGGTGCGTAGCGGTGTACGTTCCGGGTCTCCACCTCTTGGTACTCTACCTCCTCTTCACGCTGGCCCTACTGGTAGCCCTAGCGGCTAAGACGCCGCTCCCCCCAACCCTCCTAGCGGCGGTGCTCGGCGGGTACTTCGCGTACCTGAAGAGGCGCGAGCTCCTGGAGGTGATCTACGGCGAGAGGTGCCTCCTCCTCCTGCGCTTGTCGGAGGTTAAAGTGAAAAAGGATTACATAGCTTTGAAAATGAAGTCTAAGGTGATCATAAGCGCATTCCTTAAAATTGAGAACGTAGATTTTCCTGAAAGTGATGCGAAGCTTGGAGAAACAACCTCACGTTTCATTTCGTCGCTCTTCCTCCCCTCCGCCACCGTCAACGTGATCTCCCTCGGTCAGGGCGGTCAGCGCAGCTACTACCTAAAAGTGAACTTTTTAGTTGATATGATTCACCTATCTAGTTTGCTAGTCAACTTGTCGGCCGTGCTAAGGGAGCTCCAACGCCGCCTCCTGTCGCTGGGTGTCCGCGCGGAGCCGGCTGACCCCTCCGAGGTCCTCCCCTCGCTCGTCGAAGTAGCCACGAGGAGGTACTCCCCCACGCCGCCCCTCGTGACCTTAGCCACGGCGGCCCTGGTGCTCCTCCTGGCTGCGGTTAACCCCCACTTACTGCCGCTGGCCCTTGTCGGGCTTCCGTTAGTGCCCCTAGAGCTGAGGTTGTCGAGGGGCGGCGAGGTGCCGCTCAGGTTCAAGCCGCTGTCCCCAGTGAGCTACGCTATCAACGAGATCCCTGACCACTTCGGGGCGGCCTCCCAGGTTCGCAGCTTCGCCGGTGCCCTCGTTTGGAGCGACGACGTCTTCGTGGCCCTGCTGGTGCCGGAGGATCTGGCGTTGTTCAGCGCGAAAGCCCGCAAGGCCATGGAGGTGCTGGAAGCCGGTCGGGTTGGCGTCGGCAAGCTTGAGGACGAGTTCAAGGCCATGAACGTGGTCAGCATGAAGCAGGCCCTTGAGGCCGGGGCGAAGCCCTTCAGGGTGGCCTTCCTCGTGGGTGGGGAGCCGTGGCGCTACGAGCCCCTGGGGCTCGAGCGTGTCGCCTCCCTGCCCGCGCTGGTAAGAGGGTCGTCGTATCTGGCTGCAGCGGGCGTGGTGCTGGGCCTAGCGCCCAGCGCCTCCGCCGTCAAGATCAGCCCCCAGCTGGCGTGGCTGGCCCCCCACTCATTCCTGCGCCCCCGCACGCGCCGCACGCCCCGCGCCGTGTACCTGGGCCGCGGCCTCCGCAGGGACGAGGAGGTGTGGCTGGAGCTCGACCTCCTGGAGAACGTGCACGGGCTCATCGTCGGCCCGATGGGCAGCGGCAAGAGCACGACCGCGCGCACGCTGGCGCTCAGGGCGCTCGAGAGGGGGATCGTCCCCATCATCGTCGACCCGAGCGGCGAGTACAGGCCGTTCGCCCGGCGGGCTGGCTTCGAGGTGGTGGACCTGTGGGACCGCCCGTTCAACCCCCTGCGCGCGAGCCCCTTCGACATCGAGAGATCGCTGTCTCACGTGGCGCCGCTGAGCGAGTACGAGGCGCACCTCCTCAGGTCCCACTTGGGGGAAGCGCCCCGCTCCCTTGGGGAGCTCATCGAGGCTTGCAGGGGCACCAGCCTAGCGTGGAAGCTCGAGAGGCTTCAGCCCTACTTCAGCGGCGAGGGCACCAGGGTCGATGAGCTGCTCGCGGCACGGAGGGCCTTCGTCCTCTGCATGGGCAGCACCTCATCGGGCAGGTACGTCGCCATGCCCGTGGAGGTCCAGAGGACCGCCTTCGAACTCCTCCTGGCCCAGCTGAGAGACTACGTGGTCGCGCAGGGCCTGAGCGAGCCCAGGTGGATGCTGATAGTCGACGAGGGGCATCTCTTCATGGTGCCCCCACCCGGCTTCAGCGAGCCGCTGGTTGTGACCATGGCGAGGATGCTGAGGAAGTTCGGCCTGGCCGTGGTCGTCCTCACCCACGAGTGGGGCGACGTCCCCGAGCAGTTTCGGAGGGCCGCCGGCTGGAAGCTAGCGCTGGCCCACAGCGACCCGGACTACGTCTCGATGACGAGGGTATACATGGCTCTCACGACGAGCGAGCTGGCGTGGTTCCAGGCCGGGGTCAGGGGCAGGGCCATCCTCAGGAGGGGGCACGAGCCCTACAACATCCTGGTTGAAATAGAGCCCGCCGCGGCGGCGATTGCACCTGGGAGCGATTGAAGGGGCCTTAGGCACGGGGCCGCCGCACCGCCTAGCGATCGGGTCAGCCCGGCGCAGGCGTAAGAGGCTATCGGCCGGGAGCCGCGGGGTATGCTGGGGAAACGCTAATTAGCGGGATCGTGCTGCCCTCGCTGGGATGACGCGCGTTCCCCTTACCGAGGGGTGAGGAGAGATAGGTAGGCGGACTGGCCCCGCTGGCGCACGCGCTGCGGACGCGGCGAGCGCCGGGGATGAGGGGGCGCGCCGGCAGCGGGGCCACAAATCCGCGCGCAATGCTGAAGTGCGCCAGAAGCCTCCGCGTCCCGTGCTCAAGACCCGCGTGTGGCGCGTCGATGCGGCGCGGCCCGACCCCTCCGCGATTAGGGAGGCTGCGGAGGTGCTGAGGGGGGGCGGCCTCGTAGCGTTCCCGACGGAAACCGTTTACGGGCTGGGAGCCGACGCCTACAACGCGAGCGCCGTGCGGCGCATCTTCGAGGTTAAGGGCAGGCCCCCCGACAACCCCCTGATCGTCCACATATCCAGGCTCGAGCAGCTGGAGGAGCTCGCGAGCTCCCTTCCGCCTGCGGCGGAGGAACTCGCTAGGGCCTTCTGGCCCGGCCCCCTAACGATCGTGGTGCCGAGGTCGCCCAGGGTGCCCGATGAGGTAACAGCTTCCCTGCCCAAGGTGGCGGTGCGGATGCCGGCGCACAAGGTCGCGCTCGCGCTCATCGAGGAGCTGGGCTCGCCGATAGCGGCGCCCAGCGCGAACCTCTCGGGGCGGCCCTCCCCGACTAGCGCGGAGCACGTCCTGAGGGACCTGGGCGGGAGGGTAGAGGGAATCCTGGACGCAGGCGACACCCTCTACGGGGTAGAGTCGACGATCGTAGACCTGACGTCGGAGCCCCCCGTGCTCCTGAGGCCTGGCGCGCTGCCCCTGGAAAGGATCGAGCACGTCCTCGGAGTGAAGGTCAGCGTGCCAGAGTTCGCGCGCGGCCTCAGGGAGGCTGAGGTGGCCCTCGCGCCGGGGATGCGGTACAGGCACTACGCCCCGCGGGCTGCGATGGTGGTGGTCGAATCGAGCGACTACGGCGACCTGGCTAGGGTTGCCCGGACTGTCGCAAGGCTGGCGCTGGAGGAGGTCCGCAGGGGCAGGAGGGTCTGCGTGCTCTGTACCGACGAAACGCTCGGCTATTACTCCGAAGCGGCGGCCGAGGGCGTGGGGCTCAAGAGCCTGGGCACCCGCGAGGACCCCTTCACGATCGCTAGGAACCTCTTCCGGAGGCTGCGCGAGGTCGACGATGAGGGCTACGAGTTCGTGGTGGCGGAGGGGGTCGAGGAGCGCGGGTTGGGCCTCGCGATAATGAACAGGCTCCGCAAAGCCTCCGGCTTCAACATTATCAGGGTTTGAACCGCCTGGCCTACCGACCTACTCGCGCCCACCCGGTTGCAGGGTCTATCGGTGGACCCTGACCCTTACGCTTCCGCTGTCGCCCGGCGGGCTTGCGCTTCCACGAGCAGCTGGCGGCAGCTGGCTCCGCAGCCGGCGATCCTGGCCGCGTGCTCGAGCACCTCCCGGCTGAGGGGCCTCCCCCTGACCTCCTCGAGCTCCCTGATCCTCGCCGCGAGGAGATCGATGCTGCAGCGTCTCGCAACCAGCATGCCGAGGTACCATGCAGCGTCCCTGTTGCTCATCGATAGCATCACTGCCCTCCTGAGCCCCTCCCCGCCTAGCATAACCCTCAGGACCACCTCCAGGATCGCGTGGAGCCGGTGGGGCACGGCTGCGGTGATGCCGTCGAGCTCTATCCTGTACCTATCCAGCTCAACGCCCACCTCTCTCGAGAGCTCCTCTGCGATCCTCTTCGTAGCCCCCCTCATGGACTTCGCCCTATCGACGATCCCTCCGATGATCACCACCGAGGAGCGCCTCAGCTCCTCCTCGCTGAGGACCTCCGGGCCCATGGGGTCGAGCACTACGGCCCTGTCGCCCGACCTCAGGAGGTCGAGGAACTCGCCGCTGCTAAGGAACCTGACCTTAGCGCCCGCGTTAACCTCGGCGAACTTACGCGCGAGAGCCTCGGGGGAGTTCAGCATGACCATGTTGCCGTCCCACAGCCACCTCCTCAGCGTGCTGAGTGAGAGGGAGAGCTGTAGGATCGCTTTGCGCTGATCTGGGGCGGCGAGCTCGCTGAAGAGCCTGTTCTCGAACACTATGAGGGGGCGGTCGGGAGCCCTCGCCGACAGCTCCTCGGCCGGCAGGTAGTCCGACCCCGGGTACTCCAGCTCGGCCGGCTCCTCCCCCCTTCCCGCTAGGAACCTGAGCACCCTGCCGGGGTACGCCCTCTCGGCCAAAAGGGTTCCGCGCCTCGAGCTAGCGCCGAAGCCGTGGCCCCTGAGCAGCGCGTGGACGACGAGCGCCTGGAGGGGGTTCTCCCTGAAGAGGCTCCTCCCGGCAACCCCCCTTGCCGCCACGTAGATCCGATCGTGGTGCAGCTGCCTGAGGGCCCACCTCCACAGCGGCTCGTGAGCCATCCTCGCCGCCTAGCGCAGCTGCATTTTCGCGAGGAGGGCCCTCAGGTAGCCCACACCCATGCCGACGCCCAGCACCTGATCCCTGCGGCCCTCGTACTCAACGGAGAGGAAGTTGCGGTACCCAACCCTGCTGAGCGCCCCGATTATCGCCTCGAAGTCGATGAGCCCCTCTCCCGGGGCGCAGGCCCTGCCCCACGCGTCCACGTCCTTCGCGTGGAAGTGCTCCACCCACTGCCCCAGCCTACGGGCCGCCTCGAGCGGGCTGTCGCCGGCGAAGGCGAAGTTGCCCGCGTCGAACGTCAGGCGCAGGCTCCCCGAGCCCACTCGCCTGAGGATCCTCTCGACGACGTCCACCCTGCTGAAGTGCCTCCCGTGGTTCTCGAGGGCTAGGACCACGCCCTCGCTTGACGCGTAGTCGGCCGCCTCAGCGAGCCCCTCAACGGCCCACCTCTCTGCCTCCCCCGCTTCGAACCCGGGCTTCAGGTCGCCCGCGAACACCCTTACGCGCTTCGCGTCGAACTTCTTCGCGTCGAGGATTGCGGCCTTCACCTTCTCGAGCTCGACCCTCCTCTCCTCGGGGCTCGGCTTGACGAAGTCGTTGGCGGTGATGTAGATCGCGAGCTCGAGGCCGGTTGCTCTGAGAGCGCGCCTCGCCTCCGCCTTCTCGTCCTCACCCCTCCAGTAGTAGCCCAGGTCGACCCCGTCCGCCCCCAGCTTCGCTGCAAGCTCTATGAAGCGGGGGACGTCTAGCCTCCCGCCTGCGAAGTAATCCCTCAGGCTGTACACGGTGATCGAGATCTTCACCCCCGGGCACCCCTCAGCGCCGCGTCCACTATCGCCCTTAAATTCCGCGCGCAAAGGGCCGAGGCGTACTCCCCCGCCTCGGAGTAGGCCTCGCCGCCGGGCATCTCCACCAGCTCCCTGGGCAGCTGCCGCGGCCTCCAGTGCGTCTCGAGTGAGAGGTAGCCGGAGTACCCGTCCTTGATCAGCGCCCCGACCTGCCCGAGCCAGTCGACGTCCCCCTCGCCCACGGGGACGAACTCGTGGCCCTGGGGCGTGCGCCTGCCGTCCTTGACGTGCACGTGAGCGACAAGACCCTTTACGTAGCTGTAGCCGTCCGGGAACGGGCGCTCGCCCTCGGGGTCCCAGACGTCGTTGCCGGGGTCCCAGACGGCCCTAACGACGTTGGGCTTGGACACGGCGCCGAGGAACTGCCGTAGCCTCCTGCCGTTGTTAACGTGCGTGGAGGGTTCGTTCTCGACCGCTAGCACCACCCCCTCGTCAGCCGCCACGTCCACCGCCGGCATGAAGGCCTGGAGCACGGCGCTCAGCCTCTCGTCCAGGCTCCCCGTGCGCCAGAACGTGAAGACCCTAACCACCGGCGCGTCGAGGGCCTTCGCCAGGGCGATGCAGCGCGAGAGGATGCCCACGTGCTCGCGGACCTCGGCCTCCGAGCCCAGGTTGCACTTGAAGACGGGCGACGCTATGGCGCTGACCTCGAGCCCCTCCACCTCCAGGGCCCTCCTGATCTCGCCGGCTTTGTCCACCAGCTCGTGAGGCCTCCTGTTCCACAGCGTCCTGACCTCGACGCCCTGGAGGCGGTGCTCCCTGGCGAACTTCACGACCCTCTCGAGGTCCTGCGAAACCTCGTCGGTTATGACCGAGAGCTTCAGGCTCACGCGCGTCAGCTCCCGCCACCGGCATAAATGCATGGCGAGGGGTTGAAGAGGGCGCGGGAGCCGGGAGGGGGGCGATGAAGAGCCTACGGCCCCGGAGCGGTGAAGGTCATGAGCTGTTAGCTGAGCCCCGCGGCCGGCTCACAGATCACCCGGCTCCACCCCGTACAGCTCGCTCACGTTCCTGACTAGGATCCTCTCGGCGACGCTCTCCGAGATCCTCCCGCTCTTGATCAGCCTGGTGAACAGCCTCTGGATGCTCCATGGGGCCACCACCGCCCCTGGGCGCCTGGGGTCGTCAAGGAAGTCGCTCTCGACGACGAAGTCGCTCGTCCCGGAGAGGGCGGCGAGCACCTCCGCCTCCCTGCCCGGGACCGAGGGGATCAGCCCCCTATCGCGCGCGTAGCCCGCGTAGGCGCCCTCGGCGTGGTGGAGGACGAACTTACCCCGTAGGCGGCCGAGCCTCGAGGCGAGGTCGTCGATCGTGCCCGCGCCCCCGCGCTCCACGTGGAGGTGCACCGCGCACCCTAGCTCCTCCGCCAGCGCGGCCACCCGCTCCAGCACCTCGTTGCAGGCGCGCACCACCGCCGGTGGAGCGCTCCAGTGGGGGCGCCCGACCTCCCCCAACCCGTCCGCCTCCCCCCTCCTCACGTACTCGGCCGCCAGCTCGTACGCCCTCATGACCACGTCCCTCCCCCTCTCCGGCCTCACGCCGCTTTCGACCATCCTGGCCAGCTCAGCTGGGTGGGGGCCCAGGATCACTGCTACCGCGAGCCCCTCCTCCCTCAGCTCCCTGGCCGCGCCCAGCGTAGCTTCGTACACCCTCTCGTAGTCCGAGGGCTCGCGGGCGGTGACCCCCAGAGACCACGAGGTCAGGTTGACCAGGCCCACGAACCACCCCCCGGCGCTCCTGAAGCGCTTAGCGAACGCCCTGACCCCCATCCCCCTGACGGGGTTGAGGTGGCAGTGGTTATCGCCGACCCTCAACATTGTGCAGCGCACCCTTGACCGCTACGCGCGTGATGATGGGCCTGTAGTCCGGCAGGACCCGGAGGACCTCCCTTACCACATCCTCGGCCCTCTCCTCCTCAGCGAGGGCGAACAGGGAGGGACCGGCGCCCGATATGTTGAAGGCTAGGGCGCCTGCGCGCAGCGCTGCTGCCTTGGCCTCCCAGTACCCCGGGATGAAGCGGGCTCGGGCGGCCTCGACTGGCCCCCCCTCGCTGGCGAAGCTCAGGCACCGCTTGACCCCCCGCGCCAGGCCCGCTGCGAAGGCTGCGGCAGCGAAGGCCCACCGGCTGGCGTCGCCCAGCCTGACCGTCTCCGGCAGGACGCCCCTCATCGCCCGCGTCTTGGCCAGCGCTGGGGAGCTCTTGACGAAGAGCACGACGCGGAGCCACTCGGGCGGCTCGAAGAGCACGTACGTCCTGGGGTTTACTGGGTCGAGTAGCACGACGCCGCCCAGCAGCGAGGCGGCCGCGTTGTCGTAGTGCGGCTCGCCGGCCCCCGCCGCCAGCAGCAGGTCCCCAGTGCTCGCCCCGATGCCGAGGAGCTCGTTGACCGCCGCCACCGTCGCTGCCGCGGTGGCGCCGGAGGAGCCCAGGCCCGAGCCGACCGGCACGCCCTTCCTGACCACTATCCTCAGCCCGGTCTCCCTGCCGTAGACGTTGAGGAGCAGGTGCCGCGCTGCCTCGTAGGCCACGTTCATCTTGCCGGCGGGCACGCGCCACCCCTCTGCTTTGACCTCGAGGCCGCCGGTCGCCTCCTCCACCTCCACCTCGTCCGAGAAGGCCTCCACTGCCATCGCCGCTGCGTCGAAGAGGCAGCCTAGGTTGGCTACGCTCGCGGGGGCGCGTGCTAGCGCCTTGCCCATCGCCGGCCCGGTGCGCCCGGCGCGCTTTTTAAGCTAGCCAGCACGCGTCACGCGCGCTCGAGCCACATGCCCTCCATCATCGCCTCCGCCAGGGCCGCTATGTTCTCTAGGGGGGTCGGTGGATGGACCTCGGCGTAAAGCATCAGACCACCTCTCTCCGAGCCCAGCACCCTAAACACCCTACCGATGTACGAGCGTATCTCGCCGGGCGACCCGAAGGGTATGAGGTGCTGCCTATCGATGTCCAGGTCGATGCAGACCCTCCCCCAGAGCCTCTCCCGGATGCCCTCGGGCCCCCCGTTGACCCGGTCCTGGAGGTTCAGGATGTCCACCCCCGCCTCCAGCAGCTGGTCGGCAACCTCCATGATCCCCCCGTCCGTGTGCAGCCGCACGCGCGCGCCCCGCGAGTGGGCGTAGGAGAAGAACTTGGCGTAGGCCGGGAAGATGAACTCGCGGAACGTCGCGGGGCTGATCGGCATTCCGGTTTGCGTGCCCAGGTCATCGCCGAAGCTCACAACGTCGACCCTCCCGAACTTCAGCAGCCTCCTCAGCAGCTGCATGTTGTACTCCGTCAGCGCCTCAACTAGCTCGTATATCTGGGGGGGCCTCAGGACAAAATCCCTGAGGAGGTTCCTGAAGCCCCTCAGGTAGTACAGCCTCTGGAAGAAGAAGCCGTGCGGCATCGGCGCCACCACGAGCGACCCCGACTCCCTCGCCCTGTCCATCTGCTCGTACAGGGTCTCCCAGGGTATGAGGCTCGCGCCCCCCTCGACCGGGAGGCCCGCCTCCGGGTCGGGCAGCCTGTACTCCCTCCACCTGCTCCAATCCTCGAGCGGGTGCTTCACCACCTGGCCCTGGTACCCCTTGATGGTGAAGTGCCACACGCAGCCGAAGGGGTCGACGCGGGTTTCGTCGGTGTACACGACGCCGGGCTCACCCTCGTACCTTATGCTCCCCCGCCTGAAGCCGGGGAAGAGCAGCGGGTAGCGCTCAGCAAGCTCCTCGAGCCTCTCCCTGTGCGTGTTCCACACGGGCCAGAAGACGCTGATGACGCAGGGCACGTACTCGGGGTACGCGAAGTCGGCTGCCCTCAGGTAGTTCTCCCGCCACGAGAGCACAGGCTCTGCCCGGTCGGGGGAGGAGGGGAGGGAAAAAGAGCTTTCTTTCGTGTCGACCTCAGACTTTGACCTCCCTCTCCACGTAGTAGACGGAGTACGATATGCTGACGGCCCTGCTCGCCTCGTCTATCAGGCGCCAGTCCTCGAGCCTCAGCCTCCAGCCGGCGGCGCCCGCGATCTCCTCCACTTGCTCGGGCGACTTGGCGCCAGGGATCGGCACAACCACGGGGCTCGAAGCTATGAGCCAGTTCAGCGCCACCTGCGTTGGCGTCTTACCGTACTTCTCCCCGACGGCCTTCAGCAGCTTGACCAGCTCGTAGACCTTGGCGAAGTTCGAGGGGTGGAAGACGGGGTCCGCGGCCCTTACGTCGGCGAAGCGGGGGAGGTTCTCGGGCGTGTACTTCCCGGTGAGCGCCCCCTTGGCTATCGGGCTCCACGCTTGGACGGTTATCTGGCAGCTCTCCGCGTAGGGTATGACCTCCTCCTCGGCCCACCTCTCCACGAGGTTGTACCTGTGCTGGAAGACCTCGACGTCCGCCCTGGAGAGGCTGCTCCTGAAGCTCTCGACGAGCTCTACGGGGAAGTTGCTCAGGCCTAGGTACCTCACGGCGCCGGAGTTGACGAGCTTCTCCAGCGCCCTAGCGTAGACGCGGGTCGGGTAGTTGTGCCAGGCTGGGGGCCAGTGCACCAGCAGCGCGTCGATGTAGCCCAGGCCCAGCAGCTTCAGCGACTTCTCGACAGCCCGCGGAATGTCGAGGGGGTTAAGGAAGTCGGCCGGTATCTTCGTGGTGACGACGACCTCGTCGCGCTTCACGCCGAGCTCCTTGAGGGCCTTGCCCAGCATCGCCTCGCTGAGGCCGTTCCCGTAGACCATCGCCGTGTCGAAGAAGTTGATCCCCAGCTCGAGGGCCCTGCTAACGACGGCCTTGGCCTTCTCATAATCAGTGAGGCCCCAAGCCTCGCTGAACTGCCACGCGCCCAGGCCGATCCTGGATATCTTCTCCTTGGTCTTGCCCAGGGTCGTGTGCTCCACGCGGGGGATGCCACTGTCACAATATTTAAGCCTAGCGGGGCACGCAGCGCTTAAAAAGCGTGATCCCCCTTGGAGCCCCCGTGCGCCTTGCGACCAAGCTGGTGCACGGGCACGGGTACTTCGATGAGGGTACGGGCGCCTTCATACCGCCCATCTACCAGAGCGCGATGTTCGAGCAGCCGGAGAGGTCCACGGGCCAGACCCGCCTGAGCGATAGGGGCACCGAGCTCAAGTACTCGCGGGAGGAGAACCCAACCGTCAGGGCCCTCGAGAGGGCGCTCGCCGCCGTGGAGGGGGCGGAGGACGCGCTGGCCTTCTCCAGCGGGATGGGCGCGATCTCGACGACGTACTTAGCCCTCCTCAAGCAGGGGTCCCGCATCCTCGTGACGATGGAGGGCTACGGCACGACCATACAGCTCGCCACGGACCTCGAGAAGTTCGGTGTCCGGGCCGCGAAGGTGTGGCCCTCCGCGGAGGCGTTCGTCGAGGAGGTGAAGGAGGGCGACCTCGTGCTCGTCGAGACGGTGACCAACCCCACCCTCCGCGTCGTCGACGTGCCGGAGGTGGCCAAGCACTGCAGGGAGGTGGGGGCCACGCTGATCGTAGACAACACCTTCGCGACCCCGGTCATCTTCAAGCCGGTGCGCGCGGGGGCAGCGATGGCCGTCGAGAGCCTGACGAAGTACATCGCGGGCCACAACGACGTGATCGGCGGCTGCGTGGCGGGGTCGAGGGGGACCATCGGGGACCTCTGGGAGTGGAGGAGGAAGCTGGGGACGATCATGAGCCCGTTCGAGGCTTTCCTCGTGCTGAGGGGGCTCAAGACGCTGGAGGTCAGGTTCGAGAGGCTGTCGCGGACGGCTCTTGAGCTCGCCGAGTTCCTAGAGGACCACCCGGCGGTGGAGGAGGTGCTCTACCCGGGCCTCAGCTCCAGCCCCTACAAGAGCATCGCGGACAGGATCTTCGAGAGGAGGCTGTACGGGGGCGTCCTCTCCTTCAAGGTGAAGGGCGGGCGCAGCAAGGCTCTCGAGGTGCTCAGGCGGGTGCGGATCATTAAGCCGGCGCCCAGCCTGGGCGGAACCGAGAGCCTGCTGACCTACCCAGTCATCAGCGCGGCCAAGACGATGCCGGAGGAGGACAGGCTGAAGCTGGGCATCACCGACAACCTGCTGAGGCTCTCGGTGGGCCTTGAGGACCCAGAGGACCTCAAGGAGGATCTGTCCGCAGCTCTTGCATAGCGTGAAAAAAAAGTTAAAGGAGAGCCCGAGACGAGGTTTACCCCGTGAGGCCTGAGGAGGTGTTCGGGGTCAACGCCGGTAAGGTCTGGAAGGCCTTGAAGGACGCGGGGCGCCCAATGACGGCCAAGGAGATCGCCGGGTCCTCGGGGCTCAAGATCACGGACGTGTACGCGGCGCTAGGGTGGCTGGGGAGGGAGGGGAAGATAGAGATCATCAGGGAGAAGAAGAAAATACTATACAGGCTGCTCGAGTAGCCCGGTGGAGCGGGGGTTGAGGAGGGGCGAGCTAGCCAAGCTCATCGATTACGCACTGGTCAAGCCGACCCACACGCTCGCCGACGTCGAGAGGGCCTGCAGAGAGGTGGTCGAGCTTAGGATCGGGGCCCTGTGCGTCCTCCCGCCCTTTGTTAGGTACGCGTCCGCCGCGCTCGCTGGGCGCGGCAGGGTCTGCGCGGTCGTGTCGTTCCCCTTCGGCGCGGACCCGACCGAGGTCAAGGTCAGGGAGGCCGAGCACGTCGTAGGAGAAGGGGCCGACGAGATCGACTTCGTCATCAACCTCCCCCTCTTCAAGTCCGGGAGGTACGAGGAGGTGCTCAGGGACATTGAGGCGGTCACGCACGCGGCCAAGAGGGCCGGGGAGAGGCTGGGCAAGGAGATCGTCGTGAAGGCGATCATCGAGACCGGCTACCTGACCCCGGAGGAGGTGGTTACCGCGAGCAGGCTGGTCGAGGAGGGCGGGGCCGACTTCGTGAAGACCTGCACGGGCTTCGGCCCCCGGGGCGCCACGCTGGATGACGTGAGGCTCATCTTGAGCGCCGTGAGGAGGGCCAGGGTCAAAGCGGCAGGCGGGATCTCGACGTACGAGAGGGCAGTCGAGTTCGTGAGAGCAGGGGCGAGCAGGATAGGGACGTCGCACGCCGTCGAGATCCTCAGCTCCGCCCCCCACTGAGCGCCTGCGGGACGAGGAACCTCCGCACCCACGCCACGCCCCTCACCCCGGTCAGCTCCCTGACGAGCTGCTTGACCCGCCCCCCGTCGCCCCTGACCACGAGCACCTCCATGCACTCATCCTCCCCAACGTGGACGTGGAGCGTGGAGACGATGGTATCGAGGTAGCGGTGACCCAAGCCCCTTAGCTCTTCCGCTGCGTGCCCCGAGTACCTGTAGATGATGACGCCCATGACAGGCCCCCTGGGCTCCTCCGAGTACGCCTCCAGCAGCAGCCTTACTGCTTCCGCCACTGCCTGGCTTCGGCTCCTGAAAGCGGTCGACGAGAGCTCGTCTAGAGCGGCAGCAAGGTGCTGGGGGAGGGTGACCGATATGCGGACGAGCCTCTCGCCCACTTGCGGCTGGCCCCTCGGTCGGATAAGAAGGTAGCGCGTCCGCGATAGAGCTTAAAAGGCTGCGCCGGTGGGAGAGGGGGGCCAATGAGCGCGGCGGGGCGGAGGGCCTTCATACTGTGCTACCGGCGCGGGAGCGGCTCCCAGAGCGAGCACTATGTCCTACTCGAGGTAGAGGGGGTCAGGAGTCGCGAGGAGGCCTCGCACCTCGTTGGCAGGAAGGTTGTCTGGGTCCGCCCAGACGGTAGGAGCTTCGTCGGGAGGATCGTGCGCGCCCACGGCGGGAGAGGGAGGGTCATCGCGAGGTTCAGGAGGCCTCTGCCCGGCCAAGCGCTGGGGACGCAGGCGGTGGTTCTCTGAGCCGGCGCGGTAAAGCATATATCTGAAAAAAGGGAAAGAGCTTGGATGAGGTATTGGCGGGGCACGGTCGTCGAGGTCGAGGTCGATCATAGGAGGGTGACCTACGTCGAGTTCGTGAGGATAGTGGGCGAGCTCAACGGCAAGATCGTCGCGCGCGACGGCTTCTGGCCCCTCGCCAGGTACAAGGTGCTCCTCCCCAAGAAGAACGTGAGGGAGCTGCTCCGCACTATTGAGGAGGCTCAACGAAGCGGAGCCGAAGGGCAGACAGGCGCCCCATGACCAGGCTCACGAACCTGTCGATCTCCGCAGCCCCTACCCCCCTCTCCTCGGCCCTCCTCTTCACTAAGCTCTCGACCACCGCGTACCGCTTATAGCGCTCGTTCAGCTCCTTCCACGGTAGCCCGGCGAGAGCCCTCGCGATCCTCTCGTCGTAGGGGAGCAGCCCCCTCAGCATCAGCACCGCGATTATCGGGTAGCCCACGTACCCCCTGAGCCTGGTGCCGTTGTCGTCGCTGTACGCCTCACCCCTCTCGACGTCCACGTAGACCGTGTACGTGCGGTCGCCCATCGAGGACTCGACCCGCGCCCTGCGGTCGTCTAGCAGCGTGACGCGCCCATCGGCTATCGAGCCCAATGCCTCCAGGACCTTGATCCTGGGCGGCGGCTCCAGGACTCTCCCCGCGGCTGCCACGGGTGGACGGGCGCGCAGCGGCTAAATCCCTACCGGTTACCTCCTGAGGCGCACCACCCTCCCGCGGCACTTGATCTTGAGCAGCTGCCCCTCCCTCGCGCCCTCCCCTCCCTCCACCTTGACGTCTCCCTCCGCCCTCACGACCAGCGTCCCCGCCTCCCTCAGCATGAGCACCACCTCGTCCTCGAACGCGGCCGCGGCATCGATGCCGCGCGGCATCAGGTAGATGTCCGCGAGGCCTATGGGCACTAGCCAGCTCGAGCGGGGCGCTATCACGAAAAGCTTGACGCCCATGGGCTCGAGCTCGAATTCCGCGCGCTGGCTCTTAAGCTCCCCGCTGAAGTACTCGTACAGCAAGTAGTCGCCCTCGGGGAGCAGCGCGTCGGAGGGCGAGACGCTCCCCCTGACCTTAGCGTCATCCTTGTGGATGTTGAAGGCGGCCACGATGCCGTAGGTGCCCACGCCCTCCACGCTCACCCTCGTGAAGACCTTCAGGGGCACTGGCTCGTTGTAGGGGTCCCTCATCAGCACGTCCTCGGTCGGCAGCGCCGGGTGGTCGGGCAGCGGGAGGCTCCCGTCGCTGAAGGCGAGCGGCCTAACGACCTCCGCCACAGTCTTGCCGGGCTCGTCGGTGATGTAGACGGGGCCGCCGCTGACGGCCCTCGCCACCGCCTGCTGGAGGGCCCACGGGTCGTGGCTCTGGAACATGTCCCAGTCAGGCCAGACGACCTGCGACATGAAGAGCGCGTTGTAGGCGTTGAAGTACAGGTGCAGCTTGTCCCTCGACTTCCTGTGGGGCACGATGTAGTCCACGCAGTTCCTCGCGACGGTCGAGCGCAGCCAGTTGAAGACGTTCTCCGGCTGCTGCGCCATGCAGTTGAGCACCTCGAGCGAGTTGACGTGGGCCGCGGCCTCGAGCCCCTCGTGGAGCCTGCGGGCCGCCTCCTCCACAGGCAGTCGGCCGGCGTACGCGTACCCGACGAAGGACTGGTTGTCGACCTTGACGAAGTCGAAGCCCCAGCCCCTCAGCGTGGCGTACCAGTCCCTGAACAGCTCGAAGGCCCTCGCCGGGTCGGGGATCCGGTAACCGTCGGCCTCCACGAGGAGGCCCCTCCAGCGCTCGTCGAGCTCGCTCCCCTTCGCCACGCCGCCCCAGTGGACGTTGAGCGTGTGCCAGAGCCCCACGTACTTGATCCCCATCCTCTTCAGCTCCCCGACGAGCGGGGCGAAGCCCGCTGGGAACTTCCGCGCGTCGGGCGCCAGCCTCCTGATCCTCTGGCCGGGCCACGGGGCTGCCTCCTCGTCCTGCCAGCCGTCGTCAATCAGGACGAAGCCCAGCCTTATGCCCTTCTCCGCTATCGACCTGCACGCCGAGAGGATTCTGTCAGCCGTCGGCTCGCGCCAGCAGGCGTTCCAGCTGCACCAGCCTAGGTAGCGGAAGGGCTCGGCGAGCTTCTTGCTCCTCCTGAGCGACCCTGCCTTCCCAATCAGCCCGAAGGCGGCTTCGTACCCCCTCTCCACCGCTGCGTAGGGGCTGGTTGAGGTCGAGAAGACGAGCAGCGAGACCCTCCTCCAGCGCCCTCCCACGCCCCTGTGCAGCATCACGCTGAAGCCACCCCCCTCGAACCTCGAGATGTAGCCCCGGCAGCCGGCGTCCGAGACGGGCAGGAGGAACGCGTAGCCCCTCTCGTTCTTCGCCAGGAGCTGCGAGACCTTGAGGTTCCTCGGCAGCCCCTCGAGGCCGGCAGCATGGATGGGGTAGCTCCAGGGGCAGTACTCGAGCTCACCCGCCTCCCTCAGCTGGGGGTACGCGTAGGGCTCCGCGTCCCCGAAGTACTTGTCGGGGTCGTAAGTGAAGTGGTAGAGCAGGAGCCTGCCGAACCCCTCCAGCCGACCCCTCACCTCGGCAACGACGCCGTCTGAGCTGTAACCGTCGGCCTCCGCCACGATCGCCGTGACGCCCTCGAGCGGCTCCGAGACGTGGAGCACAGCGCTCCCCTCCGCGAACCTGAGCCGGATCTCGCCGCCTACCGCCTCCATCGAAGTAGGCTCCGCAAGGGGCCCAGAGAGCGCAAGACGGGGTCTCAAGGTCAGCCTGAAGCCCAGCCCCTCGACCACTAGGTCGGTGGCCCTGACCGTCAGGCCCGCCACGAGGCCGAAGGGTCGGGGGATGTAATTAATGTATCGTGCGCGGGGTTTTTGCCGCAGGGGGGAGGGGTAGAGGGGGTCGAGCTGGCCAGGGTAGTGGAGGTGCACGCAGGCAGACTGATCTTCGTCAAGGCCAGCGACCGATCCACGACGATCTTCGCGGTACCTGTGCCCAGCAGGAAGGGCTCCGCGCTGCTTCTCTTCGCGGCCCGCTCAGGCAGCGGGGGGAGGAGGTGGTGGTCCCCAACGCTGGCGCTCGCCGGGGCGCCCCTGCGCGCGTTCGTCGAGTCGCTACTGAGGATAGCCGAGCGCGGGGGGTCGGCGGCTTACAGGTCGAGGAAGAGCGGGCTGTTCGTGGCCGTGAGGCGGAGGGGGTCGGGCTACGTACTGCTGCTGGGGGGCGCTGGCGGTGTGTTCGCCTCGCTGAGGTTGAGCCGGGGCGACCTCCGCAAGGCGGCCGAGCTCCTAGAGGGCGTCACGCGCGCGGCCCCGAACGAGCTCCCCCTCCCCCTCACGTGGAAGGTCAAGGAGGCCGTCTTCGGGCCCCACGCTAGCTGACGAGCCCCAGCCTCCTCAGGCCGGCCCTGATGTTCTCCACCAGCCCTTCCCCGACCTCGACGCCCTCCAGCATGTAGGAGAGCAGCAGTGCGCCGGCGACCGGCGGGAGCTGGGGCTCGATGATCTCCACCTTGAAGTGCTCCTCCAGGAGGCTCCTGAAGGGCTCCAGGATCACGCTACCGGCCCTGAACACTCCCCCCACAACCGCCACCTTGATCGGCTGCTCGCCCTCCATCCGCAGCCTCCTGACGAGCGCCAAGACGTGGAGCGCGAGGTGCCGCGCAGCTGCCACCACTATGCTCCTGGCCACGGCGTCGCCCCTCGCAGCGAGGCTAGTGACGAGAGGCGCCAGCCTGGCGATCTCCGTGACGCTGAGCTTCTCCACGTAGAGCTTCCTGACGAGCTCCTCGGGCGACCCGACCCCTAGGGCCCTCGTGAGCTCCTCCACCAGCGCGGTGGGCTCCCCCCTACCGTCGTATGCCCAGAGCACGGCCCTGAGGGCCTCGCAGGCTATGTAGTAGGCGCTGCCCTCGTCCCCAACCAGGTAGCCCCAGCCACCGCACCTGGCGTACTCGCCCGCCCTGTTCCTGGCGCCCGCGACCGACCCCGTGCCCGCTATCACTATCACGCCCGGCTGGCCCAGCGTGGCGCCGACCAGCGCGATCTCAGCGTCGTGTCGCACGTAGACCCTCCTGCTGGCCACGCGAGGCGCCGCCTCCCTCTCGAACAGCTCGAAGTCGTAGGAAGTGTCCATTCCCGCCAGGCCTAGCACGGCCACGTCAGCCGCCTCGGCTCCCGCGGCGGCTATCGAGCTCCTAATGGCCGCGTTGATGTTGCTAATCGCGCCCTCCAGCCCCACGATGTGGTAGTTGGAGGGGCCGCTCTCGCCGGAGCCCAGGACGAGGCCATCCTCGTCCGCCGCCACGGCGAGCGTCTTTGTGGCGCCACCGTCCACCCCTACGAATATCCTCCCCGGCACACCGGGCCGCTCCCAGGCCGCCTTAATAGGGCTTGCACCGCTAAGCTAATTAGTGTTTCAGGCGCCGACCTCAGCGTGAGGGTTGGCGTCATAGGCTGCGGCTCGATTGGGAAGGTGCACATCAAGAACCTCAAGGCCGTGGGCGCCGAGGTCGTGGCGGCCTGCGACATCGACGAGGCCGAGCTGAAGTACGTCAAGAGCAACTTCGGCGTGGAGCACGTCTACAAGGACTACCGGGACCTGGTAGCGCGCAGCGACCTGGACGCGGTGGTGGTGGCGACCCCGAACTACCTGCACTCCCGCATGACCATCGACGCGCTTAGGGAGGGCAAGCACGTGCTCTGCGAGAAGCCGCCGGCCCTCACGGCGCGCGAGGTCAAGGAGATGTACGAGGCGAGCCGCAGGTACGGGAGGTCCCTGCTTATCGGCCTGACCCTCAGGTTCAGGGCCGACAGTCGCGCGCTGAGGAGGTACGTGGAGGAGGTCGGCATCGGGGAGCCCTACTACGCCCGCGCATCGCTCCTGAGGAGGTCCGGCATCCCGGGCTACGGCAGCTGGTTCACGCGCAAGGCTGAGGCCGGCTCGGGGCCGCTGTACGACATCGGGGTCCACGCGCTCGACATCACGCTCTGGCTGATGAATGACTTCGGGGTCAGGGAGGCGTGGGCGTCGACGTACGCCAAGTTCGGGCCGCGGGGCAGGGGGCTTGGCACCTGGGGCAAGCCGGTTCCAGGGGGCCCCTTCGAAGTCGAGGACCTTGCGGCTGCGATGTTCAGGATGGAGAGCGGCGCCACGGTCCTCCTGGAGGTCAGCTGGGCCGGTCACATAGCGGCCGACCA
This sequence comes from Thermofilum sp., assembly GCA_023269735.1. Taxonomy (GTDB): domain Archaea; phylum Thermoproteota; class Thermoprotei; order Thermofilales; family Thermofilaceae; genus JANXEW01. Next base: position 25,323 of record JAGDWA010000005.1, read on the forward strand.
CTTCAGGGTGATCGTGCTGGGCGACAGGGGCGGTCTCGAGTTCCCCGGCGCGAAGGTGTACGGCGAGGAGGGCGTGCTCGTGGACAAGCAGCTGAAGTACGCCGAGGAGGACCCCTACCTGGTCGAGGCGAGGCACTTCAAGGAGGTAGTGGAGAAGGGCGTCGAGCCGGTGACGAAGCAGGAGGAGATGGTGATGCTGCAGGCCGCGCTCGAGGCGGCCCTTAGGTCGGCGGCCGAGGGTAGGGTTGTCAGGATCTCGGAGGTGCTCTAGGGGTTACGACCCATCAGGGGTTGACAGCAGCCCTTTCTGCAGCTTCCCTCAGCTTCAGGAGCACGCTCGTCACTTTGAAGCCCCACTTGACGGAGGGGAGGGGCTCCTCGCCCTTAGCCACGCACTGGGCCAGGTGGTCCACCGATTCATGGTAGTAGGGCCTCACCTCGCCTATCTCGCTCCTCCCGAGGCTCCGGGTGCCGGCTCTTGTCACCAACGTTATGAGCGGTGCCCACGGCTGCACTGCCGCCGCCCCGTCCGTGCAGTAGACCTGGAAGGGGGGCATCTGGAGCCCGTGGAAGGTGGTGTAATTGGCTAGGATCGCGGCTACCCCCCCGTCGTACTCGAGCAGCCCCGCGAAGTTGTCGAACGCGTTCACCTCGACGGGCACGCTGGGCTTGAGGTCGTGGAAGTAGTACACGCCCCGCCCGTACGTCGCTTCGCTGATGGCCCTCGTGACGCTCTCGGGGTCTATGACAAGCCTCTGCCTGAGCAGCACGGTGCCGATGGCGGCAACCCGGCGGGGCTCCCCGAAGAGCGCGAGGAGCCTGGCGACGTCGTAAACCGCCAGGTCGAAGAGGACGCCACCGCCCCTCTCCTCCCTGAAGAACGCCTCGGACCACGTGGGCCCGCTGTGCCCCGTGTGGCAGACCGCGAAGCACAGGCGGCCCAGCTGCTGCAGCTCCCTCTTCAGCGCACGGTAGACTGGCGAGAGGAGGGCTTCGGAGGGCTCTGCCACAGCTAGGACGCCGCTCTTCTCGACGCTCCTGACGACCATCTCCGCGTCCCTCAGGCTGGTCGCCATCGGCTTCTGTACGATGAAGTGCTTCCCGCTCTCAGCTGCCTGCACGGCGAGGCTGGCGTGGGTGTCGTGGGGGGTCGCGATGACCACCGCCTCCACCTCCGGGTCCGCGAGGAGCTTTGACGGCTCGCCGTACCACCTCTCTGCCTTCCAGAGCGCCGCGCTCCTCCTCGCCCTCTCCGGGTTAACGTCGGCGACCGCCACGAGCCGGTAGTTCCTGGCGATGTACGGGAGGTAGTAGTTGTTGGCTACGTTGCCGCAGCCTATAACCCCGAAACCCAGCTTCCCGCCCCTGGGCACTCGGCGCGGGAGCCGATCTCGCTATAAATCGTTTGCTGCGCTGGGCACTAAGTCGGCAAGCCTCGCGAACCCCTTGACCTCTACCTCGTAGTCCACGGGGGGGACCTCGAGCCGGCAGCCGTAGTCCGCGATGCTCCTCGGCGAGCCGGTTCTAGCGGCGTACTCCTCATCATCTTCGAGCAGCGTGAGGATGTACGCAGCCAGCTCGCGGCTGAGCACGAGCCCCCCGCGGCCCACCGGGTAGCAGTAGGGTAGGTGCACCTCCACGAAGCCGCTCCTCAGCGCCACCCCGCGCGCGACGACCACGTCGCCTAGCCTGATCCCGCGCGCCACTTGGGCGGCGACGTAGACCGCGCCGTCGACGCTCAGCTGGCAGGCGCCGAGGTTCCTCGCCTCAGCCCCCAGGCGGCTGGTGAGGAGCTTCTGAGTCCGACCCCTCGGCGGGTAGTCGCCCATTATCCCCCCGACCACGACGTACTCGAAGCGCTCGAAATCCTCGCTGGACAGCGGGCGCGCGGCCCGCGGGTCGAGCACCAGGATCTCCTCCCTCTTGGCTACCTCGGCCACGCTCTCGGCCATCACGTCCACGTAGGGCTCCAGGCACGCCCTCTCCCCCTCGTTCCTCACGTTCGTGATGATCAGGCGGGGGGCCAGCTGGGCTGCGTGCTTGTACTCCAGGTAAGCCCAGGGCGTCACCACGGGCTCCAGGTGCTCGATCACGAAGGTGGCCACGAGCTGCCGGCGGAGGCAACTTTTTTACCTCTGCCCCACGCGCGGCGGGGAGCCGTGAAGCTCGCCGCCGAAGGTGCGTTCCCCGGAATCCTCGCGCCAAAGCCCCGCGAGCGCGCCAAGGCCACAGTGATTGCGGTGGCTGACGCGCAAGAGGCCTCCCGCTGGCTCGTGCGTAGGCTGAGGGCTGTGGGCTACGAGGTTAGCGGGCCGGTCAGCGCGCCCCCAGTGCCCTCCGAGATCGAGTCGCTGCTGTTGGCCGCCCTCGGGGATTCGGACCTCGTGGTGGTGGCTGGGGGGCTAGGCCCCGGCTCAGCTCCGACGCTGCGGGCAGTGGCCTCGGCGCTGGGAAGGCAGCTCGTCGAGAACGAGGAGGCCAGGCAGCTCGTGGAGGAGTACTACTACATGCTCACGGGAGTGCCCCACAGCGTGCCGGAGGAGGCGAGGGCTCTGTACATGCTGCCCGAGCACTCGATCGTGCTGAGGAACTCGAGGGGCCCCTCGCCCGGCGTCCTGCTCGACGAGGGCGACAAGTACGTGATCTGCCTGCCCGGCGACGCGGCTGAGGCGAGCTCCGTGGTGGAGGACGAGGCGGACCCCTACATCAGGGGGCTGCTGGGGGTGGGCCTCTCAGCTACCGTGCACCTCCTGACCAGGACGTGGGACCAGGGCCTCCTCGAGCGCGCCGCCGAGAGCATCTCGGAGGCCGACCCCTCAGTCTTCGCGGAGGTCAGGCGAATGTTCTACTCCAGGGAGGGCCTGGGTGTGACCCTTACCGTGTTCGCCCGGGAGCCGGAGGAGCTGAGCTCCAAGCTCGCCCGCGCAGTGAGGATCGCCGAGGAGGAGCTGGCGAGGAGGGGCATCGAGTTCGTGAGGAAGGGCCTCGAGGAGCTTTGAGCGGCGCGGACCGGGGCAAGCCTTATCTGGAGCCCGAGCGGACCCCGCGGCTGTATGCGCCTGGTGTTCATGGGCCCGCCAGGCGTGGGCAAGGGCACCTACGCAAGCGCCCTCTCGCGGAGGTGCGGGATCCCTCACATCTCCACGGGCGACATGATACGCGAGGAGATAAGGAGGGGGACGGAGCTGGGCCGGCGCCTGAGGGAGTACGTTGAAAGGGGGCTCCTCGTCCCCGACGAGCTGGTGACCGAGATGCTCCGCCGGAGGCTCCAGCAGGAGGACTGCCAACGCGGCTTCATCCTCGACGGGTACCCCCGCACGCTAAGGCAAGCGGAGGAGCTGGACAGGATGACGAGGGTGGACCTCGCTCTCTACTTCACAGCGCCGGACGAGGTGATAATCGACAGAGTGAGCGGAAGGAGGGTGTGCAGGAGCTGCGGCGCGATATACCACGTGAGGTACATGCCCCCGAGAGTGCCGGGCGTCTGCGACAGGTGCGGGGGTCCGCTTTACCAGCGCGAGGACGACAGGCCCGAGGTCGTGAAGAGGCGGCTCGAAGTATTCAGGGAGCAGTTCGCGCCTGTGCTCGATTACTACAGAGGGAAGGGCATCCTGGTGGAGATCGACGCCAGCGAGCAAGCTGAAGTGGTAGTACCCCGGGTCTTCTCGACCCTCGAATCTCGAGGCTTTAAGTGTTAAAAGGTTCATAGAAAAGCATAAATCCAATGCTGCGAGCCCTCCCCACGTGGAAGGGGGCACCGAGAGGCGCACTGGCCTGACCAAGAGGATCCTGTTCCTCCTGGTGCTCCTGATACCCCTGCTCGTCGCCGCGAACGTCTACGTTGCGCTCGCCGGTGGAGCCTTCGGAGTGCTCAGCACCCAGACGCTGGTCCTGCTCTTCGTCTACGTCAGCAGGTACCTCGGCACGGACCTCACAAGGCAGGAGGTCTTCGTCCTGTACTACGCGCTGGCCTTCTCCTGGATCTTCTTCAGCGCCTACCCCATCCTGTACAGGGCGTACCTGAGGGTGGGTGAGGTCACGAACTCCTTCATGATCGGCGGGGAGCCCGTGGCGAAGCTGCTGCCAACCTGGTTCGCGCCCCCCGCGAACTCCCCCGTCTACAGGCTGAGGACGCTCTTCCACCCCGACATGGCGCTGCCCTTGCTGGTGCCGCTCGCCTTCTCCGTCCTCTGGCTCGTCGCCGAGTTGGCGATGCTGATGATGGCGTCCTTCCTCTTCGTGGAGGTGGAGGCCCTTCCCTTCCCCTTCGCACAGGTCGACTCCGCCTTCATCACGATGATCTCCGAGAGACCGGCCGAGTACCTGAGGGGCTTCCTGCCGATGCTGGGCCTCACCTTCATTTTCGCCTTCCTCATATACCTGCCGAGCGTCGGCATCATCGTTGGGCTACCGGTGCCACCCATCGGCTTCTACGACTTCACGCCGCAGATAACGGACTGGCTGCCCGGCGGCGTCCTCGGCGTGGAGTTCGTCCCGTGGAGGATCTTCCAGGGCATCATGATGCCCCTGGACGTGACGGCGGCTGCGCTCGTGACCTCAATCGTCGTCTGGACTCTCCTCAACTCCCTGTTCGTCACCAACCCCTTCCTGAGGTCCCTCTTCCCCGACTGGGCCCAGGAGTACAGGAGGGGCATGTCCTACGGGATGATCGTCGAGAGGTCCACGCTGAGGATCTGGGCCCCGATCCAGATGGGGTCCCAGCTCGCCCTCTCACTCATGCTGGTGGCCCGCTACCGCAGGGAGATCGCGCGCGCCCTCTCGGCGCTGGCTAGGGCCAGCAGCGCGCAGGCGCGCGAGTACCCGCCCCTCAAGGTTCTGCTGGGCATGTTCTTCGCTGCCACGCTCGCGGCGAGCGTGCTCTACTGGCTGCTGATGCCCGGCATCCCCCTCTACCTGATTATGCTGATGGTAGTGGGGCTCGGCCTCCTCATCCCCATAACGAACGCCTACATGACCGGGAAGGCCGGCCCCTCGCTCGGCATGCCGCCCTACGCGTGGCACTCCGTAGTCTACTCGCTGATCGGCCACATACCGCCGTCCACGCAGGTGACCGCCATACTCTTCGGCCCACCGATGGTGGGCGGCATGACGGGCGGCGGAGCGCAGGCGGTCAAGGTTGCGAGCCTCATCGGCGCTAGGCCCATGGATCTGATCAAGGTGATAGTAATCTCCTACGTGCTGGGCACAGTTGTCAACATCTTCGTGGTGGACTTGCTGTGGAGGCTGGCGCCGATACCCAGCATGGCCTACCCCAGCACCCCCGGCATGAGGGACGCATCGGCGTACGACTGCGTCGTGGCATCCGGCGTGCTCCCGCTGAAGCCCAACGTGATACTGCCGGCGACTGGTATCTTCCTGCTCATCTATACGGCGATGGAGTCCCTGAACATGGCGTTCCACTGGCCCCTATCGGTGGCAGGAGTCGCGATGGGGCTGACCAACACCCCGGCCACGACGATCATGTGGTTCATCTCGTCCGTGCTCGCCAGCATCGCCATACCCAAGCTGGTGGGCAAGGAGAGGGCCGCCCAGTGGAGCAGCCTCAAGGGAGTCTTCGTGGCAGCGGCCTTCCTCGGCGACGGGCTGGCCAGCACGATCTTCGCGCTAATGGGTTTATTAGGTAGGGCGAGCTGGACGTGGCCGTGGTGAAGAGCATGAGGGCGCGCCTGATCGCTCTGCTCGCGCTCCTGCTCGCCATACCCCTGCCGCTCAGCCTGGCCCAGCGCCAGAGCGCAGCGGAGGACGCGGCGCTGAGGGCGATGCGGGGCTTCAACTACACCCGCGTCCTCGAGCTGGCCGAGCGCATCGCCTCCCTGGGCCCCCGGGCCCCAGGCTACCCCGGCTTCGAGAGGGCCTTCGAGCTGATCGTGGGGGAGGCGCGCAGGCTCAACCTGACGTACGTCGTCCAGAACTTCACGATGCTCGCGCCCGTTGAGACGGAGAGCTACGTTGAGGTGCTGGAGCCCGTGCACCTGAGGCTCAGGGCGTACAGCCTCTGGCCCAACGGGGGCCTCTTCGCCGGGTCCGGCGTCGTGGAGGGGCCGCTCGTCTACGCCGGCAGGGGCTCGCTGGAGGAGCTCGACGGGAGGCCCGTGAACGGGAGCATCGTCGCGCTGGAGTACGACGGCAGCGGGGACAGCTGGCTCAACGCGCTCCGCTTCGGCGCTAAGGCGGTCGTCTACCTGGGCGGCGGGAGGCCGCAGAGGGAGGCGCTCAGCAAGTTCGACCCGCTCGTCCCCGTCCCCTTCATGAGGCTCTACCTGCCGCCGGCGGAGGCGGGGGCCCTGAGGGGGCTGCTGAGGGGGCCCGTGAGGGTGAGGGTGGGCACGGACATGGAGCTGAGGGAGGTGGTCGGCCGCAACGTCCTCGTCGAGGTTCCGGGGGTGGAGAAGCCGGACGAGGTGATAATGCTCGTCGCCCACTTCGACTCCTGGTGCGTCGCCCCGGGCCTGGCGAACTCGACCGAGGAGGCCCTCTCCACCGCCGCGCTCCTCGAGCTGATGAGGTACTTCGCCGCCAACAGGCCGGCCAGGACCCTCTGGCTCCTCTTCACCTCGGGCCACTGGAACGGGCTGGTGGGGCCGAGGTACTTCGTCGAGAACTTCATCCTGAGGCGCCCCGACATCGTGAGGGGCGAGAGGACGGTCTGGTGCGTGGTGGGCCTCGACATCAGCGCGGACCTGCCGGTGGCCTCCCTCACCTACGTGGGCCACTTCTACGTGGCGGCCAGGACCTTCATCACGACGAAGCTGTACTGGTTCCAGGGCCTCGCCAACACTCTCGTCCCAGTGATCGAACAGTTCCTCAACGAGTCGGGGCTGCCCCAGCACGAGGGGCTCCGAAGCGTGATAAGGAGGCTCGACGTGCTAAGGCCGATCGACCTCACCCACGGCCCTGACTGGATGTGGTCCAGCACGATGAGCAAGCCCTACGTCCTCGACACGGAGCCGTTCGTCGTTGCGGGGATGGCTGCGTTCACCCTCAGGACGAGCTACAGCTACAGGCCCTACGAGGGCGAGCCCGCCAGCGACCTGGCGTACGTGAGGGAGAACTTCAGGGACAGGGTCGTGCCGCAGCTGGCGGCTGCAGCGGCGCTGGCGGCGGCGCTACTGAACGTGCCCGAGATCGGGGTGATGAAGAGCCTGATCCTCCCCACGCGGCTCCACCCGCTGCTGTACTGGGGCTTCCTCCAGCTGAGCGTCCAGGTCCTCCAGTACAACATCACGAGGGGCTGGTACGACACCGTCCCCCACGCGATCGTGAGGGTCGGCAGGTGGAGCAGCTACCCGTTCGCCTGGATCTTCGAGAGGGCGGACAGCAACGGGACGGCCCTCATCTACGGCGTCACCCCCCAGGGCCTGAACTCGTGGTACGTCGAGGCGTGGAAGCCCCTCAACGGGACCTGGGTCGTGGCCCCGGCCTGGGGGATGCGCAGCGGGGGGCCGCAGTGGATCAGCCTGCTCGTGCCGAGGGGCTACGTCAGCGTCTACGTGATGCCGATGCGGTACAGGATCCTCGTTGACATGTACAACCCGAGGCTGATGAGGCGCACGCTTGAGGACCCCAGGTACGGTTCGATGGACGTCTGGGCTGGAGGAGGGGCCTGGCCCACGCCCTTCGAGACATCGACCGGCATCGTCCCACTCTACCAGTTCGTCTCCGCGTTCGATAGGACCGGCGTCTACATGCAGTTCCTCTCCCGCGTCGAGAACCTGACTGTAACGCTCAGCGCGGGCATGAGGTGGCCGGTTGGCATCGCGATCGGTAAGGAGAGGGTCTACTGGGCTCTCGACTACGCCGTGGGCACCTACACGGTGGCTGAGCAGAGGTACTCGCTGCTCAGCGCGAGGGAGGTGAGGAGGCTGAGCGCCGACCTGATGCTGGACTACGCTCGCGATTACTTGAGCGAGGCGGAGAGGGCCCTCGAGAACCTGAAGTGGAGCTCCGCGTACGGGAGCGCGCTGGCGGCGTGGAGCTTCGCTTCGAGGGCCTACACCGACGAGGTGATGCCGCTGTTCGAGGAGTGCATCAGGTCCGCCACGCTCTTCGTCCCCTTCGTGGTGGTCAGCGGGTACTTCCTGGAGAGGCTCCTGACGAGGGGCGAGGGCTTCAGGATGATCCTCAACGTCTTCGCGTTCGAGATGGCGCTCTTCCTACTATTCGCTTTCACCCACCCGGCATTCTGGGTCGTGCCCAGCACCACGCTGGCGGCCCTGGCGATAGGCATGATGATACTCATGGCGATCGTCCTGTGGATCTTCTACAGGGAGGCCCGCGACATAGTGTCCGAGGTGGCGGCCAAGACCCTGGGCTACCACGAGGTGGTCACCGAGAGGACGGCGGCCACCCTCATGGCAATTTCGCTATCGACGGAGCACATGAGGAAGCGCCCGCTGAGGTCGATCCTCACGCTGGTCCCCATCGCCGTCTTCGCGATGGCCGCCGTCTCGCTGGCCTCGGTATCACCGTACACCATCGTGCTGGAGAAGCAGGTAGAGGGGGCCACGCCGCTATTCTACGGCTTCACCCTGAAGAGGGGCTTCGCAACGCTGGGCGACTTGCTCGATTACCCGACGGTCGACATGGTGAAGGCGATCGTCGGCAACAAGGGGTACGTGTGCCCGCGCATCGTCTACTACTCGCCGTCCGTCATCAACCTAGGGCCCTACGGGCTGCTGATCTCTCACAACTACAGCATCCCGGTACCGGCGGTCGTCGGCCTCACGCCGGAGATGGCCGCTTACTTGATGGGGAGGGCGATGGTCAAGGGCCTGCCCAAGCCGTTCCTCAGCGAGGATCAACCGGCGATACTCCTGCCCTCCACGCTGGCCCAGCTGCTGGGCGTGGACGTGGGCGACGAGGTGGAGCTCTACGGCATGAAGCTCACAGTGACGGGGATCTACTCGGACACCGCGATGGACGCCCTGCGCGACCCCGACGGCCTGAGAATATCCCCGATGGACTCGGTGTACTACGCGCAGCTGCACGGCTTCGCCGTCCCGATGGGCACGGGCGTCGTCCCCCAGCCCTACGAGTGGGGTCGAATAGCGATAGTGCCCAGCGGAGTAGCCAAGATGCTGGGCGGCAAGGTCTACGTGATCGACGTGATCCTGAAGCCCAACGTGACTGAGAGCGAGTACGAGGAGATAGCGAGAAGGCTCGCCTACTCGGTCGACGCGTCTTGCTACGGGGGCAAGAGGGACGGCAGCGTCGTGGCCTACTCCAGGTTCCCGACGTACACGGCGATGGGCTGGGAGATGATGGTAGCGCCCTTCGCCATAACCTCTCTCAGCATCGTCGTGTCGCTCCTGGGCAGCGTGAGGGAGAGGACGAGGGACATCTACGTCTACAGCAGCGTGGGGCTCTCGCCGGCGGGCGCGATGCTCATGTTCCTCACGGAGTTCGCCGTCTACGGGTTCCTGGGCGCGACCATCGGCTACTTCGCGGGCTGGGCGATGAGCAAGGTGATGAGGGCTTTCGGCGTCCTGCCGGCGACGTTCGTCTTTAACTACGCCTCCATCGCCATCAGCAGCGTCCTGGTCCTAGTGCTGACTTCGACGCTGGTAGCAGCCTCCTACCCAGCGTACCTCGCCTCCAAGATCATCACGCCGTCGCTGGAGAGGAAGTGGAAGATACCGAGGGCGCCCAGGGGCACCATGTGGGACATACCGCTCCCCTTCAGGGTGCCGACGGAGAGGGAGGCGCAGGCCGTCCTGCTGTACCTGCAGGAGTACTACATGGGGGCCGGCTACGAGAAGAAGGTGTTCAAGGTCTCTAGCGACCCCAGGGTGGACGTGGGGGAGAAGCGGCTGACGCTGAACGTCATGCTCTACCCGTTCGACGCAGGGACCGAGCAGGAGGTCACGATCTACTTCGTGAGGGAGAGGGCCGGCGGCTGGAGGGCAGCTGCGAGCCTCAGGCTGCTGAAGGGCCTGGGCTCTGTGTGGACGGGGCCCTCGCAGTACGGCTTCATAGACGACCTGAGGAAGCAGATGCTGCTGTGGGGCACGCTGCCCTCAGCCGAGAGGGCGAAGTACATAAGGAGGGTCTACGAGCTCCTGAGCGAAGTGATGAAACCCGAGCAGGAGAGCGGTGAACGCGAGCCTAAAGGCTGAAGCTCTTACCGTCAACTCCCCCTCTTCTTTCTGACAACCGCGCTAGAGGGATCCAGCGAGGTCCACTCCACAGTGTACCCGAGGCTCTCCAGAACCTTCACCGCCCGATCCTCCTCCACCCCCCTGGCCTTCAGCACCTTCAGCGCCTCGCTGAGGGGCTTACCGTCGAGGTCGGGCAGGTCCAGCGGCGCCACGCCCCCCTCCTCGGCCCCCTCCCTCGCGGGCCCCCCCAGCAGGCGCTTGAGGACCGGGTAGACGTCCGCCCCCCTCAGCCTCCGCTTGAACACCACCACCTCGTGCGGCAGCTCCTTCAGCGAGGAGCAGGCGAGCTCCTCGTTCACCGCCACGACGACCTTGACGCCCCTGAGCTCGCGTAGCTTCTCCAGCTTCCTCTCCAGGTACTCCCTGGTCCAGAAGCCCAGTATCTCGATGTATACGGTCTGGTCCCCCCGCGACACGGAGAAGTCGGGGATCAGGATGCGGCCGCCTGCCACCAGCGGCTCGGGCTCGCGCCTGACCGTCCACCCGGGCGCGAGAGCCGAGAGGCTCCTGTAGAACTCCCGCTCCAGCTCGCTGTCGAAGAGCGGCTCGAGCTCCGGCTCGAGCTTCGGGAAGAGGCCGGACGAGCTGTCGTCGAGCTCGAACGTGAGCGTGCGCCCCCTCCCCTCGATGTCGGCCCTGATGCTCCACTCCTCGGCCTGCATCACGTAGGGCACGAGCTTGGCCAGGCGGGTCCCGTACCTCCTCGTCTGCCTGAGCAGCGACGCCGGCCCGTCGATGGCGATGCTAACCCCCCTCCCAGCCCGCTCCGCCATGTAGAGGAGCCCCAGGAGCTTCACGGCGCGCAGCAGGCGCTTGACCGTGGCCCCGTCGGCCACCACCGCCGCCTCGAGCCGGAGGGCCCTGAAGAGGAGGGTCTGCACGGCCGACAGGTTGTACCTTCTCACCAGCTCCTCGGCCGAGATGCTGGGGGGCTCCGCGAGCACCTCGTCCGCTTGCGAGGAGATGAGCTCCTCCAGCACTTGAGCGCTACACCCGAGCCTCGCTGCAACCCTCTCGAGGACGGCTTCCCTCTCCCCCTCCGTCACAGCTACGCCGTACATGCTCGCCGCTGCCTCGTACACCTCCAGCCGGGCCCTGACGGGGTCCAGCGGGAGCCTCGGCCTCTCGAAGCGGGAGGCCCTCAGCGCCAGCGTGAGCATCGCCTTGACCACGCGCAGGTCCATCCCGGCCTCTAGGGCGAGCTCCATCAGGTCCTCCGCCTCGGCGAGCAGCGTGCCCCTGCTCTTACCGACGCCGCCCCGGATCCGCTCGAGAACCTCGCTGGCGATGGCCAGCGGGATGCCCTCGGGCTTCAGCAGGAGGGGCTCCACCCTGCCGCCGCGAACCCTGGCCACCAGGAGGTTTGAGGGCAGCACGCCCCCTCCACCCGCGCTTAGGGCTCTGACGGACCTATCGCGCTCCTGCGCTTGCGCGAGATCGCGACCTCCTTCGTGCCCGCCGTCACCACCTCGTAGAGGATCGCTCGCTTGCCCCCCTTGGGCCTCAGGACGCGGCCGAGCCTCTGCAGGAACTCCCGCCTGCTGCCGGTGCCGCTGAGCACGATGGCCACGTTCGCCTCCGGCACGTCGACGCCCTCCTCGAGCACCTTGCTCGTCACCACCGCGCGCACCCTCCCCTCCTTGAACGCCGCCAGCACGGCCCTGCGCTCCACCTCGGGGGTCTTGTACGTGATCATCGGTATCAGGAAGCGCGAGGAGATGGCCCTCACTACGTCGGTGTGCTCGACGAACACGAGGACCCTGTCGTTGCGGTGCCTCGCCAGCAGCTCGCCCAGGATCTCCAGCTTGGATTGCGCGTGGAGCGCGATCCTCCTGGCCCTGTACCAGGCCAGCAGGGCCTCGCGCGCCTCGGCGTCCCTGACGCTGAGCGCCACCAGCCTCTCGAAGGCCCTCGGGTCGCCGGGCCTGATACCCCTCTTCCTAAAGAACTCCCTGTAGACCCTCGTCAGCCTCCTGTACTCTTCCCTCTCCTCATCCCCCATGCGCGCGTAGACTCGCACTATGTCGAACTCCGCCAGCCACCTTCCCGCCATCTCCCTCACGTACCGCCTGTACACGACGGGCCCCACCAGGTACGGCAGGTCGACGTGCAGCCCGTCCTCGCGCTCGGGCGTCGCGGTCAGCCCCATCCGCCAGGGGGCCGCTGAGAGCTCCGCAATCTGGCGGTAGCCGGGGCTCGGGAGGTGGTGGACCTCGTCGAAGACGATGAGCAGGAACTTGTCGCCCAGCTGCTCGACGTTGAGGTAGGCTGAGTCGTACGTCGCCACGGTCACGCAAGCCACCTCCTTGTCCCCCCCGCCGTAGCGCCCCGGCCTCACCCCGAGCAGCTGCCTGATGCTCGCCTCCCACTGGCTCATGAGCTCCAGCGTGGGCACGACGACGAGCGTGGGGCAGGCGAGCCTCGCGATGGCGGCCAGCGCCACCCTCGTCTTCCCGGCTCCCGTGGGGAGCACGATCACGCCCCTGCGGTCCCTCATCCAGGCTTCGAGGGCCTCGCGCTGGTAGTCCCTGAGCTCCAGCTCCCTGGGCTCGATGCTGCAGGGCAGGGGGTGGAGGACGTCGTCCTCGTAGGGCTCGCCCAGGTCCCTCAGGCGCTCAACGACCCACCGGTACTGGATCGCTAAGCTCCTGTAGCACCTGACGCGGGGGTCGTACCTGAAGAAGGGCGCGAGGGCCGGGGGCAGGTCCCCCTTAGCCACGATAGTCCCCGCGCTCCACTCCAGCCTCAGCATCCGAGCTGGAGGGTCCCTGGGGGTGATAAGCGTTGCACGGACAGGTGGGCGAAGGTGACAACGCTTAATTGCGCTGGGGCGCCGGGGGCCCGTGGAGGAGGTTTACGACGTGCTCGTGGTGGGGGCAGGCATCGCCGGTATGACGGCCGCGCTCTACAGCGCGCGGCAGGGCCTGAAGACCCTCGTGGTGAGCGCAGACGTGGGCGGCCAGCTCCTGCTGGCCCCCGTCATAGAGAACTACCCCGGCCTCGAGAGCGTGAGGGGCTTCGAGCTGGCCCAGCGGGCTGAGGCCCAGGCCAGGGCTTACGGCGCTGAGGTGGTCTTCGACGAGGTCCAGGAAGTCAGGAGGGAGGGCCAGCTGTTCGTTGCGAGGGGCCTCTACGGCGAGTACAGGGCGCTCGCCCTCATACTGGCCTGCGGCAAGGCGCCCAAGGAGCTGGGCGTGCCGGGCGAGAGGGAGCTGAAGGGGAGGGGCGTGTCCTACTGCGTGGTCTGCGACGCCCCGCTCTACAGGGGCAGGACTGCCGCGCTGGTGAGCTGGGGCTACCACGGCTGGGAGAGCGCGGGGGTCCTGGCGAGCCACGCGAAGAAGGTCTACTGGGTCTTCCCGGGCGAGAGGCCGTACGAGGACGAGGAGGCGGTCGGGTCCCTGCTGGCCAGGGGCAACGTTGAGCTCGTCCCCCACGCCCAGCCGGTCGAGATCAGGGGCTCGGGGCGCGTCGAGGCGCTGGTGGTCAGGGACCGGAGGAGCGGCGAAGAGAAAGTGCTCCAGGTGGACGGGGTGTTCATCGAGGTGGGCTACGAGCCGAAGACGGGGTTCCTGAGGGGGTTCGTGGAGCTGAACGAGAGGGGCGAGGTGGTCGTCGACAAGGAGTGCAGGACCTCGCAGCCGGGGGTCTTCGCGGCTGGCGACGTGACGGACCTACCCTACAAGCAGGCCGTCATCTCTGCTGGGATGGGCGCTGTAGCCGCCCTCTCGGCCTACAGGTACGTGATGGAGCTGAAGGGCAGGAGGGTCGCTGCGGTGAGCGACTGGCGCCACATCAGGCCGAAGAGGGAGGGCGCCGGCCTCAAGCTGAGCCTAACCTAGGGGCCGAGTACCACCTGCTGAACAGGGGGGCCAGCAGCTCGTAAGCCTCGAGGAACCTCCGGTACAGCTCGCGGTACACCTCGACCAGCCTCTCGTCGGGCTCGACCACGTCGACGTCCCCCCTCGACCAGCCCAGCCCCTCGAGGTCGCTCGCCGCGCCAATCGCGAGGTAGGCCAGGGCAGCGGCCCCCACGCTCGACGCGTGCTCGCCGCCCGCGACCCTCACGACCGGTACCTCCGTGGCGCTCGCGATGATCGAGGCCCACAGCCTGGACCGCAGACCTCCCCCGCCCCCCACTAGCCTTGAGGGCCTCCGGTGGGCGTCGGCTAGCGCGTCGACGATGGCCCTCAGCGTCATCGCCACGCCCTCCATGAACGCCCTCGCCAAGTGCCCCCTCCCGTGATCGTAGCGCAGCCCGATGAGGACGCCGCGGGCGTAGGGGTCGCGGAACGGGAACCTCTCCCCGGCCAGGAAGGGCAAGCAGATCAGCCCGGAGGCCCCCGGCTCCACCCCCTCGGCCTCCGAGCTCAGCAGGCTGTAGGGGTCGGGGCCCGGCTCCCCGGCGGGGGGCTGCAGCAGCACGCCCCTGAGCCACCTCAGCACCGAGCCGCCGTTGTTCGTGCTCCCCCCGAACGCCCAGTAGCCCCTTGCGGCGTAGTAGCAGAAGAGCCGCATGCCTCGGGGGTCCAGGAGGGGCTCCCGCGCGAGAGCCCTCACCACGGCCGTCGTCCCCAGGTTCAGGGCGGCCTCGTCACCGGCCACGACCCCCAGGCCGAAGTTCTGGGCGGCCCCGTCGAAGGTCCCGAGGACCAGGGGGGTGCCCGGCTCTACCCCGAAGGTGGAGGCCCCTCTGCCCCCCAGCTCGCAGAGCACCCCTGAGCCCTCGGCAGGCTCCGCCAGCTGCTCCTCCCCGATCCCCGCCACGCTGAGCGCAAGCTCGTCCCACCTGAGCTCCCTTATGTTGAAGAGCTGGGAGCCCGACGCGTTGCCGTAGTCCACGTACGGCTCCCCCACGGCCCTCGCGACCACGTAGTCCTTGACCAGGAGGAAGCGCGAGGCCCTGCTGACCACGCCGGGTCGCTCGTGCTTCAGCCAGAGGATCTTGGGCAGGGCGTACACGAAGAGGGGAGGGCAGCCGGTCCTCCTGTAGAGCTCCAGGGGGTCGCACTCGCGCTCCACCACCTTGACGAAGGGCGCCGAGCGGCAGTCCATGTGCGTGATGATCCCGGTCAGCGGCTCCAGGTTCCTGTCGACTGCGAGGAGCCCGTGCTGGTAGCACGAGAGGGCGACGGCCTCGACCCTGAGCCCCTTGGCGGCGAGCCTCGAGGTCTCCTGCACGGCGGCCATCAGCTCCTCGGGCGAGTGCTCAGCGGCCCCCGGCTCCGGGAAGAGGAGGGTCAGCTCGCGAGAGGCTGCCCTCAGCACGCGCCCCCTCTCGTCGACCGCGGCCGCCTTGACGTTCGTCGTCCCGATGTCTACGGCCAGGACGGCCACGCCCTCAACCCCTGAAGCGCAGCCCCCTCTCGTAGACCTCGGGGTTGGCCAGGCGGAGCGGCCTCTCGCCCCTGAAGAAGCGGACAAGGTCCTCGGCGTTCGCCATGTCCATCCTGTGCAGGGCCTCCCTCGTGAACGCGGCCACGTGGGGAGTGAGGACGACGTTGGGCAGCTCCAGCAGGGGGCTGCCGGCGGGCGGCTCCCGCTCGAACACGTCCAGCCCCGCGTAGAGCACCCTTCCCTCTCTGAGCGCCTCGCAGAGCGCGGCCTCGTCCACGACCGCCCCCCTCGAAGTGTTCACGACGATCGCGCCGGGCTTGAGCCTCCTGATGCGCTCGGCGCTCAGCAGGCCCCTCGTCTCGCGCGTGAGCGGCACGTGGACCGTGACCACGTCGCTCTCCCCCAGCAGGGTGTCGAGGTCGACCCTCTCGACGCCAAGCTGCCTGAAGACCTCGTCCGGCACGTAGGGGTCGTAGGCCAGCACCCGCATGCCGAACCCGTTGCGCATGATCCTGGCGACCTCCCTGCCTATGGCCCCCAGACCCACGACCCCCAGCGTCTTCCCCCTGAGCTCGAGCCCCACCAGCCGGACCCTATCGTGCCAGCGGCCCTCGCGAACCGCCCTATCGGCCTCCGGCAGCCTGCGCGCGCAGGCCAGTATCAGCGCGACGGTGTGCTCGGCGACGCTGACCTCCTCCCCCGTGTGCCTGCAGTAGGTCACCGGGATCCCCAGGTCGGTGGCCGCCTCCAGGTCGACGTTGTCGAGGCCGATGCCGTGCCTCGCCACGATCTTGAGGTTCGCTGCCGCCTCCATGACCCTCCGCGTCAGGGGCCCCCCGGCGCCCAGGATGAGGGCGTCCGCGTCCCCGACCTTGGCGATCATGGAGTCCTCCGGCTCGCCCACCCTGACGTCGGCTCTCTCGATCCTGTCGAACACCTGCGCCAGCAGCCGCAGGGCCTCGGGGGCGTGCACGCCGTAGGATGAGGAGGCGATCACGAGCTTCGGCACGGGATCCCGGCGAGAGGCGGATATATACTCTCGCCGGGGCGGCGGGGCGTGCTCGGGAGGCTCCCCGAGCTCCTGAGGAGGGGGGAGGTCGCCCTGGGGACGTGGGTCACCATACCGGACCCCGAGGTCGTCGAGATGCTGTCCCTGCTGGGCTTCGACTGGCTCCTGCTCGACATGGAGCACGCCCCCATCGACGTGAGGGAGCTGGAGCACATGCTGATGGCCGTCAGGGGGGACGCGACCCCGCTCGTGCGCGTTCCCGCCAACGACCCGGTCTACGCGAAGAGGGTCCTCGACCTGGGGGCGGCGGGCCTGCTCATCCCCCACGTCAGCACGGCCGAGGACGCCAAGCTGGCCGTTAGGTCGGCCAGGTACCCGCCTCGCGGCATCAGGGGCGTGGGGCCGCGGAGGGCGGCGCGGTACGGGCTGGCGGCGGCCGAGTACTTCGAGAGGGCGGACGAGGTCCTGGTGGTGGTCCAGCTGGAGACGAGGGAGGCGGTCGAGAACGCGGAGTCGATACTGGCGGTGGAGGGCGTGAGCGCCTTCTTCGTGGGGCCCAACGACCTCTCGTTCTCCCTCGGATGCAGGTCCTGGAGGGAGGAGCCGGTCAGGAGGGCGATCGAGAGGCTGGCCGAGGCCTCCCGCGCCACGGGGGTCCCAGGCGGCATGTACTGCGCCGACGACGACGCCCTGGCCTTCGCGCTAAAGCTCGGGTTCAAGCTGATCGCGCTGGGCAGCGACTACCGGTACCTGATCGCGGGGGCCAGGTCCCGGCTCGAGGCGGCGCGAAGGCTGCTGAAGGCGGAAGGGGGAGAGAAAAAGGGGGAGGGGTCTGGTACGGCCGCCGTCACTTGCGCTCGGAGAGGGCCTCTATGATGAGCGCGCAGAACTCCGGCAGATCGTCGGGTACCCTCCCGGTGATTATGTTGCCGTCCCGGACGGCGGGCTCGTCGACGAAGATGGCGCCGGCGTTCACGAGGTCATCCCTTATGGCCCTGTAGGCGGTGACCCTCCTACCCCTCACGAGCCCGGCCGAGATGAGGACCTGGGGCCCGTGGCATATCGCAGCGATGACCCTCCCCGCGGCGTAAGCGCGCCTGACGAACTCAAGGACCCTCTCCTCCACCCTCAGGTGGTCGGGTGAGAAGCCGCCGGGTATCACTATGGCATCGAAGTCCTCGGGCCTCACCTGCTCCAGCTCCCTTACCACGTACCTCACGCCCTCGCCAAAGACCTCGAGCGGCACGGGCGTGCCGTACCTGCCGGTGACGGGCTTGCCGGGGATCGCTGGGCGGGGGGGCAGGCCGACCCTCACGGGTATGATCGTAACTTCAGCCCCCTCCTCGCTGAGCCTCAGGAACGGGTAGAGGAGCTCCACGTCCTCGAACTCATGGGATACGATGAAGGCCACCCTCTTGCCCTTCAGGCGCGTACTAGGGCCCGTCCTCACACTCCGATGGCGATCCTTCGCCTTAATATCCCTGCTGCCGCGAGTGGGGGGTAAAG
>JAGDWA010000093.1:0-1108 GCA_023269735.1 Thermofilum sp.
AGCATGGAGAGGCACTCTTCGACGCTCCTCCCCCGGTAGGCCACCGTCCTCCCGTCGACGCGCCTCACGCCGGGCCGCCTCGAGGCCCTGTCCGCCGCAGCGGGTAGCATGTAGACCACCTCGACCTCCACCTCCCCCGCGGGCCTCAGGGGCTCGAGCTCGCCGGCCATGACCCTCCTCACGGCCCTCTCGGCCGCCTCGCTGATCAGCCTGCGCGCCGCGCTGGGGTGGAGGCACTCGGCCGCGTACATGCTGGTCGCCCGCTTGACGGCCACGGCTTCCACGCCGCCGAGCAGCCTCCTCGCCTCCTCGACGGCCGCGGCGTCGCCGGCGACCATGGCGAGGGGTACCCCGTGCTCGCCGGCGATGTAAGCCCAGAGGCCGACCTCACCGACCGGCTCCCCGTTGACCCGTATCTCGTAGATGTCGGTGTGGGAGAGGGTGTGGCAGAGCAGCGCCATGGGCGCCCCCGCCATCGCGTGGGCTCCCACCGCCAGCACGGCGCCGAAGCTCCCGTCGAGCCCCTCCATCTCGAGCACCCTCCTGCCCCGTATCAGCTTGGCCGCCGGGTGGAGCTGCTCCAGAAGGATGCTGAAAGCGGCCCCGTGCCCGTCGAGCACGACGACCTCGGTGGCGCCGCCCCTCAGCGCCCCCTCGACCGCGGCGTTCACGTCGCCCGTCAGCAGCCTCCTCGCCTCCTCATGGAGCCTCCCGCCCGGGTTGAAGTCCTCCCACCTGCCGGCGACGCCGGTGGCCCCCTCCAAGTCAGTCATGATGAAGACCTTCACAGGGGGGTGGCTCGGCGGCGGTATTAGCCGGTGTCGCCCCCCTCCCGCTCTCCCCCCTCGACCCTGACGAGCGTGAACCTGCAAGCCCCCTCCGCGACCTCGACGAAGGCCATGCCCACCCTCTTTGGGTACCACCTGCCCAGCGCCGACAGGTACACCGAGGAGATGTGGGGGAGCGGGCACAGCTCCTCGCAGCCGGGCCAGGACAGCGGGCAGGGGTGCCGCACCCTAACCTCGACCTCGTGCTCGCCGGCGGACACCTCCGCCTCCGCACCGAGGAGGGAGTAGAGCTTCCTCAGCGCGTCGGCTGCGGGCCCCTC
>JAGDWA010000093.1:1118-3946 GCA_023269735.1 Thermofilum sp.
CGCCGCCTCCTCGGACGCGATCTTCGAGAGGCCGACGGTCAGGACTCTGAGGTCGGTGAGGGCCCCGAGGTAGGCCCTGAGGAACTCCTCCCTCAGCTCCACGCGGCCCGGGGGAGGGCTCCTGCGTAAAACGCTTTTCCGGGCGGGGTAGCGGCAGCCCGATGGCGGCGGTCAGGCTGAAGGTCCACGTGGAGGCCGACGCGGAGCCGCCGCGCTACAGGAGCTCCATCGTGTACTTGACGGCGGACGAGCCCATCGAGGGGGCCGAGCTGGTCGTCCGCCTCAAGGGGGGCGTCGCCGTCACGGGCTTCTGGCCCAGGCGGCCCGATAGCGCGGACGAGAGGGGGGCCGCCTGGCGCGTGGACGCCTACCCCCGCCCCTTCGGCGACCGCGTGGTGTACTCCTTCGGAGTGAGGCTGGACCTCGATGGGGAGGCCCGCCTGAGTGCGCGCGTCGCCCGCTGGCGCGCGAGGGGCCCCGCCGTCGAGCTCGAGGCTGCGAGGGAGGGGGGCCTGAGGGCGGTGGTGGGGCCGCTGGCCCCCGGGTTCAGGATCCTCGGCTCCCTGGGCGCCCTCTCGCTGGTCGGTGAGCCGGCCGCCCGCTACGTGGTGGTGGAGGGGGGCTTGCTGAGGCTGGAGCTGGAGGTGCCCCCCTCGCCGGTGGTGGCCGGCTACCTCGAGTACCCGCCCGACCCCGGCGAGCTCCCCTTCGACGCCGAGGTCCGGGGTGCCGAGGTCTCCGAGGTGGAGCGGACGCTCGTCGCCAGGCTTCGCGACCTCGGCGCCGGCTAGCGGCACCGCGGCGCGCTTATGTACCCGGAGGCAGCGCTCCCCGCGTGGAGGGCGCCAGGACCTCCCGGATCCCCGACTTCCACAGGAAGCCGATGGAGGAGCGTCTGCGGATCGTGGCGGAGTTCGCGGGCCTCACGGAGGAGGAGGTGAGGCTGCTCAGCAACTTCGGCAACCTCGACCCCGCGGTCGCCACCAGGATGGTCGAGAACGTGATCGGCGCGATGAGCTACCCCTTCGCCGTCGCCGTCAACTTCCTCATCAACGGCAGGGACTACATGGTCCCCATGGTGATCGAGGAGCCGAGCGTTGTGGCGGCAGCGTGCAACGCGGCGCGCCTGATGCGGAGGGACGGCGGCATAAGGTCGGTGGCGAGCGAGCCGATCATGATCGGGCAGATCCAGGTGGTGGGCCTGAGGCACCCCCACTACGCCCGCGCGCTGGTCCTCGAGCGCAAGCAGGAGATCATCGAGAGGGCCAACGAGGTCCACAGCACGCTGGTGAAGCTGGGCGGCGGCGCGAAGGACGTCGAGGCGAGGGTCCTGGAGACGCCGCGGGGCCCCATGCTCATCGTGCACCTGCTGGTCGACGTGAGGGACGCTATGGGGGCCAACGCCGTCAACAGCATGGTGGAGAGGGTTGCGCCGCTCGTCGAGAGCATCACCGGCGGGAGGGTCCTCCTCAGGATCGTCTCCAACCTGGCGGACAGGAGGCTCGTGAGGTCGTGGGTTAGGGTGTACAAGGAGGACGTGGGCGGCGAGGAGGTCGTCGACGCGATACTGGACGCTTGGGCCTTCGCGGCCGCCGACCCCTACAGGGCGGCGACCCACAACAAGGGCATCATGAACGGCGTGGTCGCGGTGGCCCTCGCGACCGCGCAGGACCACAGGGCGATAGAGGCGGGCGCCCACGCCTACGCGGCCCGCGACGGCAGGTACAAGCCGCTGAGCGTGTGGGAGAAGGACGAGGGGGGCAACCTCGTGGGGACGCTGGAGATGCCGATGGCGGTGGGCACCGTGGGCGGCGCCGCAAGCACGCACCCGGTGGCCAGGGTCGCGCTGAAGATCCTGGGCGTGAGGAGCGCGAAGGAGCTGGCCGAGGTGATGGGCGCCGTCGGCCTGGCCCAGAACTTCGCGGCCCTGAGGGCGCTCGCGACGGAGGGGATCCAGAGGGGCCACATGAGGCTCCACGCCAGGAACCTGGCCATGATGGCGGGGGCGACGGGCGACCTCGTCGACAGGGTCGCCGAGATCATGGTGAGCGAGGGGAGGATCAGCTACTCGTACGCCAAGGAGCTCGTCGAGAAGCTCTCGGGGGAGAAGGAGGGGCGTGCCTAAGAAACTTACTTTAGTAAAGAACAAAAGCTTTAAGCGGAGCATGCGCCTCGGATCCCTCGTGAGGAGCTGGCTGGCGGCCCTGGCGCTGCTCGCCGTCCTGCTGCCGCCCGCCTGGGCCCAGCAGCAGAGGCAGCTCGTGGTCCGCGTCAGCGGCGACCTGCCCCCCAACGCCACGCTGCGGCTCTCCTTCGGCGAGGGGGGCCCGACGCTGGAGTGCCAGCCCGTGGGCGGAGTGTGCCGGCTCCCGGTGGAGGGCAGCCTGCCCAGCCTGACGGAGGTGCGCACGCCCCCCGGCTACGCCGTGGTTGCCGTGCGCGGCGACCTCAGCGTCAGCTGGACCGGAGACCTGCAGCTGTGGTGGGCCTTCAGGCCCTCCGCCACCGTAGTGCTGGTTCCCGTCAGCGACGGTGTGGCGGCCAGGGTGAGCGTCGCACCAAGGCTGGAGGGGGGCTCGATGGTGCTCGAGCTGGTGGTCAGGAGGGCCGGCGTGGTCGCCGTCAACCTGACCCAGAGCGTGGGCGGCGCGACGCTCCTCGCCCTGGCGCGCGGGCGTGCCTGGTGACCCCCTACAAGTGGGCCGCCATGAGGGCGGCGGAGAGGGCGGGGCTCGCGCTCGCCAGGGACCTCGCAACCTACCAGGGGGGCCGTAGGGTCAGCGTGCTGCTCTTCGAGGCCCGCTAGCCGGCGGGCGGCGCCGGGGGTC
>JAGDWA010000093.1:3956-8640 GCA_023269735.1 Thermofilum sp.
GGGGCGCCGCCTACGTGGTCGTGCCGGAGGGCGGGCAGGTCCAGCTGGCCGCAGAGGTCAGCGAGAGGTCCGGTGTGGGCAGGCTCCTCGGCAGGCTCGCCGGCTTCGGGCTGGCGCAGAGGACCGGCTTCGCCAGGGGCCTCACAGTCAGCTTCGCCGTGCGCTACGGCGACCCCAACGCCAGCCTGGCCTACTTCCTGGTCAGGGGGCTGAGGGAGGCCCTGGAGGCCTACGCCGCCAGCGAGCGGAGCCTGCTGTCGCGCGTCGGCTTCCGCGCCGATGAGTACCTGAGCGACGTGGACTTCGCGATCCTCCTGCTCAGGGAGAGCGAGGGTGCCTTCAGGAGCGGCGACTTCGAGGTGGGTGGGGCGCTGCTGGAGAGGGGCCTGGCCAAGGCCGCCTCGTCCCTCGACTCCCTCAGCCAGGTGAAGTCCGACAGCGTCCCCTCGTTCCTCTTCCTGCTCACGTTCACGCTCTTCCTGTCGCTGATCCTCGGCAACCTCGCCGGCAGGGGCGCCGTGGCGGCGCTCGTCTTCGCTGCGCTCGTGACCCTCGAGCTCGCGCTCATCCCCTACGCCAGGGTGGCCCTCACCTACCTCGACCCCAGCCTCCTGCGGAGGGCGCCCCCCTCCTCGACGCTGCTCGCCCTCGTGGTGGCAGTGATGGGCCTGGCGGTGGTCGCCGCCTTCGTGCTGGGGGCCAGGGGGACGGCGCTCAGCGACCTCTTCTGGTACTCCGTGAAGAGCATGAGGGAGAGGAAGCTGCGCGCGCTGCTCACCGTCGCCACGGTCGCCGCCGTCACGTCCGCTGCCAGCGCCTTCCTCGCCCTCGGCACTGTGACCGTGACGAGGGTGGAGGCCTACCCCTCGAGCTTCGAGGGGCTCAGCGTGAGCAGGCACCTGACCGTTTCGACGTACATCTTCAGGGGGATGGACCAGGCGAACGAGTACGTGGTCACCGAGACCTACCTGCCGCTGACGCCGGGCGAGGTCAAGTGGCTCTCCAGCCTCGAGTGGGTGAGGGGGGTCTACGTCGTGGAGGTGGGCCGAGCCCCCGTGTCCTCCGGCGCCGCGAGGGCGCTGGCGCTGGTCGTGGCGACGAACGCCACGCGCTTGAGCGGCGCGGCGGTGTCGAGCAGCCTGGCGGCCAGGCTCAACGTGACGCCCGGCTCGACGATCTACGTGGCCGGAAGGCCCGTGAGGGTCGAGGCCGTCTTCGACGACGGCCAGCCCCCCGCCCCCATCGACGGGGCTCCGCTCGCCGAGGTCTCGGGGGCCCGGGAGGTGGTCGTCGTCCCAGCGCAGCTGGCGCCGCCGGGGGCCCAGGTCTACAGGGTGCTGCTGGCCGGCGAGCCCCCGGCCGGCTTCAGGGACCAGCTGGTCAGGATGAGCTACGTGTGGAGCGGCAACACGACGACGCAGGGCGGGGCCCAGGTGACCACCTTCGCCTACGAGTCCTACAGGGCCTGCAGGTCGGGCGGCGGGAGCAGCGAGTGCGCGGTTATCGTGGGCGAGTTCGCCCAGGCTGCCGCCGTGCCGGAGTTCGCGATCGTGCTGCTGCTGTCAGCGCTGAGCGTCGCCGTCTCCCTCCTCGGCTCGATGCACGAGAGGTGGAGGGAGTACTCCACCGCCAGCGCCCTGGGCGCGAGCCCCGCCTACGTCTCGGCCATCGTGCTCGTTGAGGGCATGAGCTACGGGGTTCTCGGGGGCGTGGCCGGCTTCATCCTGGGCCAGTTCCTGCAGGGCCTGATGCCGAGGGCCCTCGCCGTCAAGCCCTCACCCCTCAGCCCCGTCCTCGCCAGCATCCTCGTGGCCATCGTGCCGTCGGTCATCGGCAGCGCGCTCCCGGCGAGGGGGGCTGCGCTCAGGGTCGTCCCGAGCAGGATGATGCTGCGGAAGGCGGCCGAGGTGAGGATCTACGAGGACATGGCCGAGGCCTACATCCCCCTCAGGATCACCGGCGACGCGGAGGAGTTCGCCCGGTACGTTTCGTCGCTCGTCAACAGGCCGCCGCCCCTAAGCTGGGGCCCGCTCTACATGCGCGCCACGGTGAGGAGGAGGGAGGGCAGGGTCGAGGAGGTCGAGCTGCTCGTCAGCTTCCGCTCCGAGAGGGCGGCGATGTACGTCGCGAGGGTCTACGTCCCCAGGAGGCCGGGCGAGACCGTGAGGGTCGTGGCGTCCTCGGCGACCGGCGAGTGGACGGTCGACCACAAGGCCTGCGCCCAGAGCTTCCTCACCGCCCTCCGCGACGACCTGCTCAGGTACATCGAGTGGAAGAAGAAAGCCAGGATCCAGGCCTGACCGCAGGTTACCGCAGGGCTGGTGACCCGCTCAGCGAGGGCGTTCCGACTCTGATGGGACCTCAACGGCTTCCAGCGACCGCTTGAGAGGATGCGCGAAAAAATGCGGGAGGGGGCCTCAGCCCGCTGGTGTGGGGCCCCGCCGTCAGCTTGATATGCTCCCGCGCCCCCTTAGCGCGTGGCAGCTGAGCTGGGCTTGATAGCCAGCCTAGCGGGGGCCGCGGCCAGCGTAGCCGCTGTCGTGGGCGCCGCCTACGCGCTGGGGAGGAAGATCGCGCTGCTCGAGTCGAGGGTGGCATCGGTTGAGTCGAGGGTGGCATCAGTCGAGTCGAGGGTCGAGTCCCTCGGGGCCGAGCTCGCATCGCTGAAGGGCGACGTCTCTGCGCTCAGGGTCGAGGTGGCCGCGCTGAAGGACGGCTTCGCTGCGCTGAGTGAGGGCTTCGCTTCGCTCAGGGACGGCTTCATCGTGCTGAGGGGCGAAGTCACATCGCTAAAGGAGGATGTCGCCGCCCTGAAGGGCGACGTAGCTGGGCTCAAGGGGGACGTAGCCGCCCTGAAGGGCGATGTCGAGTCGCTCAGCGGCGGCTTGGGCTCGCTGAGGGAGGTGTCGGCCTCCCTGGGCGAGAGGCTCGCGTCCCTGGAGGCCTCGGTAGCCTCGCTGAGGGGCGAGCTCTCGTCGGCGGAGGAGAGGCTGGGGGCTTACGTGGGTGGGAGAGTTTCGCGCGTGCTGAGGGCCTTCACCGGCTACCAAGAGCTCCTGCTCGAGTACCTCTCGCTGAAGGGGCTGCTGGAGGAGGGGGAGGTGAGGCTCTTAAAGGGTGAGGCGGCGCGGCTGGCTGAGATTGTCGCGAACCCGCTCACGAAGGAGGAGTGGGAGAAGCTGAGGGCCTTCCTCAGGAAGGAGCCGGGGGACTTCACGCTGGAGGAGGCTTACGAGTTTAGGGAGCTGGCGAGGAAGGTCGTGATCGAGTACGGCGACCGAGTCGAGGCGTACAAGCTCCACGCCTACGCTTCCATAATCGTCGGCCTCACGCTCAGGAAGCTGAGCGGAGGGGGGCAGCCGCGTGGAGCCCCTAGCGGGGGCTCGGGTAGCGCCGCTACCCCATCCTGAGGGTCTCCGCCTCACCTCCCGCCGAGCTTCTCGGCGATCGCCTCGGCGAGCAGCTTGGTGAACCGCGGCAGGGCGCTCGGGTCGGTGCCCGTGATCACGTAGCCGTCGCGGACCGCCGCCTCCGCCACCACCACGCCGCCCGCCCTCCGGAGCTCGTCCAGCACGGCCGAGTAGCCGGTCACCCTCACCCCCTCGATGACGCCCGCCCTGGCCAGCACGAGGGGGCCGTGGCATATCGCTGCTAGCACGAGGCCCCTCCTCCTCGCCTCCCTCACGATGTTGAGGACCAGCTCGCTCTCCGCCAGCCTCTCGGGGGCGTAGCCGCCGGGGATGTAGATCGCGTGGAACTCGTCCAGCCTCACCCTGTCGAAGGTCACGTCGGGCTTCACGCTACCCCCGTCGTAGGAGTTGACGGTGTCCAGGCTGAAGGAGGCCACAGTGACCCTCGCCCCCTGCCTCCTCAGGGCGTCGACGACGTAGCTGTACTCGAGGTGGTTGTACCTCTCCGCCACGAGGACCAGCACGCGCGCCCCGTCCAGGCGCGGGAGCTCCGGCGCCACAAGGGTGCGGTAGAGGGCGTAGCCCGCCGCCAGGGCGACCGCCGACGCGAGGCCTACGACCAGCAGGAGGGAGCGCCTCACGTGACCAGCGTGGCGCCGCGCGCTAAATGCCTTTCCTGCCGCGTGGTCGGAGCCCGGCGGTAACCAGCTGGGGGCCGCTGAAGCGGGTCGCAGAGCTCCGCCCGGGAGAGGGCAAAGCTTAAATACCCCTGGATGGCCTTTCCCACCCCTCCGGGCCCCCCTCAGCGCACACGAGCCCTCCCGGGAGGTGTTCCTCATGCTCAGGCGCGTACTCGTAGGCCTGGGGCTCGTGAGCGTCGCCGACGCCGTGTACCTAGCCCTGACCAGGCCGATGATCGGCGTGGACGCGTTCGGCGTCGAGGCCCTCGTGCTTCTGGCGGCCGTCGAGAGCCTCGCGCTCGTGCCGGCATTCGTCGCCGCGAGCTCGGGCTGGCCCACCGGCGCGCGGCGGGCCGCCCTGCTCGCCGCGCTGGCTGCGCTGGGCCTAGCGCTACTGCTGCCGCCGCGGAGCCTCGCGCTGGCCCTGCTGGGCGGCGCCCTGTACTCCTTCGCCACCGCCACCCTCTACAACCTCGCCCTCGCCGAGGTGCTAGAGGACCGCGAGCGCGCCGTGAGGAGGTACGCGGCGGTGAGCGCCGCGATGAACGTCGGCTGGAGCCTCGGCTCGACGGTGGCGTGGCCGCTCTTCTACGC